>NZ_FOZY01000094.1:0-1466 GCF_900116245.1 Methylobacterium sp. yr668 | reverse complement strand
GTATTCATCCGGCGTGGGCCGCGGGGGTCCTATTTCGGCGCGCTGCGGTGGACTTCGATGAGGTTACGGAGACTTTCGATACCAAAGTCTGAGAAGGCCATGGTTCCGTCAGGGTACTGCGGATCGTAGACCCAGATCAGCCCGTCTTCGGGCTCCAGATCGGTAGCGATATCGGCGAGCCAGTCCGCATCTTCGCCGAGCTCCCTTGCGACGAGCGCCAAGGTCCTGACGGCATGGACCTTGTTGATGTGCATCGTCAGGCTGCGATTGCCCTGGTCGACGGCGGGGACCAGTTCCACGGCAGCAGGTCGTCGAGTCGATGGATCGGATGCCCGGCGATGCGGGCCAGCACGTCGGCGAGCCAGACCTGTGGGTCGACATCGTTAAGCCTTGCCGTCTGGATCAGCGTCGCCATGGCGGCGGCACGCTCGGCGCCGCGGCTGGAGCCTGCAAACAGCCATGCTTTTCGACCGAGGGCAAAACCTCTGAGCGCCCGCTCGGCGGCATTATTCGTGAGGCAAACCCGCCCGTCGTCGAGGAATGAGGTAAACCTGTCCCAGCGCCTGAGCATATAGTCGATCGGCTTGGCGACGGTCGCCGAGCGCGAGAGCCTGATGCGCTGCTCACCAAGCCAGGTGCGCAGGTCCTCGACGAGCGGGCGGCTCCGCTCCTGTCGGACCTGGCGACGCGCGTCGGCGCTCAGACCGTTGATCTCGCGCTCGATGGCGAAGAGCACGTCGATGCGCGTAACCGCCTCCAGGGCGATCGGTGACACAGGCGCGGCGCCAGGGCTACGCCGCGCGCTCGCGGCGATGTCGGCGAGTTCGAAGAAGCCGCGACGGGCATGGGACCAACACAGCGCCGACGTGACCCGTCCGCTCGGACGCGCGGGATCATAGAGCCCGTTGTAGCCGCCATAGGCGTCGGCCTGGAGGATGCCGGACCATGCCGCGAGGTGCGCGTCCGGATGCTCGTGCCGCCGGTCGCGCGAGGCGAAGTAGAGCGCCGCCGGCGGATCGGCGCCGCCAAAGGGCCTGTCGTCGCGGACATAGGTCCAGATCCGGCCCGTATCGGTTTTGCCTTTGGCCAGGATCGGCACTGTGGTGTCGTCGGCGTGCAGCCTTTCGGCCGTCATCACGTGCCTGGCGATCCGCTCATGCAACGGCGCCAGCGCTGCCGTTGCCGCGCCAACCTGGTCGGCGAGCGTCGAGACGGAGAGTTCGATGCCTTCGCGGCCGTAGCGCTCGCTTTGGCGGTTCAGTGGTTGATGTTGACCGAACTTCTCAAACAGCACCATGGCCAGCAGGTTCGGCCCGACGAAGCCGCGTGGGGTCACATGGAAGGGCGCCGGCGGTTGCGAGATGGCCTCGCACGCGCGGCAGGTGAACTTCTCCCGGACCGTCTGGATCACCTTCCACTGGCGTGGGATCACCTCCAGGGTCTCGGTGACGTCCTCGCCGAGCTTC
>NZ_FOZY01000031.1:0-59962 GCF_900116245.1 Methylobacterium sp. yr668 | reverse complement strand
GTGTCTCAGTCCCAGTGTGGCTGATCATCCTCTCAGACCAGCTACTGATCGTCGCCTTGGTAGGCCGTTACCCCACCAACTAGCTAATCAGACGCGGGCCGATCTTCCGGCAGTAAACCTTTCCCCATAAGGGCGTATCCGGTATTAGCCCTAGTTTCCCAGGGTTATTCCGAACCAGAAGGCACGTTCCCACGCGTTACTCACCCGTCCGCCGCTGACCCCGAAGGGCCCGCTCGACTTGCATGTGTTAAGCCTGCCGCCAGCGTTCGCTCTGAGCCAGGATCAAACTCTCACGTTGAAGAGATTGATCTAAGCTGATCACAACTACTTGACAGAGGCTCACAATCATCCCGGCATCACTACCCGGATGTGTGAGCTTCCGAAGCGTTAGACAGCTCGCTTCTCTCGTTGATCCGGCTCTCGCCGGACCCGCAAGGACAAGCGCCGTCCACGCTTCTCTTTCCCGTATTCACTTGTCAAAGAACGGCGCCTGTTTACACAAGTGCCATCTGAAGATCAACAAAAAAATACTCGGCGCTCGCCGACCGTTGCTTGCAGTCTTCAGTGGAAGTCCGTCCGAGCGGCCCGCCCTGGCCGGGCACCGCGTCGGGAGGCGCCGTATAGGGCGCCAGAAATCGGCTGTCAATCGCCCCTCTTCGTCGACCGCCGGACGCTGGCGGGCGCGGTCGTCCGCGTGTGCGGACACCGCTCCCGGATCCGGCAGAGGCCCCGCGCGCAGAGACCCGTCGCCGCGCCAGCCTCTCAGCACACCCCTCCGTGATCCGGACGAGGGGCCTCGCTCCGGATCGCGCGTCAGAGCAAGCCGCACGATGAGTGCTCATGGAAACGATCCGTTTCGATAGTTTCCATTTCTGATTGCGCGTGCTTCGCTCAAGATGGATCCATCGGCGCGACGTCGGGGCCCAGCACGGGCCGCGGGGCGCCAGTGCACCCACGGAAGGACCCCGCCATGGCTGTCGAAGCATCCGGTGCCGCGAGCGAACTCGTTCAGGTCGTCTCCCTCCTGGCGGCCGGCGTCATCGCCGTCCCGCTGTTCAAGCGGCTCGGCCTCGGATCGGTCCTCGGCTACCTTCTGGCCGGACTGGCAATCGGGCCCTTCGGGCTCGGCCTGTTCACGGACGCCCACGCCATCCTCCACGTGGCGGAGCTCGGCGTCGTGATGTTCCTCTTCATCATCGGGCTGGAGATGGAGCCGTCCCGGCTCTGGGGCATGCGCCGCGCGATCTTCGGGCTCGGCCTCGCCCAGGTGGGCGCCTGCATCGCTGCCCTCACCCTGGTCGGACTCGCCCTCGGCTTCTCGATCACCGTCGCCTTCGTGGCCGGGACCGGCTTCGTGCTGACCTCCACCGCGATCGTCATGCAGCTCCTGGAGGAGCGCGGCGCGCTCTCGACGCCGAAGGGTCAGCGCATCGTGGCGATCCTGCTGCTGGAGGATCTCGCCATCGTGCCGCTCCTCGCCGCCGTCGCGCTTCTGGCGCCGGGCGGGAGCGCCGCGAGCGCGACGGAGCGCGCGGTCACGGTCGCCATCGCCCTGCTCTCGGTCTGCGCGCTCGTCGCCGCGGGGCGCTGGCTGCTCAACCCGCTGTTCCGCCTCCTCGCCGCCGCCAAGGCGCGCGAAGTCATGACGGCCGCGGCCCTCCTCGTCGTGCTCGGCTCGGCCCTCGCGATGCAGCTCGGCGGCCTCTCGATGGCGATGGGCGCCTTCCTGGCCGGCGTCCTGCTCTCGGAGTCGAGCTTCCGTCACCAGCTGGAGGCCGATGTCGAGCCGTTCCGCGGCATCCTGCTCGGCCTGTTCTTCCTCGGGGTCGGGATGTCCCTCGACCTGACGGTGATCGCCGCGAATGCCGGCCTGATCCTGGCGGGCGTCGCCGCCTACATGACCGTCAAGGGCCTGCTCATCTACGGCGTGGCCCGGGTGCTGCGCGCCTCGCACGCCGAGTCGCTGGAACGCGCGGCCCTGATGGCGCAGGGCGGCGAGTTCGCCTTCGTGCTGTACGCGGCCGCCGCGAGCGCGGGCATCATCGACGGCACGACCAACGCCGTCCTGACAGCCACCATCATCCTGTCGATGGCGATCACGCCGCTGATGGTCGTCGCCTTCGATCGTCTCGGTCCCAAGGCCGTCCCGTCCATCGACGGCGTCGAGGCGCCCGAGGACCTCGTGGGCAGCGCCCTGATCGTCGGGTTCGGCCGCTTCGGCCAGATCGCCAGTCAGCCGCTCATAGCGCAGGGCTGCTCGGTCTCGATCATCGACACGAACCCGAGCAACATCCGTCTCGCCGAGGGATTCGGCTTCAAGGTCTATTACGGTGACGGCACCCGCCTCGACATTCTGCACGCGGCCGGCGCCGCGACGGCGCGGGCGATCCTGATCTGCGTCGACGACACCGCGATGGCCAGACGCGTCGCGGAGATCGCCAAGGCGGAGTTCCCCCTGGTGCCCGTGCTGGCGCGCGCCCGGGATCGCGAACACGCGGTCGAGCTGATCCAGGCGGGCGTGGCCTACCAGATCCGCGAGACGGTCGAGTCGGCTCTGCTCCTCGGCGAGCAGGCGCTCCTGACGACCGGAGCCGAGCCGGAAGCGGCCAGCGCGATCCTGGCGGAGGTCCGGCGCCGCGATGCGGAGCGTCTCGATCTGCAGGTCCTGGGCGGCATCTACGCGGGTCGGGACCTCATTCACGGCAACAAGCCCGGCTCGGCGCACGCGGCCGGCTAGGCCGGTGACCGAACCTCGGTGCCGTGCCCGCTGAAGGCTTGCTGGTCTCGACAGACACTTGGGGCGGGCAACCCTTAGCGCGCGAGCGCGTGCCCGGAGCCTTCGGAGGACGGTGCGCGGGTCGACGGCGACGCGCCAGCCACAGGCGGGGATCCGGCCACGGAGGCATTCCGGGTCGCCGCCGCGGGCGAGCCCGGAGCACAGGTACGAGCGCCGCTCCAGCATCGCGGCGCCGGCCGGTGTGCCTGGGGAGGGCGACACGCCGCCGGCTTCTCCGACGGCTTCCCCTCTCGAGGCGCCAGTTGCGTCCCGAGCCCGTCTGGAACAAAATGTGAACCCTGGGTCAGGCGCGGCGACAGCCGGAGCGGTCAGCGACATGTCATCTCCGAGCTCCGGTCGCACGCTGTTCTTCTTCGAGAAGCCCTCGGCGATGCGCCAGTTGCAGCGCTTCTTCCGCTCGCCGAGCACGGTCTGCGTGGCCGCCGAGGGACACCTGCTCTCGGCCGAGGAGCCGGGCAGCATCCGGCCCGAGTGGAAGCCCTGGCGCTTCGACCTCCTCCCGATCGTCCTTCCCACGATCCCGGTCGGCTACGGCACGAACCGGTCCGGGCAGTCGCACGCACCGAAGATCGCCGCGATCCGGCAGGCGCTGAGCGGCGTGGACCGCGTGATCATCGCCACGGATCCGGGTCGCGAGGGCTCGATGATCGCGTGGGAAGTGCTCGAGCATCTCGGCTGGAACGGCCGGGTCGACCGGCTCAAGCTCGGCGCGCTCGACGAGGTCTCGATCCGACGCGCCTTCGCGGCCCTGGCCAAGGATCCCGCCTCGGGCGAGCGCGACTACGCCGCCTATCTCGAGGCGCTCTGCCGGCAGTACGAGGACTATCATCTCGGCCTGAACGGCACGCGGGCGATCTCGCTGCGCCTGCGGCCGCCCGCCTTCCGGGAGCCCTGGCGCTTCGGCGGCGTCCAGACGCCGACCCTCGCCATCCTGGCGGACTTGGAGGAGCGGATCCGGTCCTTCGTGCCGCAGGACTTCTTCAAGGTCGCGCTGCACCTTAGGACCCATGCAGGCGCGGAGATCACCCTCTGGCACGCCCCGAAGGAGCGGATCCTCGATGCGGCGATCGCTGAGACGATCCGGTCCGCCGCGGCGACGTGGTCGGGCCCTCTGGCGGTCGCGCACAGGGATGTCCGGCGCGCGCCGCCCCGGCTGTTCTCGAAGGACACCCTGGCGCGACGCTGCGCCAAGCGGTTCGGCTGGGACCCGCAGCACACGGCCGGCATCGCTCAGGACCTCTACGATCAGGGGTACCTCAGCTACCCGCGCACGGAGTCGGAGCACCTGCCCGAGGGCCAGGCCGGCGATGCCGCCGCGATCATCGCGGCCGTCACAACCGTCCTGACCGACCTGAGCAAAGTCGTTCCGCGCGACGCTGCGCCGCTGATCCGTCGCGGCCTGAAGGGCCACTACGTCGCGGATCCGGGCGAGCACCACGCTATCGTGCCCCTGCGCAAGGCGCCCGAGCGCGGCCGTCTCAGCACCGATCAGTTCCGCTTGTGGGAACTCGTGGCGAAGGCCTATCTCGCCGCGCACCTGCCCGACGGGGTCGACGCGCGCACGAGCGTCACGGCGGATGTCGCGACACCGCTGGGCGTGAGGCGGTTCGCCGTCTCCGGCAGCGTCGTGCGCGCGCCGGGCTGGCGCGCGCTCTACGGCAGCGAGGCCGAGCTCGAAACGGATGCCGTGCCCGGCAAGACCAAGCGCGAGGCGGAAGCCACCGCCACCCGCCTGCCGCTCGTGACCGACGGCGAGGGCGCCTCCGCCGCGACGGCGGAGATCGCCACCGCGAAGACCGAGCCGCCGCGGCGGATCACCCGAGGCGAATTGCCGGTGGTGATGGGCCGGCTGATCGACCAAGTGGACGATCCGGCCGCCAAGCGCGCCCTGGAAAACCCCGCCAACCCGAACGAGCCGAAGGGTCTGGGCACGGCCGCGACGCGCGACACGATCCTGCCCAAGCTCCTGAAGAGCCGCTACATCACGCTGTCTACCGGCAAGGATCCGGCCATCGAGGTCACCGAGGTCGGCCTGACCTTCGTCCGCGCGGTGCGCAGCGTGTTCCCGGCCTACGGAGATCCGGTCGGGCGCGCCATGTTCGAGGCGGAGCTCGCCGAGATCGGACGGGCGGCCACGCGCGCCGAGGCGGTCGCGCGCGCGACCGCCTTCCGCCAGCGCACCCGCGCCCGCCTCGACGACCTGATCGCCGCGATCGCGCAGGCGCCGACCGTCAGCCTCGATCCGAGCCTGATTCCGGCCGGTCAGGGCGACCAGCGGCCGCCGACGCCGGCCATGGTGGCGTTCGCCGTGAGCCTCGCCGAGCGGAAGGGCGTGACGCTGCCGCGTGGCTGCAGGAGCAGCATCAGCGTCTGCCGCGCGTTCCTCGACACCCATGCCGGGCCGCGTGCCGGGCAGGAGGACGACGCCGGCCGCGCAGACGGCCGGCGGAGCCCGAGCGCGGCGATGGTCGGCTACGCGCGCAGCCTCGCCCAGCAGCGCGGCATCCCGTGCCCGCCGGACGCGGAGACGGACTTCGACGCGTGCCGGCGCTTCCTCGACGCGCACGCCGCGCGGCCAGGGCAGGGGAGGGACGAGGCGAACGCCGGAGGGGCAAAGGCCAAGCGGCCCGCGGAGCGGGAGAAGCGGCGGGGCCGTGTGGCCCGGACGCCGCGACCGGCAGCGGCACGCCGCCGGGCCTGAAGCGCCCCGGCGGGAGTGACCGGATCGCGGCGTTCGTCCGCGACGCCGACTTTGCCCCGTCTCGGTGGCGCCGGCCGCCCGGCCTGGCGCGCGCTTCAGGCGGCCTCGGGGTCCTCGGAGCGCAGCCAGCGCGCGATCGCGGCGACCACGTGGGCCTGCTCGACGGCGGTCAATGCCCGGCCGGCGGGGATCGCGTGCCACTTGGCCAGGCAACCGCGGCAGCAGGTTGCCGTCGCGTGCTGCGCCGTGAAGACGGGATGACCGCGAAAGGGCGTCTGCTTGCCGTCGTTCCTCGGCTCGGCGGACGCGAGGCGTCGCCGCACGAAGTCCCGCGCGTGGTCCAAGACCGTCGGGAGCCCCTTCTCCCGCAGGTAGACCCGATCGGCGATCGCCAGCCGGAAGCGTCGCCGGAACGCGGATTGCGGGAGACGGTCGAACACCTCGTCGAGCGCTCGCATGCGCGCAGATCCCGGTCTACCGATCGCCGGTCGGGCCGGCATGGCTTCGGCCCCGAGCGGTATTCCATGCATCCATCAGACGCCATCGCCGTCGGAACCGCGGGCTGGAGCCTGCCCAAGGCCTACGCGCCGCAGTTCCCAGAGGCGGGCAGCCATCTGGAGCGGTACGGACAGCGCTTTTCCGCGGTCGAGATCAACACCGCCTTCTATCGGCCCCATCGGGCGACGACCTACGCGAGATGGGCTGCGGCGGTGCCGGACGGGTTCCGCTTCGCCGTGAAGGTGCCGCGATCGGTCACGCACGAGCGGCGCCTCATCGGCGTGGATGAGCCCCTCGAGCGCTTCCTCGGGGAGGTCACGGGCCTCGGGACAAAACTCGGGCCGCTGCTGCTCCAGCTCCCACCGAGTCTGGCCTTCGACAGCCCGTCCGCGGCGACCTTCCTATCGGAATTCCGGCGGCGCTTCCCGGGCGACATCGTCTGCGAGCCGCGCCACGCCACGTGGTTCACAGAAGATGTCGACCGCCTGCTCGTCGGCCTCGCGATCGCCCGTGTCGCGGCCGACCCCGCGCCGGTCCGGAACGCCGGCATGCCCGGTGGCTGGCCGGACCTCGTCTACTATCGGCTCCACGGCTCGCCGCGCATGTACTACTCGGCGTACGAACCGCGCGTCCTGTCCCGGATGGCCGAGCGCCTCGGAGCGCACAAGGCCCTCGGCCGACGCGCGTGGTGCATCTTCGACAACACCGCGGAGTTCGCCGCGATCGGTGATGCCCTCGACATGCTCGCGCGCGTCGAGACCCGACAGGGATCCGATTCATGAAACAACAGACATTGATCTCACAATTCTAGGGAGGACTTTCCCCCGCCGGCACAGCCGGTCTTGTCGGGAGAGGCTGCCCCGACAACGGACGCCGTCGTTCCTGAGCCAAGATCAGACCCCGCAGTGAACCGAGCCGTGGCGATCCGAGCGCTCCATGTGGAACCGCCCGGAGCGTGTGTGCCGAGGAGCCGATTCAGGCCGATCGACCGACGTAAGCGGAGACATCGGGCTCCTCGGAGCGCCCATCGAACAGCTTCGCGGTGACGCGGCGAACGGCGGGCCTGCTCGCGACGTTCAGGGCCGCGTGAAGGAGACGGATGCCGATCCGCGTGCGCGGGTTCATGAGCTTCGGCGCGAGCTTCGGGACACCCTGCGCCCTCTCGACATACGGGCGCATGACCCGCTCGTAAGCCGCAAAGCCCGCCGCGACCGTGTCGGCGCGCGCCAGCTCACCGGCCAGCACGCAGGCGCCGGTGACGGCCAGCGTCGTGCCGATGCCCGCGAGGGGCGTCGCGCACCAGGCCGCGTCGCCTGTGAGCACGACGCGTTCAGACGACCAGCGCTTCATCCTCACCTGGCGCAGGACGTCGAGGTAGAAATCGTCCGTCGCGTCCAGGCCCGCCACGACGCGCCCGGCCTGCCACCCGGCGCCGGCGAACCGCGCCCGCAGGAACGCCTTCTGGCGAGCGATATCCCAGTCCTGCTCGCCGCCGGGCGGCTGACGGAGCGTCAGCATCGCGCGCGTCGTGCCGTGTCGGTCCGGCCGCAGCGAGATGCTGCGGCCGCCCGTGGCGTTGAACCAGCGCCACATCCGGTCGTCGCCGGGGATTCTGGGAATCGTGAAGTACGCGATGGTCAGATCCATCCAGCGCGGCGCGTTCTCTCCGGGAAAGACGAGCTCGCGGGTCGATGAGCCGACGCCCTCCGCCACGACCACCGCGTCGTAGCGTTCCGTCTCGCCGCCCGCGAAGGTGACGGCGACCGCGTCCCCGTCCTCCGCGAGGCGGGCCACACGGTCGCCGAAGCGGTAGCGGGCCCGCTCCCGGGCCGGCTCGTAGAGAAGGCGCGCTAAGTCGCCGCGCAGGATCTCCATCTCGGCGGTCGGGCCATCACCCTCAGCCCCGGCGACGTCGAACCGCGCGGCGACCCGTCCCCGGCCGTCGATCCAGGCCGTGCCCTCCTCGCCGGTGCCGCTGGCGAGGGCGGCCCGTTCCAGACCCATCCGGCGCAGCACCGTGCGACCGACGCCGCGCACATCGACGTTCTGCCCACCGTCCCGGAAGGCGGGCGCGCGCTCGACGACGGTCACGTCGAAGCCGCTGCGGGCGAGCCACCAGGCCACCGTGTTGCCGGCGATGCTGGCGCCGGTGATCAGGATGCGACGCGCCATACGGAAACCACTCCCGGGGACCCAACAGCGTCCGGCGCGACGGGTTGCCGGCGACGAGCGCGGCTCTCCGCGGCGGGACGCTCCCGTCTCGGCGGTGCCGGCGGTGGGATCGCCACCCGGCCGTGCAGCGCCGCGGAGGCGCGCGCTCTGACCCGCGGCGGCGCCGATCCCCTCGACAGGTCTCGCCGCGTGCCCAACATGAGCGCGACGATCGTGCCGATCGGCCCGCGCGGGACGCGCGGAACTCGGTCTGGTCTGCTCAAGGCTGACGTGAGACCGGCGCAGGCAGGGATTTCAGGGCATGACAGGGGGACACGGAAGGTCCATCGGCGGTCCGGGCACTGGCGCGCGGTCGGGTGACGCCGGTGCGGAGACGCGCGGATCCGCTGCTTCGGCCCGCCACGCCGTCGCGCGGGCCGATGGCGGCCTCCCCGGTGATGGCCGCGCGCCCTGCGCGAGCCGGAGAGACCGGACGCGGCGAACACGGCGCGTCGGCGCGCTCTGCGCCCTGATGATCGCGGCGCCGACGGCGACGCGCGCCGATCCGGTGGCGGCGCTTCTCCGGGACTGGACCACGGCCAACGGTCTCTGCCGCGGCGGCTCCGGCGACGATCCGCGCACGCAGGCGGCCTGCGAACGGCGCGACGGCCTCGATCGCCGGCTCGCCGCCGCGGGCTGGTGCTACGGACGCCCGGCCGACACGGGCGCCCAGAGAACCTGGCAGCCCTGCGGCGACGGCACGCGACAGCCCGCACAGGCCGGGACGGAGACCCCGCAGGGCGCGGCGCGGCGCGCCCTGCTCGATGTCGCCCGGGGCCCCGCGGAGACCGGGCGGGGACAGCCGGTGCAGTTCGTCGTGCACGCCCTGAACCAAGTCGGCCCCTGGGCCTTCCTGTTCGCGCGGATGCAGCGGCCCGACGGCCGCCCCCTCCCTCGCGCCGCGGACGATCTGGACTCGAACGACTACGCCGCGCTGCTGCGCCAGGACGGAAACGGCTGGCGGGTCGTCGACTTCGCCGTGGGACCGACCGACGTCGCGTGGGAAGGCTGGGACCGGCGCTACGGGGCGCCGGCCTCCGTCTTCGCGGTCCGCTGAGGTTCGTCCCCGCCGCATGAACGGAGAGACGCCCACGCGCCGACGCCTTCGGCTCTTCGCGGTCCGGCCGATCCGGGCGGCTGTCCCGGCGCCGGTGTCGGCTCCCGCCAGGACCCGGGAGGCCCGGGCATGATGGCCGCGCGTCGCTGGCTAAGCGCGACGGGGCTCGCGCTGCTTCCGACGACCGCCCAGGCAGCCCTGCCGCCGTCCTGGCAACGCGTGCGTGAAGTCCAGGCCGTCGCGGAGGCGGCCGCGCGGGTGCTGGGATCGCGTCCGATCGATGCAGTCGAACGCGTCGACGGGGAGCGCTACCGCGTCCGGGCGGGTGACTGCCGGGTCACGGTCCGCGTCGTCGTCCGCCCCCGAGCACAGCCGGGACCGCAGGCCTTCGACGCGATTCCGGACGCTCCGGACTGCCCCTAGGACCGCCACGGGCTTCATCCCTGCGCCGCGGCGTCGAGCGCCGGAGAGGCCTCGGAGAGGTCGCGGCCGCGCACCCGCGGCGCGGCGCTCGCCCATCAGACAGGCCGGCCCGGCGAGCCGGCGTGCATCGCGCCGATCACGGCGAGCAGACCGAGCAGAACCATGAGCACGGAGTAGTACTGCATCGGGATCCAGAACAGGGTGTGGCGCGGGCGCAGGATCACTGTCTGCCCCGTGCGCGGGTCGAGCAGTTCGCGGCCCGGCCGGCCGTTCAGCCGGGTGCCGAGCCACCAGTTGAAGCCGGCCGCCACCACCCACACCAGGATGACGCCCGTGGGCGTCGGGACGCCCAGGCGGGCGAGCGCCGGATCGAGCAGCACGCTGCCGATCAGGCCCGCCGCCGCGATCAGCGCCGTCAGCATTCCCCAGCCGGACCAGATGATCATTCCCGGACATCCCCTGTCTTGGCGAACGGTCCCGCCTCGCGGGACGCGGTTCCTCCGGCAGGCGCCGGCACGATGTTGCGATGGGCGGCCCAGTCGCGTTTTCGCCGGGTCGCGGGGATTGTCCGACGCCGAGACTGGTATCGACCGGCATCCCGCGCGGACCGTCGGTCGCCCTCCCGGCCGCGATAGCCGCGGTGCAGATCGGCGGTCCTCGGGGTCCGGGCGCGGGTCGGGTCGACGGCGAGGCTCATGCGATCAGTGGATCAACTCACGTCAGGCATCGTCGCGGGCGACACCTCGCACGGCCCGGTCCCGCCGGCAAGCTGACCCCTGACCAGGGGCAGGATCACCTGAACGGCTGCACGGCCGTCTAGAGGTTCATCGACGACTCTCTCGTCGCCGCTGACCAGATCCCGTCGACGACCGGAGCGTCGGCGGCCCTGCCTCGCAATGCGCGAATACCGCCGATCTACCTAGAGCCGGACAATCCGAAAAGGATCGCCGCGCCTGCGACAAGGAGCGGCGCCCAGAAATGGACCAGGCCGCCGCCGCTCCAGACCGAGAAGGTCTCCCGGCACCCCGTCGTGTTCATCGCACATCCCAGGGGGACGAAGTACATGAACCACACGAAGGTCGCGATGACGAGAAGTGTCCCGAAAATCAGCGCGGCGCCCCGCATCGACAACATCCTCATGCGCGCACCGGTCGGTGCACGCTCCGCTACGGCCCGGGGCCACGATCGGATCCCACCCTGCCAGGACCGACGTCTCCTGTCGCTCCATGACGGGCGCGTCCGCGAGGTTCGCGTGAGAGCCGCGACAGGGACCTCGCGGGATCCGCACCGACGCTCACCGCGAGGCGGGGGTCCGCGCCCGTGACCGGCCGCGGCCGGAAGAGAGGCGCGCCGCGGATCCGGCCCGTCCGCTACCGGTGAGATGGCGCGGAAGCCGACGCCGGTGTGCAAGGGCCGAGCCCGGAGCGCCCGCGGCGGCCGTCCGGGTCTGGCGCTACCGCGGACCGCCGCCGCGCCGCCGCGCGATCTCGTGTCCCGCGCTGTCGAGGGCGCCCGACGGCGCGAGGCCGTCGTTCGGAACGGCCTGCATGCCATCGTGCGCGGTGCGCGAGGTCGGTCGCGCGAGACCGTGATCGCCGGCGGCCTGCTTCATCGCCAGCGCCCTGCGGGAGCTCGTGACCAGGCGACCGCGCGCCCGGGCGTTCCGCCTGCGCTCGCTCTCCTTGCTGGCGCGCTTCACCGCGGCTGCCAGCACCGCGGCCTTCCGGCGGGTCCCGGTATTGTCGGTCGCGGCGCGCGCGCCGGACGGGGCGGCCTTGCCGCGCAGCTCGCGGCGCTGCCGGCGGGAGATATCCCGCGCACGGTCGCGGCTTGCCCGAAGACGCGCGACCAGCTCCGCCAAGCCGCCGTCATCGGCCTCACCGAGCCTGGGGTGATGCGAGCGCGCGACGAGATCGGCCTCGTCCACGCTCAGGAGACGGGCTTCGTGACGGCTCGATCGGGACATGGGCACTCCTGCGCTGAATGAGGGGTGGCGACAGCGGACGGGCGGATGGCGGGCGGCGATCAGTCGGGGCCGCCCAGGGTCGGTGTCCGGCGCAGCGCCGTCTCGCGCAGGGACCGGTCGGCGTAGGTGCCCTGCACCGCCGCGCGACCGCCGTGGTCGAACAGGTCGAGCATCAGGGCGCTGTGGATGAAGCCGAGATGGCTGAAGGCCTGGGGGAAGTTCCCCAGGAAAGCGCCGTCCGGCGCGACCTCCTCGGCGTAGAGGCCGACGTCGTTCTGGAGGGCGCGCAGGGCGTTGAAGCGCAGCCGCGCCTCCGCGTCCCGGCCGAGCCAGAGCAGCGCGTCGACCAGCCAGAAGGCGCAGAGCAGGAAGGTGCCCTCGTGGCCGGGCAGGCCGTCGTCGTTCCGGTAGCGGTAGACGAGGTGGCCGTGGCCGAGGCGCTCGATGACGACGTCCACGGTCCGGGCGAAGGCGGCCTCGTCAACCGGGAAGCCGACCAGGGGCGCCATCAGCAGGGCGGCGTCGACGTCGTCACCGCCGAGATATTGCGGGTAGTAGCCGTCCCGGTGGATCCCCGGGCCGTTCACGCAGGCGACGATACGGTCGCGCTCCCGGCACCACGTCTCGCGCGGGCCGAACAGGCGGATCGCCCGGTCCAGGGCGACCCAGTTCATGATCGCCGCGTGGAGGTAGCGCTGCTCGGGCTTGCGCGGCTCCCAGAGACCGGCGTCGGGGCGGTGCCAGTGCGCGGCGGAGATGTCGGCCAGCCGGGCGCCGTGCCCGAGCATCGCCTCCGGGAGCGTGCCGCCCAGGCGTGTGTAGAGGTAGAGCAGGTCGAGCACCTGCCCGTACGCGTCGGCCTGATGCTGCTCGGCGGCCTCGTTGCCGGCCCGCACCGGCGCGCTGCCCCGCCAGCCCTCGAAATGCGCGATCGTGGTCTCGGCGAGGTCGGCCTCGCCCGAGACGCTGTAGAGCGGCCGCAGCCGCCCCTCCGCCCGCGCGCAGAGGTCGGATACGAACCCGAAGAAGGCCTCGGCCTCGCGCAGCATGCCGAACTTCTTCAGGACGTAGAAGGACAGGCACGCGTCGCGGATCCAGCAGAAACGGTAATCCCAGTTGCGGATCCCCCCGATCTCCTCGGGGAGGGAGGTCGTGGCCGCCGCGACCATCGCGCCGGTGGGCGCGTATGTCAGCGCCTTGAGCACGAGCGCCGACCGGATCAGCTCATCGGCGAGCGGTCCCGTGTAGGCGGCGTCCTGCGTCCACAGCACCCAAGCCTTGCGCGTCCGCTCCATCAGGGCGCGCGCGTCCGGCGGGGCGTCCGGCAGGGCATCGCCGTAGATGTTGAAGCTCCGCGCCTGCCCGCCCTCGAGGACGAACCGCGCGGCGGCCCCGGCGCCGTCCCGCACGAGTTCGACATCCGCGACGAGGCCCGGGCATCCCGGTGCCGTCACCCGGCCGCCCGCGATCTCCGGCGGCGCGAAGGACTCGGCGAAGCCCGCCAGCGGCCGGTAGACGACCACCATCGGGACACGGCCCGACACACCGCTGACGAGCCGGACCAGGAGCGGCCGGTGCGGGCCGCCCTCCGGCCCGACCATGAAGTCGTGCAGGGTCACGAAGCCGTCCGGGGTGGTGAAGGTGGTCTCCAAGATGTTGCTGCGGCTCAGGTACTGCCGCGCCGTCTCGTACCGCCCCTCGGGGCGGATGGAGAAATGGCCGCCGCGCCGGTGGTCGAGCAGCCGGGAGAAGGCCGGGTCGGCGTCGAAGCGCTCCAGGCAGGCCCAGTCGATCGATCCGTCGCGGGCGACGAGCGCGCATCCCTCGCAGTTGCTCAGGAGGGCGTAGGCTTCGATCGGCTGATAGGGGCGCTCGCCCGCGTCGGTCATGGAGTCTCCTGGGTGTTGCGCTTCGACGCGCCGGCTGAGGGCGGGCGAGAACCGCGGTCCGGCCTGGTCAGGCGCAGAGCCGGAAGGCCGGCTCCAGCAGCCCCCGCGCGCCCACGTCGATCAGGATCGTCCGGCCATGCTCCGGATCCTCGGCGCGGTCCGCCACGTCCATGCCCTCGTAGGCGGACGTGACCAGCAGGCGGTCGAGATCGCGTCCCGCGAAGGTCGGACAGGTCGGCTGCCGCATCGGCACCGACACGGTGCGGACCCGCTCGCCCGCGGGGCTGTAGGCGTCGAGGCAGCCGGCGCCGAAGCGCGCCGTCCAGATCAGGCCCTCGGCATCCACGGCGGCGCCGTCGATCGCGCCCTCGCCGCCGCGGTGGTCGAAATGGATCTCGACCGGTCCCCGCGGCAGCCCGGTCCTCGGATCGAGCGGGACGCGGTGAAGCACGCCGACGTCGGTATCGACGAAGTAGCCGGTGGCGCCGTCCGGCGAGAAGCTGATGCCGTTGGGGATCGTCAGGCCGCCGAAGAGGCGGTGCACCTTCGTGCCGGCCACGTGATAGATCGAGCCGCGCCCCTTGGTGGCGTCGCGGTCCATCGTGCCGATCCACAGCGCGCCGCTCGGATGGACGCGGCCGTCGTTGGACCGGTTGTCGTGCAGATCCTCCTCGAGGGGGCAGAGCATCCGGATGTCCCCGTCCCGGATCGACCGGACGTAGAGACCGTCCTCCGCCGAGAGCAGCTGGTGGGCGCCGTCGATCGCCGCGATGTCGCTGACTTGGACGGGCAGGACGTGGACGAGCGCCTTCTGGGCGCTGGCGATCGGCTTCTCGAACAGGCGCGCTTCCAGGATATCGACCCACCACGCCGTCCCGGTGCGCGGATCGTAGCTCGGTCCTTCACCGAGGTGGCAGCGCACCTGGCTGAGAATTCGGATGTCGTGCGGAGGACGCAAAGGCTCGTTCCCGTTCGTGTCGGTCGATGTTCGAGGCGGACCTGTCGCGACGGCGTCAGCACTTGTCGCAGACGCTGCCGAGGACCGCGTCGAGGTCCTTCTGCCGTCGCGTCCGCTCGCGCGGATCGTGCAGCGGCGCGGCCCCCGCGCCGGGCGGCACCGTCTGCCCCACCGACGAGCGGTACGGCGCGTTGATCGTGGTCTCAGGGCCGCCGCCCGTCCCCGTGAACGCGGCTGCCAGCGCCGCATGGATGCAGATGAACGGCGCGATCAGGCCGATGATCGCTCCACGGGTCATCGCTTGTCCGACAGTCATGGCGAGCCTCCCGATTCAATCTCCGATCCGATCTGCCTGCGCGGTGATGCGCGCCTCGTCCGCGGGGCGAGAGCCGACGACCGACGGGAGATCCACGATCGACCACGCTGCCATCGGTGCGCGGGTGCTCCCCGCCGGCCCGCGACCTGCGCACCGCGCCGACCAAGAGCAGCGACGCCCTCTCCATGTAATCGTCGTTTAATCCGCAGTCTCGGTAAAATCACCAACCGTGACTTCACGCATCATTTCGTGCCGCGATGACAAAGTAGATGGTGACATGCAATCGCGGAGTGCCCTCACGCACGCATCGGCGCGGATTAAACGCGGCGCGCAGTTCAGCGATGGATGTCGGGAAGGATCATCCGTCACTCAGACAAGTGCGCGCGGTCCCCGTCACGCCCTGCCGGCCAGCTCTTCGGGCGGGCACACGAGCCCGGCGCCCACGGCGATCCAGACGAGGTGTGCATCCGTTCGGGCACCGAGCTTGGCGCGGATCCCGGACAGGTTGTTGTGCACCGTCTTCAGGCTCAAGCAGAGGGCCTCGGCCACGGCCTGCGCCGTCATCCCCCCCGCGGTCAGGCTCAGGATCTCGACTTCCCGCGGGCTCAGCGCGTCGACGGCCGAGCGCCCGCCCGCCACCTCGTCCTGGGCGATGGCGTGGGCGATGTCGGCGCTCATCGCCCGCTCGCCGCGCAGCACGGCCGCCACCGCCGCCAGCAACGCGCGCGGCGGACTCGCCTTGGTGACGTAGCCGCACGCCCCCGCGGCGAAGGCTCGGCGCGCGACGACGGCCCCGGTGCGCATGCTGAAGACCAGGATGCGGGCCGCCCCGTCCCACTGGCGGATGTGCCGGATGGCCTCGATGCCGCTCGGCCCGGGAAGCGACAGGTCGAGGATCACGAGATCCGGCCCGTGCGCCTTGTACTGGCGGTAGGCCTCCGCCGCGCTCGCCGCCTCCGCCGTCACAACGAGTCCCGGCTGTCGCTCGATCAGGCGGCGATAGCCCTCGCGCACCACGGGATGGTCGTCGACGAGCAGGATGGACGTGGGCATGAGACGCCTCAGACCGCGGTCGGGACGGTCGCGCAGGCGCGGATCCCGCTGCCGGTGCCGGTCAGCGTGAAGCTGCCGCCGAGGGCGGCGAGTCGCGCGCGGATGCCGACGAGGCCGCGGCCCGTGCCGGAGGCCGTGCGCGAGACATCGCCCTTGCCGTCGTCGTCCAGCGTGAGCGTCACCGTCCGCGTTCCGGTCTCCGTCCGGACGACCCGCAGGAAGATCCGGCTCGGACGCCCGTGGCGGAGGGCGTTGGTCAGGAGCTCCTGCGCGATGCGGTAGAGGCTCGCCGACACGGTCACGGGCATGTCGGCGAGGTCGCCGGCCACGTCGAGATGAAGGGCCGGGCCGGACCTGAGCTGCGCCCGCCAATCCGCCACGAGGCCCCGCAGCGCGTCCTCCAGCCCGGTCTCGGCGAGGTCGGGCAGTTCGAGGCGCGCCAGCGCCCCGCGCAGGCTCTCCCGCATGGTGGCGAGGACGGCCTCGATGCCGCGCGCGTCCGCGCGCAGATCCTCGCGGTCGTCGGGCGCGGCGAGTTCGATCGCGGCCGCCCGGGCGCCCGCGGCGGCGAGGCACTGGCCGAAGGCGTCGTGCAGGTCCCGCGCGAGCGCCTGCCGCTCCTCTTCCTGCACCGTGACGAGCCGCTGCATCAGCTCCGCGCGCGCGGCCTCCGCGCGGGCGAGCCGGTCGGCGAGGTCATCGCAGGCGCGTGCGATCCGGTCGAACTCGGCGGCGGCGAAGCGCGGCAGCGGCGACCGGGTCCGGGCCGCGTCGAGCCTCGCCAGCCCGCGCACGATCTGCCCGGCGGGCGCGACGAGGCGCATGACCGCGAGCCAGTTGAGGAGCAGTGTCGCCGCCGTCAGAGCGAGCGCGAGCCCGCCCGCGAGACGCACCCGCTGCCAGACGCGGGCCGCCGCGGCGATCGGATCGGGCCAGGCGGTGACGCTGCCGATCGTGCGCTCGCGGAAGACGATCGCGCGGATCGTCGGCGCGGCCGCGGCGTCCCCCGTAACCGCCTCCCGGAACCACGCGGGGGCGGCGTCGAGGCCATCCCAGTCGCCGCAGACGCGCCGCGGCAACTCGACGCCGAGCTGGATGTCGGCGCAGATCCCCGGGAGGATGGTGAGGAGGGCCGGTGCGGGCTGCGGCGGCGCGGCGGGCATCGCGACCGGACCGGCGCTGCCGAGACCCGGCTGACGCGCGAGCTGCGCGGCGATCCGCTCCGCCGAGGTCGCGGCCTCCCGCTGCAGGCTCGCCTGGGCGGCGAAGCCGGTCCAGGCGACCGCTCCGGCCAGGCACAGGAGGGCGACCACGAGGAGGCGTAGGCCGAGATGCGCGGGCAGGCTCATGGGGGCGAAACGGCCGGGCTCGAAGCGACGCGGCGATTTGGCACCGGGAACGTCCCGGCGCGCAAGCCGCGCCGAGCCAGCGCGGGAAGAATGCCCGGTCGCGGGCGGGAGGACGTCCCTGGCCCGCGCCCCGCACGCCTCGCAGGATGGCGGCGTTTCGTCTCCCGCGGAGCCCGCCATGGCCTCTCACCTGTCCCGCCGCAGCCTGCTCGCCGCCGCCGCCCTGCTGCCGCTCGGCCTGCACCGCCCCGGCGCGGCCGCGACCGGAACCCCGCCCTACCGGGTCGGCGCCTTCACCGTGACACCCCTGCGCGACGGGCTGTTCCCGCTGGAGCCGCGGATGATGCCCGCGGCCGAGAGCCCGGCCGGACGGGCTCTGTTGCAGGGGGCTGGTCTTGCCGGGGACGGTCCGTCGCCGGAGCCGGTCAACGCCTTCCTGATCCGGCGCGGCGCGCGCCACTGGCTGCTCGACGCGGGCTGCGGCACCGTCTTCGGACCGGACTTCAACCGGGTGACCGCCGCGCTGGCGGCGGAGGGCGTGCGGCCCGATCAGGTCGAGACCATCTGGCTGAGCCATCTCCACGCCGACCACGCGGGCGGTCTCCTGACGCCGGGCCGCCTGGCGCGGTTCGCGAACGCCGAGCTCGTGGTGCAGGAGCGCGAGGTCGCCTACTGGTCGGATGCGGGAGCGCGGGCCGGCGCGCCCGACGCCCTGCGGCCGATGTTCGAGACGGCGCAGGCCGTGCTCGCCGCCTATGGCGACCGGATCCGCCGCGTCGCGGGCGAGGCGGAGCTCGCCCCCGGCATCCGCGCTCTGCCGCTCCCCGGCCATACGCCGGGTCACATGGGCGTGCTGATCGCGGACGGGGCGGACCGGTTGCTGATCTGGGGCGACGTCATCCACTCGCGACTCCTGCAGATGCCGCACCCGGACTGGACCGTCATCTGGGACACGGATCCGGCGGAGGCGATCGCGACCCGCCGGCGCATCCTCGACCGCGCGGCGGCGGAGGGCCTGAGCGTGACCGGGATGCACCTCGCCGCCCGCGGGCGGATCGAGCGGGACGGGGCGGGCTACGCGCTGATCTAGAGGATCCGGTTCGTGCCGCCGGGTCCGGCTGAGCCCGCGATGCGGCGGGACGACGCCGTCAGCCGCGGCCCCAGTCCCGCAGGTCCCGGACGAACAGGTCCGGCGCCTCCATGGCGGCGAAATGGCCGCCGCGGGGCATCGTCTGCCAGCGCGAGACCGCGTAGCCGCGCTCCAGCCACTCTCGCGGCGGCGCGGGCGTGCGCGGATCCGGGTAGGCCGCGAAGGCCGTCGGCACCGTGACGCGCCGCCCCGGCGGCATCCGGCGCACGCCCTCCTGCTGCGCGCCGGCGTAGAACCACGTCGCCGTCGCGAAGGAATCGGTGAGGATGTAGAGCAGGGCGTTGGTCAGGAGCTGATCGTTCGTGAAGACCTGCGCGAAGGGCCGCTCCCGCAAGTCGGCCCAGTCGTGGAAGCGCTCGACCAGCCACGCCAGCTGCGCCACCGGCTCGTCCGCCATGGCGTAGCCGAGCGAGAGCGGCCTGGTGCCCTGCAGCTGCGCGTAGGCCCCGAGCGCCTGCTGGGTGGCTCCGGCCTGCTTCTGCCAAGCCCGCTCCGCCGCGCTCTCCGGCTCGGCATCGGGCTGCACCAGCAGGTAGTTCAGGTGGATCGCCTCCAGCGACGCGGCGTGGTCGAGACCGAGCCAGGCCGCGACCCCGGCGCCCCAGTCGCCGCCCTGAACCCGGTAGCGCGGGTAGCCCAGAGTCTCGCGCATCAGGCGATCGAACAGCCGCGCCGTGCTGCGCGCGCCGATCGGCGCGGCGGGTTTGCCCGAGAAGCCGAAGCCGGGCAGCGCCGGGATCACGAGGTCGAACGCGTCCTCCGGCCGCCCGCCGTGGCGCGACGGGAAGGCCAGGGGCTCGATCACCGACCAGAACTCGTAGATCGAACCCGGCCAGCCGTGGATCAGCAGCAGCGGGCGCCGGCCTTCCGCCTCGCCGACGACGTGGACGGCGTGCAGGTCGAGATCCTCGACGCGGGCCAGGATCTGCGGGAAGCGGTTGAGCTCGGCCGCGGCCGCGGCCTCGTCGAAGCCGTCGAGCCAGTGGGCGCACAGGTCGGCCAGGACGTCCGGATCGCAGCCGTAGCGCCAGCCGGCCCCCGTCGGCAGGCGCGGCATGCGGTAGGCCCGCACGCGCTCCCGCACCCAGGCCAGCCGGTTCGCGTCCCAGGCGACGGTGAAGTCTCGCATGATGCCTCCGCTCGGCTCCGCGTCCCGGGAGAGTGCCGAACCCGGCCGTCCCGTTCGCGCGACGTTGATCCGGGTTAACGCGGCCGGGCCGGGACGGTCGCGCCGGGATCGCCCCGGCCGGCACGACGGCTGTTGGCGGCGCGATCGCGCGAGGGCTCTCAGCGCCCGGCGGCCGGCTTCGGTGCCCGTCCGGGACGCGGACCCGACCGGAGCGCCGCAGGCAGGGTGCGTCAGCCAGGCGAGACGCGTCGCGACGTCAGTGCCCGCCGCGCCAGGAACCCGGCTGCGCTCATGGCGAGGATCGCGGCCGCGTAGAGGTCGGCGGTCGTCACGTAGCCGATCCGGCGCACGAGATACCCGGCACAGATCACCGGGAGGCTGAACGCCAGGTAGCTCTCGACGTAGTAGCTCGCGAGGAGCTCCGCCCGCTCGCCCGGCTTCGCCAGCGGGACGATCGTGCCGAGGGCGCCGAGGAAGCTCGTCCCGAAGCCGGCCCCGCCGACCAGGGTCCCGCCGATCAGGACCGGCACGCTCCCGCCGTGCATGCCGGCGAGCACGATGACGAGACCGGCGGTCATGGCGAGCGTCCCGATCGTCAGGTTGGCCGCGGCGTCCCGGCCGCGCCGCTGGAGGACCGCGAAGGCGCCGGCGACCATCAGGGCCGCGACCATGACGCCGCTCGTCAACGGGGTCCGGCTGCCCGTCGCGGCGACGACCAGCGAGGGAACGATGGAGAGGTAGAAGCCACCGAGCATCCAGGTCGCGATGTTGGTCGGCGTGATCGCGGCCAGCGGCCGCCTGGCCTGTGGCGGAACCACGACGCGCGGCCTCAGGGCCCGCAGGGCGCCCGCGCGGCGCTCGCCGGTCTCGGGCGTGAGCCAGAGGAGAGCGGCCTGCGCGGCGAACACCGCGCCCAGGATCGCGTAGACGAGGTGGAGAGGGTGCGGGCCGTACTGCACGAGGGCGCTGGTTCCGAGCGCGCCCGCCGCCATCCCGATCAGCGGCATGATCGCGTTCACGAGTTGGGCCCGCGCCCGGTTGACGTCGACGAGCGCGGCGCCCAGCGAACTCGCCGCGATGCCGGTCGCCACGCCCTGGACGAAGCGCGCCGCGATGAGTCCCCACGCCCCGCTGGCCGTCGTGAACAGGGCCATCGCCACCAGCTCGAGGAGCAGCGCGCCGAAGATCACCGGCCGTCGGCCCAGATGGTCCGAGATCGACCCGGCGACGAGGAGCGCCTTGAGGAGCGCCAGCGCGTAGACGGCGAACACCGCGGTCGTGAGCACGGGGGAGAGCGCGTAGGTCTCCTGGTAGAACCGGTACAGCGGCGTCGGAGCGGCGGACGCGGCGAGGAAGGTGCCGAGCACCGCCGCGTGGAAGAACAGCGTGCCGCTGCCCGCGACAGCCACAACTTTCAGCTTGCGGTCCCTGGTCATTGGCGAACCTAAAGGCTAATCCGTTGCGTTTGATGCGTAGGCCCTCCGCGCCACAAACGCAATATCTTTGCGTTTGTGGCGCCCCAGATGGCAGAGTGCAGGATGACGACGAGGCAAGGGCCGCGTCCGGGCGGCCGCAGCGCGCGGGTGCAGACCTCGGTTCAGGCGGCCGTGCGCGCGCTCCTGACCACGACGGACCGTTCGGAAATCACGGTGCCCCTGGTGGCCGCCGCGGCCGGCGTGACGCCGTCGACGATCTACCGCCGGTGGGGCACGCTCGCCGAGCTCTTGGCCGATGTCGCGGTCGAGCGGCTCCGTCCCGACGGCGAGCCGGCCGATACCGGGAGCGGCCGGACCGATCTCGAGGCGTGGGCGGAGCAGTACGCGGACGAGATGTCGTCCGCACCGGGGCGGGAGATGATCCGGGACGTCCTGGCGGCGGCGGACGCGAACTGTGCCCAGCGATGCTGCAGCTTCACCCGCGATCAGATCGCGATCATCGCGGATCGGGCCGTGGCCCGCGGCGAGGCCTTCCCGGACCCCGAGGCGGTGCTGGACGGGGTCGTCTCTCCGATCCTCTACCGGATCCTGTTCGGGACCGCGCTGGACCGGGAGCGGATCCTCGAGCTGGTCGACCGCACCCTGACGGCGCGCGAAGCGACCTGACCCGAGGCGCCGACCCCGTACACCGACCTCGCGGAGGAGGCCGGGCTCCTGACCTCAGCCGCCAGGGGGCGCGACGAGCGGCCTGTCAGAGCGGCTCCCCGGGCTGGGCGCGCGTCCGGTCCTTTCCGCGGGTCGCTATCGCGGGTTGCGCCAGCGACGCGCCCGCGTAGCCCGCGGGCGCGACGGCGAGGATCGGTCGCCAGGTCGAGGACCACGCGCGCAGCGGCTCCGGATCGCCGCGGAAGGCGAGGTCGAGAAAGGCCAGCGTCCCGGCGGCGGTCGCCGCCTTGACCTGCGGGTTCAGGTTCAGACCGCCCGTGAGAGGACGGTCGGTGAAGATGCTGTGCGAGCCGCCCTGGAAGACCGCCAAGGACTTCCGGGGCGTCGCGATCGCCTCGTACACGGCGAGGCGGTCGCTGAACGGCGAGGTGCGACCGGGCAGCTGGATGACATCCTCGGTCGCCGTCACGTGCAGGGTCGGGATCTCGACGGCGCCCAGGACGGCCCGCAGGTCGCGCTCGCCGTAGAAGGGCGGCGCCGAGATCACGATCCCGGCCGCGATCCGCGGATCCCGCGCCTGAAGGGCGTGCCCGTCACGGACGACGCGCGCACCCGCGGCGATCAGAGTCGTGTTGGCGCCGTAGGAATGGCCGGCCGCCACGATCCGGCGCGGGTCGATCCGGTCTCCGAAGGCGCCCCCGTCCTGAACGAGGAGGCGGTCCAGGGCGAAGCGCAGGTCGCGCGCCCGGGCGATCGCCTCCCGTTCCTGCGCCGCCCGCTCGATCCGGTCGAGCAGGGCCAGGGGATTGCCGGTCCAGACGGAGCTGTCGCTGCCGACGTGCTGCAGGTGCAGGCTCGCGATCCCGTGGGACGACCAGTGCCGTCCGAGATAGCTGTAGCCGGTTCGGGACTGTCCGAGACCGTGCGAGAACACGACCAGCGGGACGCGGCGCCGGAGCGACGACGTGTTCGGCCAGTACAGGCGTACCGGCACAGGTCGCTGGCGCGCGCCGTCGACCCAGTCGAAGTCGACGATCCGGACGTCCTCGACGACGGGCTCCGCCGCGGCCGGCCGCGTCACACCCGCGGCCAGGGTTCCCAGCAGCATGGCGCCAACCTGCCGACGGTTGGGCAACGGCCGTGCCGCTGTCGGACCGGAAGACTCGGGCATGAGGAGGGCTTTCGCGAGAGGAGGGGAGCCAGGAGGGTTCGCAGAGCCGCGCATCGCCGGCCGCAGCCCGATCACGACGCGCCCTCGCCCGCCGGCGCGCGCCAACCGAATTCCGTTCGCCGACGGAGGCCCCGACGGCGAACGAGGCTGCCGATATCGGCAGGAAGGGGCGGGCGCCCGACCGGACTCCGCACCGCGTCCCGAGACCGCGCATCAAAATCGCACTCGGTGTAAAAATATAATTGCACCGCGTGCAACTTTGCAAGTGCGGAATCGCATGTCACAACGCCGGCATGGGGAGCCCGCCACCGAAGCCCGGCAGCCTGCGCGCGCGAAAACGGCAGGAGACACTGGAACGGATCGCCGAGACCGGCCTGCGGCTGTTCAGCCGGCACGGCTACGAGGCGACGACCCTGGACGCGATCGCCGAGGCGGCCGGCATCTCGCGTCGAACCTTCTTCTACTACTTCAAGTCAAAGGAAGAGATCCTGCTGGACTGGCAGATGCGCGGCTTCGGCGCGGCGCTGCGCAAGGCCGTCC
This sequence comes from Methylobacterium sp. yr668, assembly GCF_900116245.1. Lineage (NCBI taxonomy): Bacteria > Pseudomonadati > Pseudomonadota > Alphaproteobacteria > Hyphomicrobiales > Methylobacteriaceae > Methylobacterium > Methylobacterium sp. yr668. The sequence goes on along the minus strand of NZ_FOZY01000031.1, from coordinate 36,652 downwards.
TGGCCCAGCCGGAGGGCAAGGTCCCGGTCGAGGCCGTCCGGGACGCCCTGCTGGCGCTGTCGACGGGTTTCCGGACCCAGGAGTTCATCAGTATCGATCGCGTCATGCGGTCCAGCGAGACCCTGAAGGCCCGCAAGCAGGCGGCCTACGGCCTGCACGAGCAGGCCCTGCATGCCGCGCTGATCGAGCGCTGGCCGGATCCCGTCCGCAGCGCCCCGCTGCGCCTCGTCGCCATGGCGTCGCTCGGTGCGATGCGCTTGGCGATCGAGGCCTGGATCCAGGCGGGCGGCGACCGTCCCGTGGACGCCTTCCTGCGGGCGGCCTTCGCCGGTCTCACGGCCGAGTTCTGCACACCGTCCCGATAGTCCCGCCGCGATCGGCACGCCGCCGCGGCCCCGCGGTGACGGGCGCGACGCCGTCACCGCCCATCGGCCGGCAGCGCGACGAAGGGATCGCAGGCGGGAACGCCGAGCGGCGCGAAGTGCCGCACGTTCCGGGTCAGGACCGTCCAGCCGTTGCAGCGCGCGGTGGCGGCGATCGCGAGATCCGCGAAGCCGGGCGCGTGCCCCTGCCCGCGCGCCAGATCGGACAACCCGCCGATGTGGCGCGCGACGGCGAGGTCGATCGGGAGGACCTTGGCGGCGTACAGGTGCAGCAAGGTCTCCAGCCACGCCGCGAGGCGCTCGGCCTTGCGCGCGGCACCGTCCCTGCGGCTCTTCGCGATGCCGTCCTCGATCTCGGCGATCGTGACGACCGAGAGGTGGAGCCCCGCGCTGTTCCGGTCCATCCAGTCGATCAGTGCGACGGCCGGAACGGCCTTGGTCGGCGCGCCGGCCGAGAGCACGTTGGTATCGACGAGGTACACCGCCTCACAGCTCGGCGCTTCTGAGCCCGCCGGACGGGGGGGCGAGGTCGTCCGCCGCGACGGGCGCGGCCATGAGCAGGCGGCCGAACGACGGGACGCGGGACAGCCGCTGCCAGTCCTCGAAGCTCAGCAGCACGGCCTCGGGGCGGCCGTGGCGGGTGATGATCGAGGGCGCGCCCTGCTTCGCTTGATCGATGACGGCCGATAGCGTCGCCTTGGCGTCCCGAAGCTGGATCTCCTGCATGGCGCTCTCCGTGACCACTGTAGTCATAATGGGTGTCCAAGTTCCGATCCGCAAGGACCGCCCGCGGCCCGTCGTCGGCACCCGGCCCCGGCGGCTCGCCGAAGCCGATCCGTGTCCGGCACGCAACAGTTGATTGCAGACCAGATTATGCCCCTTGCGGTTGCAGCGCTTTAGGACCAACGTATGTTAGTGACAACTGAATACGGGTGCTCGGGTGGCAGCTTCTAAGCCTCTAGACGGGCAAACAGCCTCGGAAACCTTCCAGACGGCGCTGGACGCGCTCGACGTCGTCGGCCGCTGGGAATGGGATGCGGGCGTCGATCGGGTGCGGGCCGACGCCTTCGTCGCCCTGGTGTACAACGTCGATCCAGCCGAGGCCGAGGAAGGCGTCCCGCTCGGTCGCTACATGAGCAGCATCCACGCGGACGATCGCGAGCGGATCGATGATCTGATTCGGCGCAGCGCCCGCGATGGGACACCGTACCTCGCCGAGCATCGGGTGACCTCGGCGGACGGTCGGACGCGCTGGGTCCTGGTGCGCGGGCGCTTCACCGGCGATCATGTCGGGCGGCCCCGGGGCGGCAGCGGCATTCTCCTCGACATCACCCGGATGCGGATGTTCGAGGACATGGCCGACGAGGCCGTGCCGCGTGTGGAGACGTCGCCTCTCGAGCTGGCAGCGGATCACGCCATCGCGGCGATGTACGCGATCAGCGAGTTGCGGGACGCGGAGCTCAAGGTGCAGGCCGAAGCGCTGCTGATGACGCTGGGCCGCAGGCTCGCCCTCCAGGAGGTCCAGGACCGGCACCGCCAGATGAACTGATCGCGACGCGCTGGAGCAAGATACAGCATGGGGCGGAGCGTCGACCGATCCTGTCCGGGAGCGGGAGACTGGGCCAGACACGCGCGCTATGCTGGCGGATCGGCAGGTCAGCGCGGCACGGATGATCCGGCGTTCCAGAACGACAGTCATCGTCCTCGGCGTCATCGCCGGGGCCGCCGTCGCTGCTCTGCTCATCCATCTCCTCCTCGGCCTGCTCTCCCTCGACATCGCGGTCGCCAAGACCAGCACCGAGGATCGGGAGGCCGCGCAGGCGCTCACGCAGCTCTTCGAGACCCAGCATCCGCGGGTGCGCATCCGGACGATCTTCGAGCCCGATCGCCTCGGCGCCTCGGCGGCCCTCGACAAGGGCGAGACCCAGCTCGCCCTGGTGCGCAGCGACGCCGCGCCGAAGGACGGGCAGACCCTGGTCATCCTGCGCCGCGACGCGGTGGTCTTCGTCGCGCCCGGGGGCAGCCCCGTCGACAGCGTGGCCAAGCTGCGGGGCAGCACCGTCGGTCTCCTCGACGGGCGGAAGCTCGACCCGCTCCTGCTCGACCTGATCCTGACGCATTTCGGCGTGCCCCCGAGCAGCGTGCATCGCCGGATCCTGACGATCGACCAGCTGACGGAGGCCGCCCGCAGCCGCCAGATCGGTTCGGTGTTCGTGGTGGCTCCGGTCGGGAGCGCGCTGTGGCTGCCCCTGTTCACGGCGCTGCGCAAAGGCTCCGGGACGGCGAAGCTCTTCGAGGTCGACGAGGCGGCGGCGATCGCCAAGGAGCACCCCGTGCTCGACACGATCGACGTGCCCAAGGGCGCCTTCCTCGGTTCCCTGCCGGCCCCGGGCGACGACATCACCACGCTGTCCGTGAGCCACCGGCTCGTGGCCCGCGGCGCCATGCCGGACTGGCTCGCCGGCGAGATCACCCGCGAGGTTCTCACCGGCAAGCCGCGGCTCGTCGCGCTCGACGACGATCTGGCCGGCATCGAGGCCCCCGACACCGACGACAAGGTCCAGGCGCTCCCGATCCACCCGGGCGCGACGGCGTACCTGACCGGGAACCAGCCCAGCCTGAGCGATCAGGCGCAGAACGCGGCCTACTGGGTCGGGCTCATGATCAGCGCGCTGGCCTCCCTCGGCGCGGCGGGCATCGGCCTGTATCGGCGCTTCCGGCCGCTGCAGCCGCCCACCCGGGTCATGCGCCTCTTGGAGATCTGGCTGTCCGTGTCGAGCGCCGATCCGGTCGAGCTCGATCATCTGGAGCGGGAGGCCGACGCGCTCGCGGCGGAGACGATCCGGATGGAGGCCCACAGGCGGACGGAGAGCGTCGAGATCCGCCTCGTCGCCCTGCTCGTCGCGCATGTCCGCGAGGCCGTCCAGCGCCGGCGGCGGCACGTGGCGCAACGGATGACCTAGCGCCAGGCGATCCCGGCACCGGCCCCCGGCGGCGGCCGATCCCGGCCCGGTCGCGGCCTCACGCGAGCAGGTCGCGATGCGTCCGATGCCCGCGCAGCCACGCCCGGGCGTAGCCGCACAGGGGCACGATCCGATCGCCCTCGGCGCGCGCGTGCGCCGCGACGCCTTCCATGAGCCGGCCGGCCGCCCCGGTGCCGCGCAGGACCGGCGGCGCGTAGACGTGGCTGATGACGAGCTGGCCGGGCTCCCGCCGATAGGTCGCGAAGACGACGTCACCGCCGACCTGCAGCTCGAAGCGGCCTCGCTCGACATTGTCGCGCAGCATCTCGGTCCTCCTCGTCCCCCGGCTTTGCGCGGCTCCGATCGGGAAGCACCGCGTCGAACCCGGCGCTCTGCAGGATCCCCGCGCCGCCACGGACGGCCTCTCGGAGGCCCGCGCTCCCGCGACGGTTATATGGGGCGCGTGTCCTCGTCGCGGACGCGGGTCAGAACCGACGCGTCGGCATCGCCGCCGACGACGCGGACATGGCGCGCGAGCGCCGCAGCACGACGAGGCCCGCCGGACGACGCGGCCGGCGCGGCCGGCACGGCGGTCCGCTCCTCGCGGCGCGGATGCGGCGCGGATTAAGCGCGGCCCGCGATCGTCTAACTCTGGACATCCCGAGACCACCTGGACCGCCCGGCTCACGCCGCGGCGGTCATTTCGTGCCGGCATCGTCGGCGGACCGGCCCCTCCGGCCCTCCGAGCCACTCTCAGCGCGGCCCGCCGCGCCGTGTCGGACCGATCTGCGGGCTACCCGCGGGGAGGCCGGTCCACGTCGGCGTCCCACAGCTCAGGCGCGATCCGGGCGGTTTGCCCGCCGATGCGCGCGCCCGGACCGCTATCGGATATTTCGGCACGTCAACCCGAATTATTCAATAAGAAAAACATAACATTATGATCTCAAGCTCGATACTTTGCGATATTCCGGAACTCAGACAGCTTTCTGTGCTTGCCCAATGGTAGTTTTCTGGAGAACATCATGACCGCAATCCGGATCTTCGTCCTCGTATCGTCGCTCCTTCTCGGCACGGCCGGCGCGGCAACGGCGCAGGGCGCCGCCGGAGGATCGACGTCCGGGCCAGCGCCGTCCGGGTCGGGCGGGCAGCGGATGCAGCACGGCGATCAGATGAAGGGCGGAGAGAGGGGCGGGGGCTCGGGCAACACCGGCGTTCCGGGCGCCTCGCCGGCCGACGACGGAAACAAGACGCAGGATTCCCGTACCACGAAGACGAGAGACCGCTGAGAGACCGCGGGTCCGCGACCGCCCGTCCGGAGGCACGGGCCCGGCCGGAACGGCCGGAGCGGTCCCGTCACGCCGCGCACGCCGTCGCGCGGCGCTCTCACTTCCGATCCGCAGCCCCGCGCGACGTGTCCGTTCGGGGACGCGATCCGGCGACGCGACGGCACGGCCGCCAGCGCCGGAAGGCCCGGAACGGATAGCCGGCCGGGCCCGGCCGACGCCCGCTCATCCGAGGGCGTCGGCCGCGGTCACCGGCGCGGATCGGGCGCCGCGCGCCGAGAACCGGCGTTTCCGATCCCGGTTAGCTTTCGTGAGGGGAAGCCAGTCATGGAGGCGTGGGTGCCGCGCTATTTCTTCGATATCCACGACGGTCAGTTGCAACGCGACGAGGACGGGACCGAGTGCGCCGATTTCGACGCTGCGCGCAGAGAAGCGATGATCTCCCTCCCGGACGTCGCGCGATGGGAGATCCCGAGCGACGGGGACAGGCAAACCTACACGGTGGTCGTCCGGGATGCGGCCGGCGCGCCGATCTACACGGCGACGCTGACGTTCACCGGCCTGAGGCTCAGCGAGGCGGCCGGGTAGGTTCAGCCCGCCGCGCGCATCCGGCGCGCTCCGACATCGGCCCAACTCACCGGCGCCGGACGTCCCGCGTGGACACGGCCGACGCCGGTCAGGGGATGTCGGCCGGCTTGACGTCGATCCGGTCGAACCGGCCGAGGCGGTAGATGAGGAACGACAGGAGCCAAGCCGCCGCGAAGAGGCCGACGATGGCGAAGCCGAGCACGCCGAAATGGTCGTTGATCGCGGCGATCCGCTCCCAGAGCCAGCCCTGGAGGTTGAGCTTGTCCGCCAGGAGGTTCAGCGCCTCCAGCGTGCCGACCACCAGCGCGACCACCACCGACACCAGGGTGATGGTGAGATTGTAGAACAGCTTGCGCATGGGCTGGACATAGGCCCAGCTGTAGGCGCCGAGCATCAGCACGCCGTCGGTCGCGTCGACCAGCGTCATGCCGGCGGTGAACAGCGCCGGGAAGACCAGGATCGTCCAGAGATCGATGCCCTGGCTCGCCTGGGCGGCCGAGAGCCCGAACAGGCTCACTTCCGTGGCGGTATCGAAGCCGAGCGCGAAGAGCAGGCCCAGCGGGTACATGTGCCAGGAGCGCGTCACGAGGCGGAACAGCGGCCGCAGGATCCGGGCGAGGACGCCCTGGTTGGCGAGCAGCATGTCGAGGTCGGCCTCGACGTAGCGGCCGGTGCGCCGCACCTGCCGGAACGCGCGCCAGACCCCCGCGAGGACGACGAGATTGACGAGGCCGATGAGGATCAGGAAGGCGGCCGAGACGCCTGTGCCGATCAGGCCGCCGAGTTGCCGGTAGCCTTCCGAGGCCGTGATCAGGCTGGTGGCGGCCAGCGCCACCGCGGCCGCGGCCACCACCACGACGGTGGAATGGCCGAGGGCGAACCAGAAGCCGACCGAGACCGGCCGCTGGCCCGCCTGCATCAGCTTGCGCGTGACGTTGTCGATGGCGGCGATGTGGTCGGGGTCGACCGCGTGGCGCAGCCCGAAGACGTAGGCCAGCAGCGCGGTCGAGAGCAGGGCCGGCTGCCCCGCGAACAGGCTGTAGGCCCAGGACCAGGCGGCGACGTTGGCCGCGATCAGGACGAGGTAGAGCAGAACGATGCGGCGCCGCACGACGCGGGGCGCCGTGCCATCGGACGGGACGATCGCTTCCATCAAAGCCTTACCCACCCGAATACCGTCCCCTCGGCCCCGTTGCCCGGGCCTGTCGCGTCGCTGCTGCCGTGCAGCACGGAATCCGACATAGCGCAGAAGCGGTCGGCCTGCGGAGTCCCGCAGGCGCGTCCTCTCGCCGGCGCGACGATCCCGGCGGCTGCCTGGACGGGGGCCGCGGGCCCGCCATCAGAACCGCACCGTCACCGAGCCCGTGATCCGCCGGGGCGAGCCCGGATAGACCCGGAACACGTTCAGCGAACTCTCGTAGTACGCGGTGTCGAAGATGTTCTCGACGTTGAGCGCGATCCGGGCATTGTCGAAGCGGTAGTAGGCGAGCGCGTCGACCGCGACGTAGGCCGGCAGGGTGAAGCCGGAGCCGGCCGCGTCGCCGGCGCGCGCGCCCACGCCCCGCACGCCGCCTCCGATACCGAAGCCGCGCCACGCCCCCTCCGGCTCGTAGACCGCGAGGAGGCTGCCGGAATGGCGCGGCACGTTGATGAGCGGGGCTCCGACCGGGAGCACGTTGTCCTTGGTCACCCGGGCGTCGGCGTAGACGTAGCCGGCCAGGAGCTTCAGCTCCGGCGTGATCTGCCCCTGGGCCGTCAGCTCGAACCCCTGGCTGCGGACGGCCCCGGCGGCGAGGGAGAAGCCGGTATTGGCGGGATCGGGCGTGAGCACGTTCTCCCGCTCCACCCGGAAGGCGGCGGCGGTGAGGAGCAGGCTGCCGCCGAACAGCTCGGACTTGGCGCCGACCTCGTAGCCGAGGCCGGTCTCGGGCGGCAGGGCCGTGCCGCGGGTCACGGCGGCGGCGTCGGGGCCGATGTTCGGCCGGAAGCTCGTGCCGACGTTGGTGTAGAGGGCGAGTTCCGGGATCGGCCGGTAGACGAGGCCCGCCCGGGGCGACGCGGCGACCCGCGACTGGTCGACCTGACTGCGGACGGCGCGCTCGCGGAAGCTCTGCTCGAAGATGTCGAGGCGCACACCGACGAGCGCCCGCCATTCGGGGCTCAGGACGATCTCGTCCTGCGCGTAGAGGCCGGTGTTGGTGATCCGCTCCAGGTTGTTGCGCGGGATGGTGATCGGCGGCAGCGCATGACCGTAGACCGGGGCGTAGATGTCCAGGGCGAACGGGCTCGTGCGGAAGTTCGAGCGGAAGTACTGCGTGCGGCTGTCGGTGCTCTCCCGGTCCATGCCGAGCAGTAGCGTGTGGCCGATGCCGGCGGTATCGAAGCGCCCGACAAGGTCGGCCTGCCCGACGGCCACGTCCCAGCGGTAGTCGCGCACGTTGCGGTCGCGCGAGACCGTGCGGTTGTCGGCAGCGATGGCGCGGATCTCCGCCGACTCGCCCGCGAGATCGCCCGTGTTGAAGTAGGTCGCGAGGCGAAGCTGCCAGTTCTCGTCGAAGCGGTGGTCGACGCGGACCTGCAACGTGTTGTTGTTCTGATAGGTGCTCTGCCCGGGCTCGCCGAGGAAGCGGGAGACGGGCAGGAACCCGAGTTGCCGGTTCAGCGCGATGACGCCCCGGTCGAAGACGATCCGGTTCTTCACGAACTCGGTCTCGACCGTGATCCGCGTGTCCGGGGTGACCTGCCAGCTCACCACCGGCGCGACGAGGAGCCGGTCACTGTCCACGAAGTCGCGGAAGCTGCCCGCACCCTGGGCGGCGAGGTTGAAGCGGTAGAGCACCGTGCCGTCCGCGCTCAGCGCACCGCCGGCATCGATCGTGCCCCGGGTCAGGCCGAACGAGTCGACCTGATTGCCGAACTCGACGAACCGCTCGGCGGTCGGCTGCTTGGTGATCAGGTTGACCAGCCCGCCGGGGTCGCTGCGCCCGAACAGGGCCGCTCCCGGCCCCTTGAGCACCTCGATGCGCTCGATGTTCTGGGCGTCCGGCGGCGGCGGCGTCCCGCGATTGAGGGGGAAGCCGTTCTTGTAGATCTCGGAGGTGGTCACGCCGCGGATGGCGTAGCTGAAGATCGACAGGCCGCCGAAATTGTTCTGGCGAGTGACGCCGGGCAGGTAGTCGAAGACCCGGTCGACGCGGGTGGCGGCGATGTCGGTGATCGTCTCGCGCGGCGCCACCGACACGGCCACGGGCACGTCGATCTGCGGTGTGGCCGTGCGCGTCGCGCTGACCGCCGCGCCGGCGCCGTAGCCCGGTGTCGGACCGACCAGGCCGATGCTGCCGCGCCCGGACGCCGTCGTCCGGGCGGCGCCCTCGCCGACATGCTCGACCGACAGTTCCTCCAGGGTCACGCTCTCCTGCGCGCGGACCTCCCCGACCGGCACGCCGGCGGACAGCATGGCCGCCAGGGCCAGGCGCGGGCTGCCGCGCCGCGCCCCGGCAGGGCGGGCGCATCCCCGGCGCGGCCTGGGACTCTCGCGGAACGACAATCGTCCAGAACTCGCCACCACACACTCGCTGCTGCCGGCGCGCGGCCACGCGGAGGCGGGCGGCGTCACGCCCGGACGGGCGGCACCGCGCGCTCCGCTGGGGCACCGCGCCCGAGGAACGTCGTCGCGCCGAAGGCCGCCTCCCGTGACGCGCGTCATCGCCGCCGCCGGACCGTCCCGGTGCGCGGCACCGGCGGCCGCGGGGAACGGGCGCGCCCAGTCGACAGGTGCGGGGCAGATCCGGACGCACCGCGCAGCGCGCACCGGATTACCACCCCGGCTCCGGACCGTGCCCGGATAACCTTGGCAGGAAAATACTTGCCGCGGCGACCGGCCGGGTCAACGCCCCGGCAACCGAATGTAATAATGTTGCGACGACAGTGGCGGAACGGCCACAGCATCGTGGCGCCCCGGCGGCGGGCGGGGCCGGGGCGGCCTGATCGGGTACGCCGCTCCCGTCAGGGTCTCACATCCGGCCTGGGATCCGGCACGAACCCGTCGCGGTTCGGCATGCGGACGGCGGCCAGGGTGGCGGCATCGAGCACGGCGCCCTCCGGGACGAGCCCGTTCAGGTACAGGACGTAGCCCGAGACCGCGTAGACGTCGTCGGCGCTGAGCGATTGCGGGGCGTTCATCGGCATCGCCCGCCGGATGTAGTCGAACAGGGTCGGCGCGTAGGGCCAGAAGCTGCCGACGGTCTTGAGCGGTTTCGCCGAGGCGAGCGTGCCCTGGCCGCCGGCCAGCCGCTCGCCGGTCCCGCCCTCGCCCCGGCTGCCGTGACACGAGGCGCATTGGGTCTCGAAGACCTCTCGGCCGTGGGCGACGCTGCCGTGTCCGGGCGGCAGCTTCCGGCCGTCCCGGTCGACGTCGATGTTCCAGGCGGCGATCTCGGCCTCCGTGGCCGGACGCCCGATCCCGAGGCGCTCCGTCGCCCGTGCCGGCCCGGCGCAGGCGAGCGCCAGGGCGATCCCCGCGGCGGCGCGGGCTTCACGCATAGCCATTGGCCACCTCGCCGTCCGCGGCGATGCGCCAGGGCACGACCGCGTTGTTGTGGTAGAAGGATTTGAGGCCGCGCACCGCCGTCAGCGCCTCGAAGCCCGGCTGCACGTAGCCGGTCTCGTCGATCGCCCGGCTCGCGATGGTCGTCGGCGTCCCGTCCCAGCGCCAGGGCAGGCGGAACCGCGTCAGCGCCCGGTTGAGCACCGGCTCCTGCAAGGCGGCGTCGCGCCAGCTCCCGCCCCCGTCCGTCGAGACCTGCACGCCGCGGATCCGCCCGCGCCCGCTCCAGGCGAGGCCGGTGATCTCGTGGAAACCGGGGGCGATCCGCTGCGTGCCCGAGGGCCGCGTGATGATCGACTTGGCCTCCATCACGAAGGTGAATTGCCGCGCCGTGCCGTCCGGCATCAGGTCGGTGTACTTCGACGTCTCCTCGCGGGAATAGGCCGGCTCCGCCGTGACGTTGAGCCGGCGCAACCACTTCACGCTCATGTTGCCCTCGTAGCCGGGCAGCAGCACCCGGAGCGGGTAGCCCTGCTGGGGGCGCAGCCGCTCGCCGTTCTGGCTGTAGACCAGCAGGGCGTCGTCGAGGCACTTTGCGATCGGGATACTGCGGGTCAGCGCGGCGGCGTCCGCGCCCTCGGCCACGACCCACCGCGCGTCTGGCTTGAGCCCGGCCTCCGCCAGGACCGTCGCGAGGCGCACGCCGGTCCATTCGGCGCAGCTGACGAGGCCGACGAGGTCCGACGCCGTCTTGCCCTTGATCGCCTCGAAGCCCGGGTTGCCCGAGCATTCGAGAAAGTAGATGTGCGACTCCGACGGGAAGCGGCGGATGTCGTCCATCGTCAGGATGAGCGGCGTCTCGACGAGTCCGTGGATCATCAGCCGGTGCTGGGCGGGATCGATGTCCGGAATGCCGCCGTGGTGGCGCTCGTAGAACAGGCCGTTGGGCGTCAGGATGCCGTCGAGATCCTGCAGCGGCGTGCGGCTCGACGCCGAGATGTACTGCTTCAGACCCTTCGGGACGTTGCGGATGACGCCCTCCTCGAAGCGCGAGGGCCGGCCGTAGGTCTGGCTGCCGACATCGGCGCCCGGGACCTTCATCCATTCGGGCACGGCCGGAGGCGCCGCCTCGTCCGATCGGGCCGGCCCGCCCGCGAGGACGGCCGCGGCCGCCGCCGCGCCTTGTGCGAGGAAGCGGCGCCGCGCCGGCGGCGATTCGTCGTCCTGGCTCATCGCATGGCACTCCGCCTCGCCCCGCCCGCCGGGGCAGGCCCAGAGTCTCACGCAACGGCGCTCCCTCCTAGTCCCGTCGGAACGGCGCCCGGCGCGCGGTCCGGGGACGGACGCGCGCGACGAGATCGTCGACGGCTCCGAGCAGGGCCGCCGGCACGATGTGGAGGCCGTCAGCGCGAACCCGTCTCGTGGTGCGCCCGCAGGCGTCGCAGGGCCTCGAGATCGAAGACCTCGTCCGCGCGCCCGTAGCCGCCATCCACGACCTCGTCGACCAAGACCATGGTGTGCGGGCGCGCGGCCTCCCCGAAGAAGGAGACCAGCAGATCCGTCGTGCGGTGGATCAGATCCGCCTTCTGCGGACCGGTCATCATGCCCTGCGGGATCTTGAAATTGGCGAACGGCATCGATCGTCTCCAGGCTGAACTGATGAAACACGGGTCGCGCCCGCGCGCGGCGACGCGGATCTCCTCGCGGATCTCCGCGCGCACCTCATTCCTGCGCCGCGCGGGCCGCGCGAGCGGCCTCGTTCAGGGTCGCGACGGCCGCGTCGAAGCGGTGCTCGGCCTCGGCGTTGCGCTGGAAGGCGACGCGCTGCACCAGGATCTCGGCCGGCGTCGGCTGCTGCTGGAACAGGGCCATCACCTCGTCGATGAAGTCGGCCAGCGGTAGGTAGCCCGCACGGGTGGCCTGGCCGGGCGTGAGATCCGTCTGGACCGCCGGCGGCACCAGCTCGATCACCTCGACCCGGCCCTTGAGGACCTCGCGCAGCGAGACCGTGTAGCTGTGGATCGCCGCCTTCGTCGCCGAGTAGGTCGGTGTGGTCGTCAGGGGCACGAAGGCCAGCCCGGACGACACGTTGATCAGCGCCGCGTCCGGCCGTGTGACCAGATGCGCGACGAGGGCATCCGTCAGACGGATCGGGCCGAGCAGGTTGGTGGTGATCGTCGCCTCCGCGTCGGAGAGGTCGCGCGCCTGATCCAGCGCCTCGAAGCGCATGATGCCGGCGTTGTTGATCACCACGTTCAGGGCCGGGTGCTCGGCCGTGACGCGCCGGGCGAACGCCGCGATGTCTCCGGCATCCGCGATGTCGAGGGGCATCGCGTGCAGGCCCGGGCGGCCGGCCGTGACCCGTTCCAGCGCCTCCACGCGGCGACCGGCGACGATGACGGTGTTGCCGAGGTCGTGGAAGCGATGGGCGAGCGCGGCTCCGATCCCGGACCCGCCGCCCGTGATGAGGATCGTGTTGCCGGAGGTTTTCATGATGGCGACCCCGTTGTTGTCGCCGCAGAGAGTATGGTTGACACTCTCCGCCCTGAAGTAGGCACCGAAAAGATTTGTACGCACCGAAAGGAGAGTGTCGAATGCGCAGGGCTGCCCCGGATCCCGCGATCGAGGCGAAGCGGCGCGGGCCACCCCCGCAGGACGTCGATCCGGCGATCGAGGCCCTGGTGAACGACATCATCGGCCAAGTGGCCGACAAGTGGACCATGCTGATCCTCGAGGCCCTGGAGGAGCACGGCACCCTCCGGTTCACGCAGCTCGGCCGGGCCGTGGGCCGGATCAGCCAGAAGATGCTGACGCAGACCGTCCGCCAGATGGAGCGGGACGGTCTCGTCCGGCGGACGGTGCATCCGGTGATCCCGCCGCGCGTGGACTACACGCTGACGCCGCTGGGCCGGAGCCTGGGCGCCGCGTTCTGCGGCGTGTGGATCTGGGCCGAGACGCACCACGCCGAGATCGAGCGGGCCCGGCGGGCGTTCGCAGCGGCGGCCGAAGCTCCGGATCTTCCCGCCGACGCCGAGGCACCGTGAGGACGGAGGGCTTCCCGATCGCGGTCTGGCCGCGGAGGACGGAGGGGCGTGCGGCCCTGGCGGGCTCGCCCGCGCGAGGCTGCCCCGCGCCTATTAACTGTCGAGCGGAAGAGCGATGTCGTCCTTTTCCAATGGTCTCGCCAAGCTTGGCGTTTCAGTCTAGCGTCTAGACTGAATTCGGCGGCAAGGCGGGCGCATCATGCAATCCACCCCTCCGTACGGTGAGCCGCCGCTCCCGATCAGTTCCGACGCGATCGCCGACGGCCCGAAGGTCCCCGGCGCGGCGCGGCGCCGTTCCGTGGTCGCGGGCGCCATCGGCAACACGCTCGAATGGTACGATTTCGCCACCTACGGGTACTTCAGTGCCGTCATCGGCCGGAACTTCTTCCCGTCCGACAGCCCCACGACGTCGCTGCTCTCGGCCTTCGCGGTGTTCGCCGCCGCCTTCTTCATGCGCCCGATCGGCGGCATCGTGTTCGGCCACATCGGCGACCGCTACGGCCGGAAGACGGCACTCCTGCTGTCGGCGGGCCTCATGGCCGTCTCGACCTTCCTGATGGGCTGCCTGCCCACCTACGCGTCGGCCGGACTCCTCGCGCCCGTCCTGCTCGTGGTGCTGCGGCTCGGCCAGGGTCTCTCCGTCGGCGGCGAGTACACCTCCTCGGCCATCTTCCTGTCCGAGACCGCAGCACCGGCGCGCCGCGGCCTGACCGGCAGCCTCGCCTGCATCGGGGCCGCCGGGGGGATCCTGCTCGGCTCCATTGCCGGGACGCTCGTCACCGGCCTGCTCACGCCGGAAGACGTGCACCAGTGGGGCTGGCGCCTGCCGTTCCTCTTCGGGATCGTGCTCGGCGTCTTCATCTTCGCTCTGCGTCGCCATATCGACGACGATCACGTCGAGACCGTGTTTCGCGAAGATCGGGCACCGACGGACCAGCGCTCACCGCTGCGCACGGCCGTCGAGATCGACGGCTCCGCCATGCTGCGCGCCTTCGCGATGAATCTCGGCCTGGCGTGCGGCTTCTACGTGGTGTTCGTCTACCTCGTGACGTTCATGCACACCGTGTCGGGCCTGCCGCAACACACGGCGTTTCTCATCAACTCGCTCGCCATGGTGGTTCAAGCCGTGTGCATCCCGATCGCCGGAGCCCTGTCCGACCGCTTCGGGCGCAAGCGTATTCTGGTCCTGACCGGGGCGGGCCTGACAATCCTGTCGTGGCCGCTCTTCATGCTGCTGACCACCGGCGACACGCTTCTGATCGTCCTGAGCCAGGTCGCGTTCGCGATCCTGATCGCCGGCAACGCCGCCGTCGTGCCGACGGCGTTCGTCGAGATGTTCCAGCACCGCTCGCGCTGCACGGCCCTGGCGATCAGCTTCAACGCCTCGATGGCGCTGGTCGGGGGCACCGCCCCGATGGCCGCGACGTGGATCGTCCACCACCTGGCCTGGCCCACGGGGCCGGGCCTCTACGTCGCCGTGCTGTCGGCCATCTCGCTCGCCGCAGTCCTCACGATGCGCGATCGGACCGGAGAATCGCTCGCGTGAGAGGATCGGCGCGCGGGGGCGACACGCGGAGGCCGAAGTCACGTTGCGGCTCCCACCGAGCCGACGCCTCCATCGATCGTCGCTCGTCTCGACGGTGCCGGGCGTCAGATCGGCGGCGATCCGGGCGGCGCGGTCAATAGGTCACCCTCACTAGTGGAAGCCGAGAGCGGCTCAGCTAAAATCGACTGAGGGAGACAGAAGAGAGCCTGTCCAGCAATGATCAGGTGAGCACTGCGGAGATCTCTTCTTGCCCGACGCGGTCATCGCCATGACCGGCAGACGGGCATCGGCGCTCCCGAGGGACCTGGAGCATGGGATTCGACGTGACACGACCTCTCTGGCGCTCAGTTTCATCCCGCCTCGTCGTCGTGTCCTTCTCAGTCCTGATGATCGCGCCGGCGGCGCGGGCGGCCAGCACTCTGGAGGCGGCTCTCCGCGCGGTGCCGGATTCCGTCCTGGCGACGCCTGACCCGATGCCGATCGTCTTCATGGACGTCCAGGCGCTGTCCAGGGCCGCCGGCGGTGCGCTGAGCGACGCCGGCCTGCGGCGCATGGCCTTCGCGCAGAGCATCCGCCCGCTGAACGCCCTCAGCTACGGCGGCGCGCAGACATGGACCGAGAAGGCCGGCATCCCGTTCGAGGACATCTCGTATTTCGCGGCCTTCGGCCAGCCTCCGGCGCGCGTGAGTTACTGGGGTCTGGCGACGAAGGCGGCAGCCGACACTCTGGTCGCCAAGCTGAAGGACAGGAACTTCCGGCCGGTCTCGACCGCGCCGCGCATTCTCGCCAACGGTGAGCCGCGCGCCCTGAATCTCAGGGCCCGGCAGCCGACCGATCCCTGGTCCGGCCCGATGGGCGAGACCAGCGCGATCCTGGCGATCGATCGCGTCGTCGCGCAGGCGTCCGCGGCCGCAGATCTGGAGACACGCGTCGGGGTCGGTCGGAGCGCGGCGGATCACGAGGCGGTCGCCACAGCGCTGACGGGTCTGGCCGCCGCGGATGAGCGCGACCCGGGCGCGATCCTTCAAGCGGCCGTCGTGACGCCGCTGATGGGGATCACCCCCGACGATCCTGCCGCCCTCCTGTCGGCGACGACCGATCTGGCCGCGCAGAGGAAGGCGATCGAGGATCAGCGCGAGCGCGGACGGGACGGCGTCCCGGCTTATGCCGGCGGTATCGTGGCGGACTATCAAGGCAAGAACGGACCGGCCCTGCTCGTATCCCTCGCCTATCCCGATTGCCGGACGGCCGACAGGGCCGTCTCCGCGTTGAAGGCGCGTTGGCGAGCCGGCATGGCCCCTGCGGCCTCCGTCGACGGCCGCTCGGTCGAGAGCCCGCAGCGCGGCTGTGCCGCCGTCCTCCGCGTTGATCGTGCCGCGGGTGCGAACACCCCGTTCGGAGAGTTCCTCGGGACCTCCCTGCAGCGCGGCTTCAATGTCCTGCAGATCGGGTCGCAGCGATGACCGGGCTCCGACGCGCCGGTCGGGAGCGCGACCGTCCCGGCCGGCGCGGTCGAGGCGCGGTCGAGACGCGGCTTTCCTAGGCCTCGGCCGCTCTGGGCGCGGCCGGGTCGCCGGTCGCTCCGAGTTCGGCGGCGAACTTGCCGAAGAACTCGTCGGCGAGCTTGCGCGCGGTCGCCTGCATGAGCCGGCCGCCCAGCGTCGCGATCTTGCCGCCGACCTCGGCCTTGGCGGTGTAGGTCAGGAGCGTCTCGCCGCCCTCCGCCGCGAGGCTGACGGCGGCGCGGCCCTTGGCGAAGCCCGCCATGCCGCCGTTGCCCTGGCCGACGAGGCTGTAGCCCTCGGGAGGGCGCATGTCCTCCAGGCGGACCGTGCCCGCGAAGGTCGCCGAGACCGGCCCGACCTTGAGGGCGACCTTGGCCGTCATCTCCTCCGGGGAGGCCTGCACCAGCTCCTTGCAGCCGGGGATGCAGCGGGCCAGCACCTCCGGATCGTTCAGCGCCGCCCAGACGGCCTCCCGCGCGACCGGGATCCGATACGCGCCAG
Organism: Methylobacterium sp. yr668; assembly: GCF_900116245.1. Lineage (NCBI taxonomy): Bacteria > Pseudomonadati > Pseudomonadota > Alphaproteobacteria > Hyphomicrobiales > Methylobacteriaceae > Methylobacterium > Methylobacterium sp. yr668. Next base: position 20,293 of record NZ_FOZY01000031.1, on the reverse strand, counting down.
CGATGTCCATCCTGGTCTCCTCCTGACACTGCGCCGCCCACCGGCCGGTGCGGGCGCTCAGACCGCGCAGTAGCGCGCCTGGATCTCGGGATCGTCCCGCAGCGCGGCCGCGGGGGCGTGGTAGACGACGGCGCCGCCGTCGACGATGTAGACGCGGTCGGACACGTCGAGGGCGAGCTCGACGTTCTGCTCCACGAGCAGGATCGTGGTGCCGGCCCGCTTCATCGCGACGAACTGCGCGAACATCTCCTCGACCAGGATCGGCATGATCCCCTCCGAGGGCTCGTCGAGGAGCACCATCACGGGCTCGGCCATGAGCGCCCGGGCGATGGCGAGCATCTGCTGCTCGCCGCCCGACATCGTGACCGCCTCCTGCTTCAGGCGCTGCTTCAGCCGCGGGAAGGTCTCGGCGATGACCTCGATCCGCCGCGCCTCGTCGCGGCGCGTCGCGCGCGCGCCCCGTCCTGCCCCCCGGGCGGCCAGGATGCCGAGGCGCAGGTTCTCCTCCACGGTCAGCCCCGGCACGATGCGCCGCTCCTCCGGCACGTAGGCGAGGCCCCGGTGGAAGCGCTCGTGGGGCGGCCGGTGGAGGATGTCGGCGCCCGCGAAGGTCACGCGCCCCTCGCGCTTCGCCACGAGGCCCATGATCGCTTTCAGGGTGGTGGTCTTGCCGGCGCCGTTGCGGCCGACCAGCGTGACGATCTCGCCGGGGCGCACCTCCAGCGAGAGGCCCTGCAGGATGTGGGAGTGGCCGTACCACGCCCGCAGGTCCTCGACCGCCAGGAGCGGCTGCGTGACGGCGGCGCTCATGCGGTCGTGCCCGTGATCTTGCCCGCCGTGTTGCCCAGGTAGACGCGGCGCACCTCCGGATGCGCCCGGATGTCGTCGGGGCTGCCCTCGGCCAGGAGCTGGCCCTGGTGGAGGACGACGAGGCGCCGGCACAGGCCCATGACGAGCTTCATCTTGTGCTCGACGAGGATCAGCGTCCGGGTCTCGGCGAGGCGCTGCACGAGGTCCATCATCTCGCGCGTCTCCTCGGGACTCATCCCGGCGGTCGGCTCGTCGAGGAGGAGGAGGCTCGGCTCGGCGGCCAGCGCCACCGCGATCTCCAGGGCGCGCTGCTCGCCGTGGGCGAGTTCGCGCGCGAGGCGGTCCATCCGGGCGCCGAGCCCGACCTCGCCGAGGAGTTCCTCGGCCCGTTCCGCCAGCTCGGGATAGGCCGCGCGGTCCCGGAAGAACGCGAAGCGGACCCGCCGGGCCTGGGCAGCCACCCGCACGTTCTCGCGCACCGTGAGGTGCGGGAAGACGTTGGTGATCTGGAACGACTTGGCGATGCCCATCCGGGCGAAGGCGTGCGGGGCCGCGCCGGTGATGTCGCGCCCGCGGAACAGCACGCGGCCCTCGCTCGGCGGGAAGGCGCCCGAGATCAGGTTGAAGAAGGTCGACTTGCCCGCCCCGTTCGGCCCGATGATCGCCGTGATGCCGCCCTCCGGGAACGCGACGGTCACGTCGGACAGGGCGCGGAAATGCCCGAACCGCTTGCCGAGCCCCTCCGTGGCGAGGATCGGCGGCGCCGTACTCGGAGCCTTTGCCGGCGCGGCGGCGACGCTCACCATCCGGCCCTCCTCAGGCGCGCCAGCACCTCGCCCCAGATGCCGAGCGGCAGGAACAGCACGAAGGCGATGAAGACGGCGCCGACGAAGAGCTGCCAGTGGCTCGTCACGGTGGCGAGCTCGTCCTGCAGGAGCGCGAAGGTCGCGGCGCCGACGAAGGGCCCGAAGAACGTCCCCATGCCGCCGAGCAGCGCCATCATCACGGCCTGGCCGGAGGTCGAATAGTGCATCGTCTCGATCGGCACGATCGAGAGGTGGATCGCCTGGAGACCGCCCGCGAGGCCGCACAGGGCCCCGGAGATCACGAAGGCCGCGAGCTTCATGCGGCGCACGTCGTAGCCGCAGGCCTGCGCCCGGCCCTCGTTCTCGCGGATCGCCTCGAGGGCGGCCCCGAAGGGCGACGACAGGAGGCGCGAGAACAGCCAGACCGCGACGCCGACCACCGCCAGCGCGGCGTAGTACTTCACCACCGGGTCGAGGAGATTGAGGCTGAAGCCCGGCAGGGCGAGCGCGGGCACGTTGATGCCGCGCAGGCCGTTCTCGCCGCCGGTGAAGGCCTCCGCCTGGTAGAAGGCGTAGTAGACGCACATCGACAGCGCCAGGGTCGTCATCGCGAAGTAGATGCCGCGGGTGCGGATCGCCAGCACGCCCATGACGGCGGCGATGAGTGTCGCGAGCAGCGTGCCGGCGACGAGCGCCAGGGCCGGGTGCAGCCCGTAATGGACGATGGCGATGCCGCAGCCGTAGGCGCCGCCGCCCAGGAAGGCGGCGTGGCCGAAGGACAGGAGCCCGGTATAGCCGAACAGCAGGTTGAACCCGAGGGCGTAGAGCCCGAGCACCAGGATGTTCACGGCGAGGGCCTGGTAGGGCGCGATCCAGGGGAACACGAGGAGGAAGGCGAGCGTCAGGGCGACGCGGTGCCGGCCGCACCACGCCAGCCGGCGGCCGGTCCGGCCGGAGCCCGGCCGGGCCGCCGGCAAGGTAGCCGGAAGGGCGCCTCCCTTCGTGACGGCGGAGGCGGGGGCGCGGGCGCTCATCCGAGGGCTCCGGCCCGGCCGAGGAGGCCCCGGGGCCGCACGAGCAGCACCAGGGCCATGAGGGCGAAGATCGCCATCTTGGTCATGTCGGGGGCGACGAGCGACGTCATCGCCACCACGATGCCGACGATCAGCCCGGCGAGCACGGCCCCAGCCAGCGAGCCCATGCCGCCCACCACCGTGACCACGAAGGCCTCGGCGAGCACCGGGACCCCCATCTCGGGCGTGACGCCCTGCAGGGGCGCGGCGAGGATGCCGGCGAGCCCGGCGAGCGCGCAGCCCAGGGCGAAGACCGCGAGCCAGACCTTGGTGATCTCGATGCCGAGCACCTGCACGATCTGCGGGTCGCGGGCGCCGGCCCGGATCACGAGGCCGAAGGGCGTGCGCTCGATGAACAGCCACAGGGCGCCCACCACCGCCAGCGCGAAGCCGATCAGGAACAGGCGGTAGAGGGGGAAGTAGCCGATGCCGATGTCGACCGCGCCGCGCAGCTCGGGCGGCGCCCCGAAGGGCAGGCCCGTCAGCCCGAAGGCGATGCGCACGCTCTCGACCATCACGTACGACAGGCCGAAGGTGAGGAGCAGCGGGTCGTCGATGCCGCGCCCGTAGAGGGGGCGCACGAGCACGCGCTCCACGGCGAGCCCGAGGAGCCCCATCGCCAGCGGCGCCGCGACGAGACTGAGCCAGAAGCTGCCGGTGAAGCCGTACAGGAAGACGCCGACATAGGCGCCGACCATGAAGAACGCGCCGTGGGCGAAGTTGACGACGTTCATGAGCCCGAAGATCAGCGACAGGCCGATGCCGACGAGCACGTAGATCGCTCCCAGCGCGATGCCGGTCACGAGCTGGAGGGCGAGGAGATCGAGGGGGAAGCCGCCGATCGTGATGGCGCTCAAGGCCGCGCCCTCCCGCGGGTTCGCACGGAGCGCCTCACGCCTTGTGCCCGAGTTCGTCGCAGCCGCGCAGGAAGCGCTCGTCGGGCCCCTCCGTGCCGAGGATCGTGAAGACGTCGTCCGGCGTCTTCATGTCCTTCGACTTCGCCTCGACGATCAGGACCGACTGCACCGACTGGTGGTCGCATTTCCGGAAGCTCTGCGGACCCTTGTAGAAGTCGGCCTTCAGGGCCTCCATGGCGGCCACGACCTTCTCGGTCTCGACCGACCCGGCGGCCTTAACGCCCTCCAGCACCGAGCGGACGCCGGCATAGCCCAGCGCCCCGTAATCCGACGGGACGGCGCCGTTGTAGGCGGCGCGGAACCGGTCGTTGAACGCCTTGGCGGAGGGCACGCTGTCCTCCAGGCGCCAGTAGTAGGAGGTGCCGCCGATCACGCCGTCGAAGGCGTCGCCGCCGGCCTTGCGGGCGGTGAAGAGCAGGACCGGCGCGACGAGCTTGGTGGTGCGCTTCAGGCCGAACTCGGTCGCCTGCTGGATCGAGACGACCTGGTCCCGGCCGAAATTGCACAGGCAGAGCACGTCGGGCTTGAGCGCGGCGATCCGGGGCAGGAAGGCCGAGTAGTCGGAGGCGCCGATCGGGTGGCGGATGTCGGCCACGACCTCGATGCCCGAGGCCTCGCCGGCGCGCTTGAACCCGCGCATCATCTCGTGGCCGTACGCGTAGTCGGCGCTGAGGAAGGCGACGCGCTTGCCCGATTTCGGGAAGACGTAGCGGCCGACCGCGCCCGCGGTCATGTGCGGGTTCAGGGCCTCGTGGAAGGTGGTGCGGCCGAAATCCTTGGCCTCGTTGATCGCGTCGGACTGGCTGATCGAGTTGTAGATCACGCCGCGCTCGCGGGCGACGTTGTTGATCGACAGGGTCACGGCCGCCGAGAGGCCGCCGACCAGGAAGTTGACCTTGTCCTTCTCGATCAGCTCGAGGGTCCGGGTCGCCGCCTCGCCGGGGTTGAGCTTGTCGTCGCGCACGAGGAGCTCGGCCGTGCGGCCCTGGAAGCCGCCGGCCTCGTTGAACGCCTTGACGGCGAGCTGAGCGGCGCGGACCTGGTCGTTCGCCTCGGCCCCGAAGGCGCCGGTGAGCGGCACCGGGAAGCCGATCCGGATCGGGCCTCCGGTCGAACCGCCTTGCGCGATCGCGGAGCGCAGGAGCGCCGGGGCGGCGAGCGCCAGCGCGGATGCGGCGGCGCTGCCCTGGAGCAGCCGGCGCCTGTCGAAGCCCGTTCCCATTCCCGTCCCTCCGTCGGCGTTTCCTGATCGGGACCGGTCTCTTCGGCGGACCGTGCCCCGTGATGGTCGATGTGTCCTGACCCGAAAGGGTCATCCGTCCTCGCGAGCGCAGCGAAGCGATCCGGGGATCCGCCACGTTCGGCAGCGTCCCGCTGCCCTGGGTTGCTTCGCTGCGCTCGCAAGGACGGGGAAGCCCGCAGCCGGTTTCAGATCAGTCCCAGCGCCTCCAGCACGACCTCGGGCGTCACCGGCTGGCGCGCGACACGGGCGTTCAGCGGCGCGAGCGCGTCGTTGATGGCGTTGACGACCGCCGCCGGCGCGCCGGCGGTGCCGGCCTCGCCCGCGCCCTTGGCGCCGATCTCGGACGACGCGGTGGCCGAGACCACGTGGGCGACGTCGATATCGGGCATCTCGCCGGCCATCGGCACGAGGTAGTCGGCCATCGACCCGTTCAGCAGCTGGCCCTCGCCGTCGTAGAGGCAGTGCTCGAACAGGGCCCCGCCGATCCCCTGGACGATGCCGCCGCGGATCTGCTCGTCGACGAGGAGCGGGTTGAGCACGGTGCCGCAATCCTCGACGCACCAGTGCTTGAGCAGCCGCACGAAGCCCGTCTCGGTGTCGACCTCGACGTAGGAGGCCTGCACGCCGTTGGTGAAGGCGAAGGGGTAGTCCTTGGGCACGTAGTGCCGGGTCGCCACGAACTCGGGCTGCACCCCCGGCGGCAGCGTGTCGGGGCGGAAGTAGACGATGCGGCCGAGCTCCGCGAGCGGCATGCGCTCGGTCCCGGTGCCTGCGTCCACCACGGCGCCGTCGCGGACGTCGAGGCTTTCCGGATCGGCCTGCAGGATCGCGCCCGCCACCGCCAGGACGTTGCCGCGCAGCGCCTTGCCGGCCTGCCACGCGGCCTCGCCGCCGATGCCGGCCCCGCGCGAGGCCCAGGTCCCGCCGCCGTAGGGCGTCGCCTGCGTGTCGCCGGAGATCACCCGGACCTTGTCCATCGGCACGCCCGTGGCGGTGGCCACGATCTGCGCGATGATGCCCTCGGTGCCCTGGCCCTGCTCGGTGACGCTGACCGACGCGACGACACCCCCCTGCGGATCGAGCCGGATCGTGCAGCCGTCCTGGGAGGAGATGCGCGCGCCGCCGACCCCGTAGAAGGCGGCCGACGGGTTGGTGATCTCGATGAAGGCCGCGAGCCCGATGCCGCGGTGGATCCCCCGCCGGCGCAGGTCCGCCTGCTCGGCCCGGAGGCCGTCGTAGTCCATCATCGCCTTGAGCTTGGCGAGCGCCGCCTGGTGGGACAGCTTTTCCAGCTTGATTCCCGAGACGCCCGCGCAGGGATAGGCGTCGTCCGGGATGACGTTGCGCTCGCGCACGGCCAGGGGGTCGAGGCCGAGCCGGGCGGCGCCGAGATCGACGAGCCCCTCGGCGACCATCGTGGCGATCGGGTGGCCCACCGCCCGGTACTGGCAGGTCGGCGCCTTGTTCTGGAGCACGACCCGGGCCCGGGCCCGGTAGTGCCGGTGCCGGTAGGGGCCGCCGGTCAGGTTGACGACCTGGTTGGCCTCGACCGCGCTGGTGCGCGGGTAGACCGAGTAGGGCCCGATGCCCGTGAGGTCGTCCATGTCGAGGGCGAGGATGTCGCCCTCGGCCGAGAAGGCCATCCGGGCGGTGACCCGGTGGTCGCGGGCATGGATGTCGCTCTGGAAGCTCTCCAGCCGGTCGGCGACGAACTTGACCGGGCGCTTGAGCATCAGCGCCAGCGCGCAGGTCGCCATCTCGTCGGGGTAGATGTGGACCTTGATCCCGAAGGACCCGCCGACATCCTTGCAGATCACCCGCACCGCCCCCTCGGGGAGGGCGAGGTGCTTGCACAGGATGTCCTGCATCATGTGCGGCGCCTGGAAGGAGTGGTGGACGGTGAGCATCCCGTCCGCCGCCGCCCAGTCGGCCAGGATCGCCCGCGGCTCCAGGCACACGCCCGTGTGCCGGCCGAACTGGAAGGTCTCCTCGACCACCAGGGCCGCGTCGCGGAAGGCCGCGTCGACGTCGCCGACGTCGAGGACGCGCTCGAAGGCGAGGTTGTCGCCGAATTCGGCGTGGATCGCGGGCGTCGCGGGATCGAGCGCCGTCTCCATGTCGACGACGGCGGGGAGCGGGTCGAACTCGACCGTGATCGCCGCGAGCGCGTCCTCGGCCTCGGCCCGGCCGTGCGCGACGACCGCGCAGAACGGCTCGCCGACCCAGGTCACCCGGTCGAGGGCCAGGGCGTGCTGGGGCGCCGAGCGCAGGCCCTTGAAGTGGCCGAGCACGCCGACCCACGGCGTGCACACGGCCGCCAGTTCGGGCCCCGTCACCACGGCGATCACGCCGGGCATCGTTTTGGCGTCCGCGGTGTCCAGGGCGACGATGCGGGCGTGGGCGTGGGGGCTGCGCAGGAAGGCGACGTGGCCGAGGCGGGCGACGGCCACGTCGTCCACGTAGACGCCCCGTCCCTCGAGCAGGCGCCGCGCGTTCGGCCGCGGGACCGAGCGGCCGATATAGCTGTTCGGCCGGTCGAGGAAGGTGAGGCCGCCCGGATCCGCGCTCATTCGGCGGCCTCCAGGCCGGCATCCCTGCCGGCATCCCGGCGACCTTGCCCGCGCGCCTCGGCGGTCGCCGCGATGGCGTCGACGATGGCGTGGTAGCCGGTGCAGCGGCAGTAATTGCCCGCGATCGCCGCGCGGATCGCCTCGCGCGAGGTGGCCGCGTCCGCGTCGTCCAGGAGCTCGGCGGCCGTCACCAGCATGCCGGGGGTACAGTAGCCGCATTGCAGGGCGTTGCGGGCGTGGAAGGCGTCCTGCAGGTCGCGGATGCGCCCGCTCTCCGTCAGCCCCTCCACGGTCTCGACGGTGGCGCCGTCGGCCTGCACGCCGAGCATCAGGCAGGCGCGCACCGCCCGGCCGTCGACCAGGATCGTGCAGGCGCCGCACACGCCGTGCTCGCAGCCGAGATGCACGCCGGTGAGGCCGAAGGACTGGCGCAGCAGGTCGCCGAGATGCATCCGGGCCGGGACATGCGCCCGCACGGCCTCGCCGTTCAGCGTGAAGGCGACCGCGTGCGCGCGGTCCGGGCTCTCAGACGCCATCGGGGCCGCCCTCCTGCGCGCTGCCGCCGCGCATCCGGGCCGCCACGCGGCCGAGGATCACGCGGGCGAGGTGGAGCCGCGTCGCGGCCTTGGTCGTCGGGTCGTCCGGCGGGTCGAGCTCACCGGCGAGCGCCGCCTGGGCGCCCGCGAGGTCGCCGGCCTCCAGGGCCGCCGCGGCGGCGCGGGCGAGCACCGGCCGGTCGGCGACGCCGAAGAAGGCGAGGCGCAGGTCCGACAGGCCGCCCGCGGATCGCCGCCCGGTCGCCGCGAGGCCGACGAGGGCGTAGTCGCCGTGGCGGCGCGACAACTCCTCGAAGCCCCAGACCGCGTCGGCCCCCGGAACCGGGAACTCGATCGCCGTGACGATCTCGCCGGGCTCCAGGGCCGTCGTGTAGAGGCCCTGGAAGAAATCGTCCGCCAGGACGCGCCGCTCGGCCCCGGGCCCGCGCACCACGATCGAGGCGCCCGCGGCGAGGCAGCAGGCGGGCCACTCGGTGGCCGGGTCGGCCAGCGCCACCGAGCCGCCGATCGTGCCGCGGTTGCGGATCGCCGGATGGGCGATGTGGGGCAGGGCGGCGGCGAGCAGCGGCAGGCGCTCGCGCACGAGTGCCGCGGTCCCGACATCGCGGTGACGCGTCATCGCGCCGATCCGAACAATGCCGCCGGCCTCGCCGCCGGCCTCCGAGACACCGGTGAGTTCGGGGATCGCGTTGAGGTCGACCAGCAGGCCGGGCGCCGAGAGCCGCATGTTGAGGGCCGTGACGAGGCTCTGGCCGCCCGCCAGCGGAACGGCGTCCTCCCCGTGCTCAGCGAGCAGGGCCAGCGCCGCGTCGAGCGAGGCCGGACGCGCGTAGGCGAAGTCGGGCGCCTTCAAGCCCTTGTCCTCCTCCCGATGGGCTTGCCCATGACCGCCCCGATGGGACAGGCTGGAGGCCCTTATTGATCGTTCGCTCAATAGAAGGCGAAACCGAGATGGCGTCAAGCAGGCCGGCGGACAGTGACGGTCGGGTGCCGACCGGCCGGCGGCTGACGCCGGAGGCCCGCGAGCGCCAGATCGTCGAGGGCGCGGTCGCCTACTTCGCCGAGGTCGGCCTCGACGGGCACACCCGGGAGCTCGCCCGCCGGCTGGGCATCACGCAGCCGCTGCTGTTCCGCTACTTCCCGACCAAGGCGGCGCTGATCGAGCGCATCTACGAGGAGGTCTATCTCAGGCGCTGGGATCCCGGCTGGGAGGCGACGGTGCGCGACACCGCGCTCCCCGTCCTTGAGCGCTTCCGGCGCTTCGAGATCGACTACCAGCGCCGGATCGACGACTACGCGTGGCTGCGGATCTTCGTGTCGGCCGGCCTCAAGGGGTTCGATCTGCCGAGCCGCTACCTCGGCATGGTCCGCGCGCGCATCTTCGCGCCGCTGCTCGCCGGGATGCGCGCCGAGTCGAACCTGCCGGACCCGGAGGTTCAGCCGCTCGCCGCGGACGAGTTCGAGCTCCTGTTCGGCATCCACGGCGCGCTGGTCTACGTCGGCCTGCGCTCGCGGGTCTACGGCATGGACGGCACGGCGGACCGCGACGCGGTCCGGGCCGCCATGCTCGACGCCGCGCTTCCGGGGCTGCTCGCCACCCACCGCCGGGTGGTGACGGCGGCGCGGTCGTCCGACGCGCTGTAGGGCCATCCCGGGATCCCCGGATCACGGGAGAGGCGCCGGTCCGGCCCGCCCGCGTCACCGGAGCGGGCCGCCGCGGCGATGACTTTCGCGGGAACTGCGTTAGCCTCGCGGGCCGGAGGAACGCCATGACCCAGGGAACGGAACCGGCGGCGCTGCCGCCCCACTTGGCACAGGAATACGCGGCGGCGCGGGACAACGGCTGCGTCGGCACCCGGCTGCTCTCGGAGGATGACCGCTCCCGGGTCTGGACCATCGTCCTGGCGCCCGGCGCGCGGATCGGCTTCCACACGCACGTGCTCGACTATTTCTGGACCGCGGTGACGGCGGGGCGGGCCCGCTCGCATTACGGCGACGGGCGGGTCGCGGAGGTCGATTACCGCGCGGGCGACATCCAGCACCTGTCGTTCGGGCCGGGCGAGTCGATGACCCACGACCTCGCCAATATCGGCGACACGGAGCTGATCTTCACCACCGTCGAGTTCCTGGACAGCGCGAACCCGCCCCTCGCGCTCCCGGCCGCCGTGCGCGCGGAGGCGACCCGCCGCGCGGCCTAAGCGCGGGGGATATCGGGCGGCACCGCCGTCCCGGCCATCACCGCCTCGGGGCTGCGGAACCGCTCCGCCGCCGCCCGCTCGGCCGCGCCGCGCTGCTGCGCCTGCAGGTACGCGCCGAGATCGCGTCCCCGCGCCACGACGGCCGCGCCGTAGGCGCGTCGGCGCGCCTCGAAGGCCGTGAGCGCCGCGTCCACGTCGGCGCCGGCCGCGTCCAGGGCGTCCGCGAGGGCGGCGGCGTCCTCCATGGCCTTGGTTGCGCCCATCCCGACATGGGGCCGGGCCACGAAGGCGGCGTCGCCGATCAGCGCGACGCCGCGGTCCGGGATCATGGTCGGCGTCTCGATGTCCAGGATCGCCTGCAGGAACGGCTGCTCGGCGCGCAGCATGACCTCGGCGAAGGGGGGCGCCAGGATCCGCGCCGCGTCGGCGCGCATCGCCTCCAGCACCGCGGCCTTGATGCGGCCCGGCGGGATGGAGAGGGCGTGGCGGACGCCGCCGGTATCGGTCAGCAGCGCGGCGAGCGCGGCCTCCTCGGTCGGCCTGTACCAGACCGCGTTGAAGCACAGCCCGGCGGCCTCGTCCGCGCGCCCGGGCACGGGATAGCCGAGGATCTGCTCGCCCGGAGGCAGGCAGAACGCGAAATGGCCGCCGATCGCCTCCCGGGTCGCCGGCGCGAGGGCCGCCGCGTCGACGACGGCGCGCCACGCCACGTAGCCGGCGTAGCGCGGCGCGACACCGCTCAGGAACCGGGACCGCACCGTCGAGAACTGCCCGTCGGCGCCGACGAGGAGATCCGCGGAGATCCGGCGGCCGTCCTCGAAGAAGGCGACGACGCGCGCGCCGTCGGATTCGACCGCGGCGAGCGCCGCGCCGTAGCGGACGCTGTCCGGGGGCACGGCGTCCAGGAGAAGGCCGTAGAGCCGTCCCCAGCTCGCCAGCACCTGCGGCAGGCTCCGCTCCGCGATCACGGTCCCGTCCCGGTCGAGGACCCGGCGGCCCTCGACGGTGACGCCGAGATCGCCCGCCCCGGCCGGAGCACCGCAGCGCGCCAGCACCGCCCGGAGGCCGGGATGCGTGACGATCCCCGCCCCGCGGCCCGTGAGCGCGGCCGCCGACCGCTCGAACACCGTGACGGCGTGGCCGCTCCGCGCGAGCAGGCACGCCGTGGTCAGTCCGGCGATCGAGCCGCCGATGACGGCCACGTCCAGTCGCTTCATGCAGCCCTCGAACCGGGACGGCGGTCCCGACCGCGCCCAGCATGGACGCGCCCGGCCGGCCGGCCAAGATCGAAATCGCCGCGGGGCGCCGCGCTAGACCGGCCGCACCAGCCGGTCGAGCCGCATCCGGGTGATCGCGCCGATCTCCTCCAGGGCCGTCGCCTCCTCGTCCGCGACCGCGCGCGCGAGGCGCTCCTCGAACAGCGCGCGGATCTCGCGCAGGTCCCGGCCGCGCACGGCGACGATGAACGGGAAGTTGAACCGGTGCCGGTAGGCGGCGTTCAGCCGGTCGAACGCCGCCGCGTCCGCCTCCGTCAGCCGGTCGAGGCCGGCGCTGCCCTGCTCCTGCGCGGAATCGGCGGTCATCGCCCGGGCCCGGGCTTCCGGGCCGGCGAGTTCGGGATGGCCGTTGAGGAAGGCCAGGCGCACGTCCGGCGGCGCCGCGCGCACGGCCGCCATCATCGCCCCGTGGAGAGCGGCGAGGTCGGCGAAGGGCGCCCCGCCGTGGGCGGCCCGGGCGACCCAGGGCGCGTGCTCGAAGACGCCGCCGAGATACGCGACGAAGGCGTCGCGCTCGAGGGCGTTGAGGCGGTCGAGGTCGATCATGCCGCTCAGCTTCCGCGGTAGGTGGTGAAGCTCGACGGGGCGCACAGCATCGGCACGTGGTAGTGCTGCTTGGCGTCGGCGACGGCGAACCGCACGACCGGGTTGTCGATGAAGATGTCGGCCTCCGCGGTGCCGGCCCGGCCCTGGAAATAAGGGTCGACGAAGAATTCCAGCTGGTACTGGCCGGTCTCGGCCTTGTCGGCCGGGAGGATCGGCGCGTCGGTCCGGCCGTCGGCGTTGGTGACGACGCTCTTCACGAGCCGCCACTGGCCGTTCTCGAGGACGGAGAAGTCGATCCGGACCCCCGCGACGGGGCGGCCGCGATCGGTGTCGAGGACGTGTGTGGTGATGCCCGCCATGCCGGGTCTCCTTGTCGCGTCGGGGATCGGACGGGTCAGCTGCCGCGGTAGTAGGAATAGCCCCAGGGCGTGAACAGCACCGGCAGGTGGTGGCGCTGGCTCGCGTCGCGGATCCGGAACCGGATCGGCACGAGGCCGAGGAAGTTCGGGGTCGGGAGCTTCACGCCCAGGTTCGCGAAATACGCCTCGACGTGCAGCACCAGCTCGTAGCGGCCCGCCTTGAAAGCCTCGTCGACCAGGAGCGGCTCGGCGGTCCGGCCGTTCGGCGCGGTGGTGACCGTCCGGATCGGACGGTAGCCGGTGCCGTCGTGCATCGCGAGGTCGCAGACCATCCCGGCACCGGGCGTGCCGTGGAAATTGTCGATGGCGTGCAGGGTCAGCCGCGGCGAGAGGCCGGCCTGCGACACGGGCGCGGTGTTCAGCGTGCCGGGCTTGGTCGGGGAACCGGCCGGAGCATTGGCCGGAGCCGCCGCCGGAGCGGGCGTGCCCTGGGCCAGCGCCGGGCCCGCGGAGACCGCGGCCGCGGCGCCGAGCCCCGTCGCGACGAGGCCGCGCCGCGTCAGAGCGTGTCGTTCGGGTCCGTGTTCCAAGAAAGCCTCCCTCTCGTGCTGCGGTTCACGCCGGCTCGTGCGCCGCGCGGGCCCGGGCGCGCCGACCCATCTCCGGCGTCGCCGGCGGGACGAAGGCCAGGATCAGGACGAGCGCCGCGGCCTCGACGGCGGCGACCAGCCAGAGGCCGGTCGCGACCGAGCCGGTCTGCTCGCGCAGGTAACCCATCGCCGCCGGCGCTCCGAAGCCCGCGAGATTGGCCACCGAGTTGATGAGCGCGATGCCGGCCGCGGCCGCCGACCCGGCGAGGAAGCGGCCGGGGATCTGCCAGAAGACCGGGATCGCGCTCATCGTGCCGACGATCGCCACCCCGAGCATGAGCAGCGCGAGGACCGGCGCGCCCGCGATGAAGACGCCGGTGAGCGCGATGGCCAGTGCCCCGACGAAGGCCGGGACCCCGCAATGCAGCCGCGCCTCGCCGGTCCGGTCCGAGTGGCGGCCGTTCAGGATCATCCCGGCGCCGCCGCAGAGATAGGCCGCCGACATGATCCAGCCGACCGTCAGCGGGTCGGTGAAGCCGGCGTCGCGCACCACGCTCGGGCCGAAGAAGGTCAGGGCCGAGTTCGCCGTGACGATGCAGAAGAAGATCGCGATGCACTGCCAGACGCGCGCGTCCTTCAGCGAGGCGAGGATGCGGTGCTCGCGGTGGCCGAGGGCCGCGGCGTCGCGCGCGAGGTCGGCCTCGACCAGCGCCTTCTGCTCCGCCGTCAGCCAGCCGGCCTTGGCGGGCCGGTCCGTGAGGTAGAACAGCGTGACGATCCCGGCCAGGATCGACGGGATACCCTCGAGCAGGAACACCCACTGCCAGCCGGACCAGCCGTTGACGCCGTGCATCCCCGACATGATCGCGCCCGCGAGCGGCCCCCCGATGACGCCGGCCAGCGCCGAGGCCGACATGAACAGCCCGAACACCTTGGCCCGGCGCTCGCTCGGATACCAGTAGGTCAGGTACAAGATGACCCCTGGATAGAATCCGGCCTCGAAGACACCGAGCAGGAAGCGCAGGACGTAGAAGAACGCCGGCGTGGTCACGAACATCATCGCCACGCAGCAGAGCCCCCACAGCAGGGTGATCCGCGCGATCGTCTTCCGGGCGCCGATATGCTCCAGCAGCAGGTTGCTCGGCACCTCGCAGAGGAAGTAGCCGATGAAGAAGATCCCCGCGCCGATGCCGTAGACGGTCTCGCTGAACCGGAGCTCGGCCAGCATCTGCAGCTTGGCGAAGCCGATGTTGACCCGGTCGATCCAGGACAGGATCCACAGGACCATCAGGAATGGCAGCAGCCGCCACGTGATCCGGCGGTAGGCGTCGTCCAGGCGCGCGGGCGCCGCGAGGGCCGGCATGTCGGTCGCGTGGTGCGCCTGGATCGTCATGGCTGGCCCCACAGGGTTGCCCCATCCGGAACGGGGCGTTGGAATTCCGAGCGATGCAGGACGGCTGCCAGTCTCGCGCCGGCGGCCGCCCGCCCCGTCTCAGCCGATGGCTTCGCGCGGCGCGAGCAGCGTCGCGAGGGCGTGGCCGAGGCCGACATTGTCCGCGGCGACGGCGGGCGGGCGCCGGTAGGGCGCGGCCGCGGCGGCGACGACCGCCTTCACCCCCGACGTGACCGAGCACAGGACCGGGACCGGCACGTGCGGCTGCAGGCGGGCCGCGAGGCCGACCAGGGCGGCGCCGCCGAGGATCACCGCCTCGGCGCGATCCTCCTCGGCGCAGGCCCGGCAGGCGGCCGCGAGGTCGGACAGCGCCGCCTCCGGGTCCTTGGCGATCTCGCCGCCGGTGCGCGCGATCGTTCGGATGCCCGCGAGGCCGTCACCGACGCCGAGGCTCGCGACGCACTCGCGGAGCATGGGCTTCCACAGGGCCCCGCCGGTCACGATGGCGTAGCGCCCGGCGACCCGCTGGGCCTCGCGGCACGACGCTTCGAGCATCCCCACCACCGGGACCGGTGAGACCTCGCGCAGGGCCAGCAGCCCGGGATCGCCGAAGCAGGCGAGGAAGACCGCGTCGCAGTCCCGGCCGTGCTCCGCGAAGGCGTCGAGGGCGGCGTGGCCGGCGATGGCCAGGGCCGCCCGGCTGGCGATGTAGGCGGCGCCGAACCGCGCCGTGGCCGGGACGAAGGTCGCAGTCGCGCCCGCCATCGTCCCGACCTGCCCGGCCAGGAGGTCGGTCACAGACGTGCTGGTGTTCGGATTGAGCAGCAGGATCCGCATGGCGCCCTCGGGTGGCGGGAGCCGGCCGGATGGCCGGGCAGAGGCCCGCACGCAGCCGGCCGGGGATGGGGAGGTCGGGGGGCCCGGCGGCGCGGGTCAGGCCGCGCCGCCGGGCCGTTCGTGTCTCCGATCCGGACCGGGGCGGGTCCAGGTCCGGACGGCCTCAGGCAGGACGGCCTCAGGCAGGACGGGCCGCGCCCGCGGGGCGGCGCATGAGGGCGGTGTAGATCGCGAAGCCCAGGGCGCACCCGATGAACCACGTGAAGTTCGCCACGCCCTCCAGGCCCGGCAGGATCACGCAGAGCACGGGGATGAGGGCCGAGGGGATCATGGCGGTCACCGCGGCGCGGTTGTATCCGCCACTGTACCAGTACGTCCCGGCGGGGCTCATCGTGTAGAGGTCGTCGAGGACCACCTTCTGCTTCTTCACGAAGTAGAAGTCGGCGATCAGGATCCCGAACAGCGGGCCGATGAACGCGCCGAGGACGTCGAGCGTGTAGTGGATCACCGCGGGATTGTTGTAGAGATTCCAGGGCGTGATGAAGATCGAGCCGACGGCCGCGATCATCCCGCCCATGCGCCACGAGATCCGCCGCGGCGACACGTTCGAGAAGTCGAACGCGGGCGAGACGAAGTTCGCGACGATGTTGATCCCGATGGTCGCGGTCATGAAGGTGAAGGCGCCGAGCACGACCGCGAAGGTGCTGTCGATGCGGCTCACCGTCTCCACCGGGTCGGTGATCAGGTGGCCGAAGACCGGAACCGTCGCCGAGGCGGTGACGACCGTCAGGAGCGAGAACCCG
Source organism: Methylobacterium sp. yr668 (assembly GCF_900116245.1). Lineage (NCBI taxonomy): Bacteria > Pseudomonadati > Pseudomonadota > Alphaproteobacteria > Hyphomicrobiales > Methylobacteriaceae > Methylobacterium > Methylobacterium sp. yr668. The sequence continues at coordinate 4,314 of NZ_FOZY01000031.1, read as the reverse complement.
AGGAAGTTCACCGGGAGACCCCAGAAGTTACCCTTCCTCACCGCCTCGAAGCTCGCGCCGTAGCGCGAGAAGTCGCCGAAGTTCAGCATCGGCCCGGAGAAGTAGGAGACCACGAGGGCGACGGCGTTGATCATCACCGGCAGGGCGTCCCAGCCGGTATACTTCACGGTGCCCAGGGTCAGCCCGATCTCGCCGATCCCGGCCTTGGCGACGAGGTACGCGGCGAGCGCGATCATCACCACGTAGACCGCCGGCCCCGCCCAGTCGATGAACACGCGGATCGCCTCCATGCCGCGCCAGAAGACCAGCGCCTGCAGGACCCAGAGCGTCATGAAGGCGGCCCAGCCCAGACCCGACAGGCCGGCGAAGCCGTACTGCTTGACGTCGGCGTAGACGGCGAGTTCGGGGTAGAAGCGGAGCGCCACCACCGTCAGCGCCGCCGAGGCGAGGTAGGTCTGGATGCCGTACCACGCGACCGCGATCAGCCCGCGGATGATCGCCGGGATGTTGGCGCCCTTGACCCCGAAGGAGGCGCGGCAGATCACCGGATAGGGCGTGCCGGTCTGCTGGCTCGGCTTGGCGACGAGGTTGCAGAAGATTTGGACGATCACGATGCCGACGAGCAGGGCGATCAGCACCTGCCAGCTCACGAGGCCCAGCGAGAACAGGGAGCCGGCGGTCACGTATCCGCCGACGCTGTGGACGTCAGACATCCAGAAGGCGAAGATGTTGTAGGTGCCCCAGGTCTGCTTGCGCAGCGGGGCCAGATCCTTGTTCACGAGATCTGGATCGTAGCTCGGCTTGATGACGACGGCTTCCCGTTCGTCCGACACGGCCGTGCTGATGCCGGCGGCCTCAACCTGTGCGTACATGGCGTTTCTCCCTGACTGGCGCAGCCCTGTTGCCGGGCTTTTTCCGTGACGCTGACGACCCGCTGGGACCGCCATGCAAAACCTGGAACTCTCCGTCTCCTGACTTCTGAAAACACGACCTGAATACAGATCACGACCGAGTTCGGATCTTCAAGTCCCGGTCGTGACGTCGACTTGTCTATCCCGCGACGACCGCCGCGAGGCGGGTCCGGAGGCCGCCCGCGTCGGCCGGGGCGCCCGCGGCCTCCGCGAGGAGCCGGGCCAGGCCGGACGGGACGTCCGCCTCCGCGGGGAGTCCGGCCGCGTGGACCCGCTCCGCCATCGCCACGCCCGCCGCGGGCGACGCGTCGGCCAGCCCGGCGCAGACCGGGCCGAAGACCGCGCCGAACAGGGCGCGGCCCATGCAGGTCGGCCGGTAGCCGCCGCGCGGCGGGTGGGCCGCGATCCAGTGACGGGCGATGTCCAGCCGCGTGGTCACCCAGGCGTCGGGGTGATCGCCCACGTAGTCGAGGAACCGCTCCAGCGCGGCCATCCGCCCCGGACGCCCGACCAGGCGACAGTGCAGCCCCACCGACATGATGCCGCCCCGTCCCGCCTCGCCCTCGCGGTACAGGACGTCGAACGTGTCCTTGAGGTAGCCGAAGAACTGGTCGCCGTTGTTGAAGCCCTGGGCGGTGGCGAACCGCATGTCGTTGGCGTCGAGGGTGTAGGGGACGACGAGCTGCTGAAGCCCCCCGATCCGCAGCCAGTAGGGCAGGTCGTCGGCGTAGGAATCGGCGAGGTACAGGAATCCGCCCTCGGCGGCGCCGATGGCGAGCGTGTTCGCGGAGGTGCGCCCCTGGTACAGGCCGAGGGGCCTGCTGCCCGTCAGCGATGCCTGCAGCGCGACGGCGGCGTCGATGTCGGCGCGCTCGGCCTCCGGGCTGTGGTCGCGGTAGTCGATCCAGCGCAGGCCGTGGCTGGCGATCTCCCAGCCGGACTCGACCATCGCGGCGACGGCCTCGGGGTTGCGCTGCATCGCCGAGGCGACGCCGAAGACCGTGACCGGGAGGTTGCGGCGCGTGAACGCGCGCCAGAGGCGCCAGAAGCCGGCGCGGGCGCCGTACTCGTAGATCGACTCCATGTTGGCGTGGCGCTTCCCCGGCCAGGGCAGGGCCCCGACGATCTCTGAGAGGAAGGCCTCGGACGCCGCGTCACCGTGGAGGATGCAGTTCTCGCCGCCCTCCTCGTAGTTGATGACGCACTGGACGGCGACGCGCTTGCCCCCGGGCCAGGCCGGGTCCGGTCGATGCCGGCCGTATCCGACCATGTCGCGGGGATAGTCCTGGTCGAGGTCGAACATGGCGTGATCCCTCGTTCCGACGCGAGATAGACGCACGGCCGACCGTTGGTCCAATATCTTGTTCGGCTTGATTGATAGGTTGCGCGTTTAGATGGTGCGATCATTGATCTGAGTATCGGAGCGCCGTCGGGCGGATCGCCACCGGCCTGTCGTCGAGCCGGCGGAACCTGCCCGTGCCGGGTCGACGACCTCACGCGCCGCCACGTCGGCGGCCCGACGGTCGGGCGTCCCGAGCGGGCACCGCGGCCCCTAACGGGCGCGGCTGGCGGGGATCGGGCCGGCGGCGAGCATGCCCATCAGGGCGTCGAACGCCAGCGGCTTCTCGACCAGGGGTATGCCGGCGGCGCGGGCGCGGCTCCGGATGCCCGGATCGGGGTGGCCGGTGATCAGGATCACCGGCACGCCGGCAGCGAGGTCCCGCAGCCGGCCCCACACCGCGAGCCCGTCCATCCCCGGCATGACGTGGTCCAGCAGGACGAAGGTCGGGTGCGGGCCGGGGAAGGCGGCCAGCAGCGCGCGTCCGTCGGCGAAGGTCTCCACCCGGTGGCCCTCGCTCTCCAAGAGGAAGCGGGTCGAGTGCAGGATGGCCGGGTCATCGTCCACGACGTAGATGAGGCTCGACGCGGCGGACAGCGTGGCGTTCGCCGGGAGCGTGGCGTCCAGTGAGGTCATGGTGCCGAGCTTAGGGGTGGTCCGCGGCGGCCGACCTTGACCTGCCTCAAGACCGGGACCGCGTCCGTGCTGGCCCCCCATCCCGAGACCGGCGACGTTCCTGCCCCGGTCGATCCCGGCTCCCGCGCCGCCCGCTGTGCGGCGATCCGACACGTTGGGCGGTGACGCTCCTGTCCGCCCCGGAGGCCCTTTCCGATTGATTCAGCTCCGATTCCTCATCTTGAAGTTGAAGAAACGCCTTTGCACGCACGATATCGCGAGCCGGAGACCGAATGACAGACCCCGTAACGGGAAACTCTTCAGAATAAATCTTAATCAGTTTGCGTATATTTTACGCAACCCGATCATGACTGCTCAGCCTGGCTGACGCGTTCGCAGCCCTGGGTTCCGTCGCCTGGACATCCGCCTCATGAAAATGACCATCAAACTGCGACTCGTCTCGCTGCTCGGCGGACTCGGCTTGGTGCTGCTCGCCACGGCGGCGCTCGGAAATCTCTCGCTCCACTGGAGCCATCAGAGCCTGAAGACCGTCTTCGACGATCGCGTCGTCTGTCTCCGGCAGTTCAGCATCATCCGCGACGCCTACGATGACCTGCTCGACGCCTCGCGCCAGCTGCGCGGCAAGCAGATCGAGCCGGCAGAGGCCAAGGACAAGATCGAGCGCGATCTGTCGAAGCTCCACAAGGAGTGGTCGGCCTATCTGGCGACCTACCTGACCCCGGAGGAGGAGGCCCTCGCCAAGGAGCTGCAGGTGCGCGTCGATCGGAACGACGCCATCGCGGCCGAGATCCTCAAGCGCGTCACAGCCGGCGCGGCCTCGGATTTCGAGGCCACCCACACGGACCTGCTGAAGAGCATGCAGGCCACCAACGCCACGCTGAGCAAGCTGACCGCGTTGCAGGTCCGGGAAGCCGAGGCGGAGTTCCGGCGCTCGGAGACGATTGCCGGCTGGTCGCGCCTCGCGCTCCTGGCCGCGCTCGCGCTCGCCGCGCTCAGCATCGCCTACGGCGTGTACGTGATCGTGGTCCAGGTCACCCGGCCGCTGGGCAGCCTCGTGGGCGTCCTGCAGCGGATGGCCCGCGGCGAGGTCGATGCCGAGATCCGCGAGGCCACCCGCGGCGACGAGATCGGGGCCGTCGGCCAGGCCGTCGAGGGGATCAAGACCATGGTCGCCCGCAAGGCCGCCGAGGAGGCCGAGGTCCGGCGCCGCGCCGACGCGGCCGCCGCCGCCGAGCGCAAGCGCACCATGGTCGAGCTCGCCGACGGCTTCGAGCGCGCCGTCGGCGGCATCGTCGGCCTGGTCTCGTCCTCGGCCACCGAGCTCCAGGCCACCGCCCAGCAGATGACCGCCACCGCCCAGGAGACCGCATCCCAGTCGACCACCGTGGCCGCGGCCGCCGAGGAGGCGTCGACCAACGTCAACACGGT
>NZ_FOZY01000093.1:0-1568 GCF_900116245.1 Methylobacterium sp. yr668 | reverse complement strand
ATCCCACCCCTCAGAACGTAGAAGATGGCGTTCAGGACCTCCCGTGTCGTCCAGAGCGGAGGCCGGCCACAGGGCGCTGGCCTCGGCATCAGTGGGTAGCGTCCTTGGACGAGGTGTAATTTCCGGGCCCGTTTGGGTGGGGATTGGGGTGGCCATCGGGGCCGGCGGCTAAGGTGGAGTTTGCGGACTTCAACCCGAGCCGAGGTAACCCCGATGACCGACGACAGAGTGGCACTGATCGAGGCGCTGCAGAAGGCCGATGACGGCAACTTCCTGCGCTCGATCGCCGAGACGGTCCTGCAGATCCTGATGGAGGCCGACGTGGACGGGCTGATCGGGGCCGGGCGCTACGAGCGGTCGGGCGAGCGCAGCACCTACCGCAACGGCCATCGCGAGCGCAGCCTCGACACCCGGCTGGGCTCGCTCAACCTGAAGATCCCGAAGCTGCGCACCGGCAGCTATTTCCCCGGCTTCCTGGAGCCGCGCAAGACGGTCGAGAAGGCGCTGGTGGCGGTGATCCAGGAGGCGTGGATCGCCGGCGTCTCGACGCGCCGGGTGGACGATCTGGTCCAAGCCATGGGCCTGTCGGGCATCTCGAAGTCGTCGGTGTCCAAGCTGTGCAAGGACATCGACGAGCGCGTGAACGCCTTCCTGACGCGCCCGCTGTCGGGCGCGTGGCCGTATCTCTGGCTCGACGCCACCTACCTGAAGGTGCGCGAGGGCGGGCGGATCGTCTCGGTGGCCGCCATAGTCGCCGTGGCGGTCGACACGGAGGGCCGGCGGGAGATCGTTGGCCTGCATATCGGCCCGTCGGAAGCGGAGGTGTTCTGGACCGATTTCCTGCGCAGCCTGGTCAAGCGCGGCCTCGCGGGCGTGCAGCTCGTCGTCTCCGACGCCCATGAGGGCCTGAAGGCCGCCATCCGGCGCGTGCTGAAGGCGACATGGCAAAGGTGCCGCGTTCATTGGACCCGGAACGCCCTGGCCTACGTGCCGCGGGCGCAGCAGACCATGGTGGCGGCCGGTCTGCGCAGCGCCTTCCAGCAGCCCGATCAGGACGCGGCCCGCGCCGCGCTCCAGCATCTGGCCGAGCAACTCCACAATCGCTGGCCGAAGCTGAAGGGCTTCATCGATGGCACGAGCGACGATGTCCTGGCTTACCTCAGCTTCCCGATCCAGCATCGAACGAAGCTACATTCGACCAATCCGCTGGAGCGCCTCAACAAGGAGATCAAGCGCCGTGCCGACGTGGTCGGTATCTTCCCCAATACGGACTCGATCCAACGCTTGATCGGCGCGGTGCTGTTGGAGGCCAACGACGAGTGGCAGCTCCAGCATCGCTACATGCAGGTCGAGGGCATGGTCGGCCTCACGCCGGCACTGACCGACGACACCATCACCCTTCCACCGCAGGCCGCCTGACCGATGGCCGCTCCAATTCCACCCCAAAAGTCCACCTCATTGACGGACGCGACCCATCAGTGGCTCGATCACCGCCCACTCGGCGTCGGTAAGGTCGGTTTCATAGCGAAGGCCCACGCGGCTATGCTGCCGCCGGGTGGTCGGGGTCC
>NZ_FOZY01000013.1:0-159387 GCF_900116245.1 Methylobacterium sp. yr668 | reverse complement strand
GACCGCGTTCCGTCTCCTTCGGCGCTGCGGCGTCTTCCGGAGTCGGAGCTGCAGGCGGTGGCGGACGCGGTGCGCGCCGAGATGATCGACGCGGTCTCGATCACCGGCGGCCATCTCGGCTCGGGGCTCGGCGTGGTCGAGCTGACCGTGGCGCTCCACCACGTGTTCGACACCCCCGACGACCGCATCGTCTGGGACGTCGGACACCAGTGCTACCCGCACAAGATCCTCACCGAGCGCCGCGACCGCATCCGGACGCTCCGCCAGGGCGGCGGCCTGTCGGGCTTCACCAAGCGCTCCGAGAGCGTCTACGACCCCTTCGGCGCCGCCCACTCCTCGACCTCGATCTCGGCCGCGCTGGGCATGGCGGTCGCCCGCGACCTCGACAACGCCGCCGCCAAGGCGAAGAGCCGCCCGCCCAAGCGCCGCAACGCCATCGCGGTCATCGGCGACGGCTCGATGTCGGCCGGCATGGCCTACGAGGCCCTCAACAACGCCGGCGCCCTGCACTCGCGCCTGATCGTCATCCTCAACGACAACGACATGTCGATCGCGCCCCCCGTCGGCGCCATGTCGGCCTACCTCGCCCGCCTCGCCTCGGGCGGCGCCTACCAGTCCCTGCGCGAGACCGCCAAGCAGCTCGGCAAGCTCCTGCCCAAGGCGCTCTACCAGCGCGCCGCCGCGGCCGAGGAATACGCCCGCTCGCTCGTGGTCGGCGGCGGCACCATGTTCGAGGAGATGGGCTTCCACTACGTCGGCCCGGTCGACGGGCACAACCTCGACCACCTGCTGCCGGTCCTGAAGAACGTCCGCGACGCCGAGCACGGCCCGATCCTGCTCCACGTCGTCACCCAGAAGGGCAAGGGCTACGCGCCGGCGGAAGCCTCGGCCGACCGCTACCACGGCGTGGTCAAGTTCGACGTGGTGTCGGGCGTCCAGGCCAAGGCCAAGCCGAACGCGCCGGCCTACACGCGGGTGTTCGGCGAGAGCCTGATCAAGGCGGCCGACGCCGACGACAAGGTCGTGGCGATCACCGCGGCGATGCCGGGGGGCACCGGCATCGACCTGTTCGGCAAGGCGCACCCGGACAAGACCTTCGACGTCGGCATCGCCGAGCAGCACGCGGTGACGTTCGCGGGCGGTCTGGCCACCGAGGGCTACCGGCCGTTCGTGGCGATCTACTCGACCTTCCTGCAGCGGGCCTACGACCAGGTGGTGCACGACGTGGCGCTGCAGAACCTGCCCGTGCGGTTCTGCCTGGACCGGGCGGGGCTGGTCGGCGCCGACGGGGCGACGCACGCGGGCGCGTTCGACCTGGCCTACCTGTGCTGCCTGCCGAATATGACCGTGATGGCGGCCTCCGACGAGGCCGAGCTGGTGCACATGGTGGCGACCGCCCACGCGCACGACACGGGCCCGATCGCGCTGCGCTACCCGCGCGGCGAGGGTGTGGGCGTCGAGCTTCCGGAGCGGGGCGAGGCGCTGGCGATCGGCAAGGGCCGGGTGGTGCGGCGCGACGCGGAGGCGCGTGTGGCGCTGCTGTCGCTCGGCACGCGCCTGTCGGAGGCGCTGAAGGCGGCCGACACGCTGGCCGAGCAGGGCGTGGCGGTGACGGTGGCGGACGCGCGGTTCGCCAAGCCGCTGGACGAGGCGCTGATCCTGGATCTGGCGCGCGACCACGAGGTTCTGATCACGATCGAGGAGGGCTCGCGGGGCGGGTTCGGCGCGATGGTGCTGCACCTGCTGGCGGAGCGGGGCGCGCTGGACGCGGGCGGGGTGCGGGTGCGGACGATGACGCTGCCGGACGCCTACCAGGACCACGACAGCCCGGAGAAGATGTACGCCGAGGCGGGCCTCGACGCCACGACCATCGTCAAGACCGCCCTCGACACCCTGCCCGAGCGGAAGGACAGCCGGTCGCGCCTGCGGCTCGCCTGACCGGGCGGGCCGGCCGCCGGAGCCCGCCCCCGAACCCCGACCGTCTTGCCGGCGCGCGCGATCCTCCGCATATCGCCGGCACGGGGTGAGGGCGCGCGGCGCCGACACGGGGACGAACGAGCGGATGACCTCCGAGAAACTGCGCCTGGGCGTCAACATCGATCACGTCGCGACCGTCCGCAACGCCCGCGGCGGCGACTATCCGGACCCGGTGCGGGCGGCCCTGCTCGCCGTCGAGGCGGGCGCCGACGGGATCACCGCGCATCTCCGCGAGGACCGGCGCCACATCCGCGACACCGACATCGCGGCGCTCAAGCGCGGCCTGTCCGTGCCGCTCAATTTCGAGATGGCCGCCACCGACGAGATGGTGGCGATCGCGCTCGACACCCGCCCGCACGCCGCCTGCCTCGTCCCGGAGAAGCGCGAGGAGCGCACCACCGAGGGCGGCCTCGACATCGTCGGCGGCCGCGCGCACCTCGCGCCGCGCATCCGCGCCCTCGCGGAGGCCGGCATCCGCGTCTCGCTGTTCGTGGAGCCCGAGCCCGCGATCATGGACGCCGCCCGCGCCCTCGGGGCGCCCGTCGTCGAGCTGCACACCGGCAGCTACTGCGAGGCGGCGCTGGAGGACGACGACGCCCGGACCGCGCACGAGCTCGCCCGCATCCGACGCGCGGCGGAGCACGGGGCCGGCCTCGGCCTCGAGATCCACGCGGGCCACGGGCTCACCCTCGGCAGCGTCGGGCCGGTGGCGGCGCTGCCGCAGATCCGGGAGCTGAATATCGGCCATTCCCTGATCGCCGACGCGATCTTCGTGGGGCTCGACCGGGCGGTGCGCGACATGCGGGCCGCCATGGACCGGGCGCGGCACCCATGATCGTCGGGATCGGCTCGGATCTCTGCGACATCCGCCGGATCGCCCGGACCCTGGAGCGGCACGGCGAGCGCTTCACCCACCGGGTCTTCACCGACGGGGAGCGGGCCCGCTGCGACCGCCGGGCCGCCCGCGCCGAGGGCTACGCCCGCCGCTTCGCCGCCAAGGAGGCCTGCGCCAAAGCGCTCGGCACCGGCCTCAGCGCCGGCGTGTTCTGGCGCGACATGGAGGTGGTGAACCTGCCCTCCGGGCAGCCGACCCTGCGGCTCGCGGGCGGCGCGGCCGAGCGGCTCGCGGAACTCCTGCCGGCGGGGCACGCGGCGCGGCTCCACGTGAGCCTCACGGACGATCCGCCGATGGCGCAAGCCTTCGTGATCATCGAGGCCTTGCCGGTCCCTGTCGCCGGTTGAGGCCGCCGTCGCGGATTAGCCTGCGGCGGTCGCGCGTTGCGGGGGGCTCGCGCATGGTCTAGACCGCCGGACACGGCGGACACGATTGCGGCGCATTCCTCGGGACAACCGCACATCAGGCCGCGCGCGGCGGGGCCGCGCCCCGCGGATCGCGGGCGTCGCACCTCAATCGAAGACGGAACGCGCGCGTGGATTACGACGGCAAGCCGCTCAGGAAACCTGCCGACACCGGCACCTGGGCCAGCATCCGCGAGACGCTGAAGGTCGGCATCCAGGCGCTGCTGATCGCCCTCGTGGTGCGGACCCTGCTGTTCCAGCCGTTCAACATCCCGTCGGGCTCGCTGGTGCCGACCCTGCTGATCGGCGACTATCTGTTCGTGTCAAAATATTCTTACGGCTATTCCAAGTACTCGCTGCCGCTCTCGGAGTACATCCCGATTCAGGCCGACGGCCGGATCTGGGGCGCGGACCCGAAGCGCGGCGACATCGCGGTGTTCAAGCTGCCCAAGGACAATTCGACCGACTACATCAAGCGCGTGATCGGCCTGCCGGGCGACAAGATCCAGATGATCGACGGCGTGCTCAACATCAACGGCAAGGCGGTCAAGCGCGAGCGGATCGCCGACTACGAGACCACCGATCCCTACGGCCAGCCGACCAAGGTGCCCCAGTACCTGGAGACCCTGCCCAACGGCGTGGTCCACCGGGTGATCGAGCGCGACGGCGACAACGGCTTCTGGGACAAGACCGAGCTGTACACGGTCCCGCCCGGTCACTTTTTCATGATGGGCGACAACCGCGACAACTCCACCGATTCGCGCGATCTCGCCAATGTCGGCTACGTGCCGTTCGCCAACCTGGTCGGGCGCGCCGAGATGATCTTCTTCTCGATCGACGAGGGTACGCCGGCCTGGCAGGTCTGGAACTGGCCGGCCCACGTGCGCTGGTCGCGCCTGTTCACGACGATCCATTGACCGGCCCGGACTTGGACGACGCCGCGCAGCCCCGGGCCAACGCCCGATCCCGGCGGGCCCACAAGCCGCGCCCGCCGCTGACCGCGCTCGAGGAGCGGATCGGCCACAGCTTCGGCGATCAGGACCTGCTCACCCGCGCGCTGACCCACACCAGCAAGGCGAGCGGCCGGGGCGGCAGCTACCAGCGCCTGGAATTCCTCGGCGACCGCGTGCTCGGGCTCGCGGTCGCCGACCGCCTCTACGGCGCCTTCCCGGAGGCCGACGAGGGCGACCTCTCCCGGCGCCTGGCCGCCCTGGTCCGGCGCGAGACCTGCGCGGCCGTGGCCGCCTCGTGGGAGGTCGGCCCGCACCTGATCCTCGGCCAGGGCGAGGTCATGGGCGGCGGCCGGCGCAACCAGACGATCCTGGCCGACGTCTGCGAGGCGATCCTGGGTGCGATCTACCTCGATGCCGGGTTCGACGCCGCCCGGGCGGTGGTCGAGGCGCATTTCCATCCCGGCGAGCCGACCGCGGCGGCGCGGGGCCGCGACGCCAAATCCGCCCTGCAGGAATGGGCCATGGGCCGCAGCCTGCCGATCCCCACTTATGAGGTGGTGGAGCGCACCGGTCCCGACCACGCGCCCCGGTTCCGCATCGCCGTGCAGGTCGAGGGCCTGGAGCCCGGTCTCGGCGACGGCACGTCGAAGCGGATCGCCGAGCAGGCCGCCGCGCGGGCGCTGATGGAGCGGGAGGGAATCGGGGCCTCCGCGGACGCGGAACCGACGGAGACAGCATGAGCGCGCACGAGCAGGACGATCACGACGCGCAGGACGGACCCAGCATCGCGCCGGCCCGGGACCCCGCGCGCGACCCGTCCACCCTTCCCGGCACGCCCGCCGACGCCCGGGCCGGCTTCGTCGCGCTGATCGGCGTGCCGAATGCCGGCAAGTCGACCCTGCTCAACAACCTCGTCGGCACCAAGGTCTCGATCGTCTCCCGCAAGGTGCAGACGACCCGGGCCCTGGTGCGGGGCATCCTCATCGAGGGCTCGGCCCAGGTCGTGCTGGTCGACACCCCCGGCATCTTCGCGCCCAAGCGCCGCCTCGACCGCGCGATGGTCCACTCGGCCTGGAGCGGCGCCGCCGACGCCGACGCCGTCTGCCTGCTGGTCGACGCGCGCAAGGGTGTCGACGCGGAAGTCGAGGCGGTGCTCGGCCGGCTCGGCGAGGTGAAGCGCGAGAAGCTGCTGATCCTCAACAAGATCGACCTGATCCCGCGCGAGCGGCTGCTCGATCTCGCCGCCAAGCTCAACGCCGCCGCGCCCTTCGCCGAGACCTTCATGATCTCGGCGCTCAACGGCGACGGCGTCGCCGACCTGCGCCGGGCGCTGGCCGCCCGCATGCCGGCGGGCCCGTGGCTGTATCCGGAGGATCAGGTCTCGGACGCGCCCCTGCGCATGCTCGCCGCCGAGATCACCCGGGAGAAGATCTACGACCGGCTGCACGAGGAGCTGCCCTACCGCTCCACGGTGGAGACCGACCAGTGGCAGATCCGGCCCGACGGCTCGGTGCGGATCGAGCAGACGATCTTCGTCGAGCGGGACAGCCAGCGCTCGATCGTGCTCGGCAAGGGCGGCCAGACCATCCGGTCGATCGGGCAGGCGGCCCGGATCGAGATCGCCGAGGCGGCCGACGCCAAGGTCCACCTGTTCCTGCACGTGAAGGTGCGGGAGAACTGGGCCGACGACCCGGCCCGCTACCGCGAGATGGGCCTGGAATTTCCGCGGGGCTGACGCGCCGGGCCGCGCGGGAGGCTGGGCTTCGCGGCCGGTTCCGGTATAAACGCGGTGTTCCCCCGGATGAATCGAGTCGGGCGCGGGTTTACCCCGCTCCGCCGCGGATTCGCGTTCCGGTTTCGGCACTCCAAATCCCGAATCGTCTATGCGCCACGCCGTCTACGGCCTGCCGCCGGTGGACCTCGCCGAGGTCCCGGGCGACGCCGTCCAGCTCTCCCCGTTGATCCCCGGCGCCGCGCGGCTCGAGGATCTGTCCGAGAACAGCCTCGACTCGGCCACCGTGCTGGCGCCGCCCGGAACGGTCGAGCGGCGCTACGTGCTGGCCCAGGTGCTGCGCGCCCTCGGGCCGGGCGGCCGCATGGTCGCCCTGGCGCCCAAGGATCGCGGCGGCACACGCCTCGCCAAGGAGCTGACGACCTTCGGCTGCGCGGCCGCGGACCAGCCGCGCCGGCACCACCGGATCTGCACGGCGGAGCGGCCGACGGCGCCGGCCGGCCTCGCCGAGGCGATCGACGAGGGCGGCCCGCGCCACGTCGACAACCTCGCCCTGTGCACGCAGCCCGGCATCTTCTCGTGGGACCGGCTCGATCCGGGCACGGCGCTGCTGCTCGCGAACCTCCCGGCCCTCAAGGGTCGCGGCGCCGATTTCGGCTGCGGGCTCGGGATCCTCTCGCGGGCCGTCCTGGGCTCCGAGGCCGTGACCGCCCTGACCCTGCTGGAGATCGACCGGCGCGCCGTCGAGATGGCGCGCCGCAACGTCGCCGACCCGCGGGCGACGATCCTCTGGGCGGATATCCGGGCCTCCGGCGCCGTGCCGGATCACCTCGATTTCGTCGTCACGAACCCGCCGTTCCACGAGGGCGGGAGCGAGGATCAGGCGCTCGGCCGGGCGTTCATCGCGCGGGCCGCCGAGGCCCTGCGCCCCGGGGGGGCGCTGTGGCTCGTGGCCAACGCGCACCTGCCCTACGAGGCGAGCCTGCGCGAGGCGTTCCGGCACGTCGCGGTCGCCGTCCAGGCGAACGGCTACCGGGTCTACGAGGCCCGCCGGTGAGCGCGCCGCTTCCATGAGCGCGGCGCGATCCGTCCGCCTGGACAAGCTCCTCGCCAATCTCGGCTACGGGTCGCGCCGCGAGATCCAGGCGCTCGCCCGCGCCGGCGCGATCCGCCTCGACGGCGCGGAGCTCGCGGAGGCCGGCGACCGGATCGCCCTCGCGCCGGACCTGCCGGAGCGCCTCACGATCGACGGCGAGGCCCTGGACCCGCTCCCCGGCCTGTGCCTGATGCTGCACAAGCCGCTGGGCGTCACCTGCTCGCACAAGGAGGCGGGTCCGTTGGTCTACGGGCTGCTCCCCGAGCGCTGGCGCCGCCGCGACCCGCCGCTCTCTACGGTCGGGCGCCTCGACAAGGAGACGTCGGGCCTGCTGCTGCTGACCGACGACGGGGCGCTCCTGCACCGGATCATCAGCCCGAAGGCCCAGGTGGCGAAGCGCTACCGCGTGACCCTCGACCGGCCGCTGACCGGCCGCGAGGCGGAGGTGTTCGCCGCGGGGACGCTCGTGCTGGAGGGCGAGGAGCGCCCGCTCCTGCCGGTGCGGCTCGACGTCGAGGATGCGACGCGCTGCGCGGTGACGCTGACGGAGGGCCGCTACCACCAGGTCCGCCGGATGTTCGCCGCCGTCGGCAACCACGTCGCGGCGCTGCACCGGGACCGGGTCGGCGGTCTCGCCCTGTCGGGGGAGCTGCCGGCGGGGGCGTACCGGGTGATGACGGCCGACGACGTGGCGGCGGTGTTCGCGGGCGGGTGATCCGGGCTGCGCGCCTGTCAGTGCGGCGCCCGGGCGAGGGCGACGACCGCGCCGATCACAGCGAGTGTCTGGAAGCCGATCAGGCCCCCCACCCAGCGCACGATTTCGGACCGCGTATCCGCCAGCCCGGCGCGCAGATCCGCCTTCGTGACGAGATCGCCCTGCAACGCTTCCGCCATGGCATCGGCCAAGCCTTCCGCCTGTTCCGGGGAGAGTTTGGCCTTCTCCCGGAGGGTCCGGGCGAATTTCAGGGTGTCGAATGCGACCGCCGCCATGGTCCGAACTCTCGCGAGGCGAGCCCGCGTGTTGCAAGCGGTCTGAACACAGGCTGTGATTGAGGGCTGGCCCGCGCCGCCCCGCCGCTTCTTGCCTTCGGACCCGCCCTCTGCTAAGCGCCCGCCCATCCCACACGCGGAGCCGGCCTCATGCCTGAATGAGGCGTTTCCGGTGGTCGTCCGAACTCTCGGCCGACCGCATCCCTCCGCGGCGGATATAACCGGAGAGCACAAGAGCCATGGCCGTCGATTTCTCTATGCGTCAGCTCCTCGAGGCGGGCGCCCATTTCGGTCACCAGTCCCACCGCTGGAACCCGAAGATGCAGCCGTACATCTTCGGCACCCGCAACAACATCCACATCATCGACCTCGCCCAGACCGTGCCGGCGCTGCACCAGGCGCTGCAGGCGGTGAGCGACACCGTCGCCAAGGGCGGCCGTGTGCTGTTCGTCGGCACCAAGCGCCAGGCGGCCGACACGATCGCCGAGGCGGCCAAGCGCTCGGCCCAGTACTACGTCAACTCCCGCTGGCTGGGCGGCATGCTCACCAACTGGAAGACCATCTCGGGCTCGATCTCGCGCCTGCGCAAGGTCACCGAGACGCTGGAGACCGGCGGCCCGGGCCTGACCAAGAAGGAGCGCCTGATGCTCTCCCGTGAGAAGGAGAAGCTCGAGAAGGCGCTCGGCGGCATCAAGGACATGGGCGGCGTGCCGGACCTGCTGTTCGTGATCGACACCAACAAGGAGCAGCTGGCGATCAAGGAGGCGAACCGCCTCGGCATCCCGGTGGCCGCCATCGTCGACACCAACTGCAACCCGGACGGCATCAGCTACATCGTCCCGGCCAACGACGACGCCGGCCGCGCGATCGCGCTGTACTGCGACCTGATCGCCAAGGCCGCCATCGACGGCATCTCGCGCGCCCAGGGCTCGTCGGGCATGGATATCGGCGCCTCCGAGGAGCCGATGGCCGAGGAGTTGCCGGCGAACGACGACGCGGCCGTCACGGTCGAGTCCGACGCCCTCGACCCGGCCGACGTGGCGATGCTCGCCGAGTCGACCGAGCACTTCGAGCTGCTCGCTGCCCCGCGCGGCGCGCCGGACGACCTGACCAAGCTCAACGGCGCCGGCCCGCAGATCGTGCAGAAGCTCAACGACGCCGGCATCTACCACTACTGGCAGCTCGCCGCGATGACCCCCGAGGACGTCGCCAAGGTCGATGCCGACCTGAAGCTCAACGGCCGCATCGACCGCGACTCGTGGGTCTCGCAGGCCCGCGGCTTCGTCGAGGCCGCCGCCGCGGCCTGATCCAACGGGGCTTCGCGGCGGCACCGTCATCGGGCCGTCGCGGATCCAGGCATACCGGGCCCGGCCGCTCACCCGCGCGCCGGGCCTCTCGCATCCAGACCACACGAAAGGGACCGCCATGGCCAACATCACCGCCGCGATGGTGAAGGAGCTCCGGGAGAAGACCGGCGCCGGCATGATGGACTGCAAGGGCGCGCTCAACGAGACGCAGGGCGACATCGAGGCCGCCGTCGACTGGCTGCGCAAGAAGGGTCTCGCCAAGGCCGCCAAGAAGGCCGGCCGCGTCGCCGCCGAGGGCCTCGTCGCCGTCGAGTCCGCCGGCCGCCACGCCGCCGTGGTCGAGGTGAACTCCGAGACCGACTTCGTCGCCCGCAACGACGCCTTCCAGGCTTTCGCCCGCGAGGCCGCCAAGATCGCGCTCAACACCGACGGCACGCTCGAGGGCCTCCAGGCCGCCCATTTCCCGGGCGCCACCGAGACCGTCTCGGAGAAGCTGCAGGCCCTGATCGCCACCATCGGCGAGAACATGAACCTGCGCCGGGTCACCAAGCTCGAGGTCAAGAAGGGCGTCATCGCCTCCTACGTGCACAACCAGATCTCCGAGGGCCTCGGCAAGATCGGCGTGCTCGTGGCGCTCGAGTCCGAGGGCGACGTCGACGCGCTCTCGGCACTGGGTCGCCAGATCGCCATGCACATCGCGGCGACCAACCCGGTGGCGCTGGACGCCTCGGGCGTCGACGCCGCCACGGTGGAGCGCGAGTCGAACATCCTGCGCGAGAAGAACGCCGGCAAGCCGGACCACGTGATGGCCAAGATCGTCGAGAGCGGCCTGAAGAGCTACTACAAGGAGGTCACCCTTTTGGAGCAGCCCTTCGTGCACGACGGCTCCAAGACGGTGAGCCAGGTCCTCAAGGAGGCCGGCTCCAAGGTCGGCGGCCCCGTGACCCTGACGGGCTTCGTCCGCTACGCGCTGGGCGACGGCATCGAGAAGGAAGAGGGTCCGGACTTCGCCACCGAGGTCGCCCAGCAGGCTGGCCGCGCCTGACACCGACCGCGAGCGCCCGGTTTGCCGGGCCGTCGTGAGATCAGCCCCGTCCGGCACGCGCCGGGCGGGGCTTCGCGTTTCCGGAGGCGCCCGATCGATCCGCGCGGGGTCGTGTTGCGCCGCACACCCCGCCGTGCGGCGCCGCGCTAAGTTCCGGGCATGCCTCTGAAGCCCTTCTCCTACCTCATGATCGGCGTGTTCGCCTCCGGCCTCGCCATGACCGTCTTCGGCGCCGTCGGCGTCCTCGCCGGCAGCTGAGAACGAGCGCCGGCGCTCCGGACCCGGACCGCGGCGGCGGCGCAGACGTCCTCCCCGGGCGCACGTCGCTCGCGCGTCGCTCGCGCGCCGGTAGCATTTCGGCCCACGATCCCCGCCGGATCCGGGCCGGGCCCCTCGACGGCGCTCGGGCGGTTGACGTAGAAGCCTCCCCGCTCACGCGATGCGGGATGGAGCCGGGGGCCCAGATGCCGGAGACGACGCCGTTTCGCCGTATCCTCGTGAAGCTGTCGGGGGAGGCGCTCGCCGCTCCCGACGGCTACTGGTTGCATCCGCCGACTCTGGCGGCGCTCGCCGAGGACATCGCCCGCACGATCGAGTCGGGCGCCGAGATTGCCATCGTGGTGGGCGGCGGCAACATGATCCGTGGCGCGCGGATCTCCGCGGCCGGCTGGATCGACCGGGCGACCGGGGATTCGCTCGGCATGATGGCCACGGTGATGAACTCGCTGGCCATCGAGACGGCGCTCAACGCCGCGGGCGTCCAGGCGCGGACCATGTCGGCGGTGTCGATGCCGACCATCTGCGAGACCTATGCCCGCCAGCCGGCCCTGCACCACCTGGACAAGGGCCAGGTCGTCGTCCTCGCCGGCGGCACCGGCAACCCGTTCTTCACCACCGACACCGCCGCGGTGCTGCGGGCCGCCGAGCTGCGCTGCGACGCGGTCCTCAAGGCGACGCAGGTGGACGGCGTCTACTCGGCGGATCCGAAGAAGGATCCGAGCGCCACGCGCTACGACCGCATCACCCACGACGAGGCGATCGCCCGCGACCTGAAGGTGATGGACACCGCCGCCTTCGCGCTGGCCCGGGAGAGCCGCCTGTCGATCGTGGTCGGCTCGCTCCACCCGCCGAGCTCGATCGCCGCGATCCTGTCGGGCGACGCGCCCTCGACCCTCGTGGCGCCCTGACGCGCGGCACGACCGGGCCGCGACCGTTTGCGGCCCTGAAAAAATTCGTCCATTGAGGCCGCGACTGCCCGCGCCGGGCTCAAGACCACGTCAGACGTCTCGGGACGACCCTCATGGCCACACCGGAATTCGATCTCAACGACATCAAGCGCCGCATGCAGGGCGCAGTGTCCTCGCTCTCGAAGGATCTCGGCTCGCTGCGCACCGGGCGCGCCACGCCGTCACTCCTCGACCCGATCCAGGTCGACGCCTACGGCTCGATGATGCCGATGGCCCAGGTCGCCACCGTCAGCGTGCCGGAGCCGCGGCTCCTGTCGATCTCGGTCTGGGACCGCAGCATGGTCACGGCCGTCGAGAAGGCAATCCGCGAATCCGACCTCGGCCTCAACCCGCAGACCGAGGGCCAGACCATCCGGCTCCGCATCCCCGAGATGAACGAGCAGCGCCGCAAGGAGATGGTCAAGGTCGCCCACAAGTACACCGAGGAGGCCCGCGTCGCCGTGCGCCACGTGCGCCGGGACGGCCTCGACCATCTCAAGAAGCTCCTGAAGGACAGCGCCATCTCGGAGGATGACGAGAAGCGTCAGGCCACCGACGTGCAGAAGGCGACCGACCAGTACATCGCCGAGATCGACGGCGTGCTGGCGTCCAAGGAGAAGGAGATCATGCAGGTCTGAGGCGAAGGGCAGGACGCGCGTGACCTCCGCCGCCGCACCGGCCGCGCGTCCCTCGGGACGGCGCGAGCTGTGGCTGCGCGTCGCCTCGGGCCTCGTGCTCGGCGCCGGCGTGCTGGCCGCTCTGGTCTATGGCGGCTGGCCCTTCGCGGGGATCTGGCTCGCCGCCGGCATCGTCGGCTTCGCCGAGTGGATGGTGATGAGCCGCACCGAGCCCCGCGAGGTGCTGATCGCGCTGGGCGCGGCGACGCTCGGCGCCCTGCTGCTCTGCCAGCGCGGCGGTGCCCCGACTCCGGCCTGCCTCGCGGTCCTGCTGCTCGGTGCCGCGGCCTGCGCCACGGTGGCGCGGACCGGACGGGGCCGGCTCCGCGCCTTCCTCGGCGTGCTCGGCGCGGCGGCGATCGCGGCGGTGCCGGTGGCCCTGCGCGACGACCCGGCCATCGGCCTCGTCGGGCCGGCCTGGATGTTCGCGGTGGTCTGGTCCACCGACATCGCGGCCTACTTCGCCGGCCGGAAGATCGGCGGCCCCAAGCTGATGCCCCGGGTCTCGCCCAACAAGACGTGGTCGGGCGCCCTCGGCGGCCTCGTCGGCGCGGTCGCCGCCGGGACGCTGGTCCCGGTGGTCGCCGACCTCGCCGGGATGACCCTGCCCAGCGCCGCCTCTCTCCCGGTCGTGGCGGGCGTGAGCGCGCTCGCCTCGGTGCTGAGTCAGGCCGGCGACCTGATCGAATCCGGCCTGAAGCGCCATTACGGCGTCAAGGATTCGGGGAAGATCATCCCCGGCCATGGCGGCGTCATGGACCGGCTCGACGGATTCTTCGCGGTCGCCGTGCTGGCGGCCGTCTATCTCGCCCTGCGCGGCGGCGGTCTGATCACGTGACGATGAGGGAGTTGAACCCGTGACCCAGGTCGTCACCGTCTTCGGCGCCACCGGCTCGATCGGCCGCTCCACCGCCGACCTCCTGGCGCAGCACGCCGACCGGTTCCGCGTCGGCGCCCTGGTCGGCGGCAAGGATCCCGTCGCCCTGGCCAAGGTCGCCCGCGAGCTCAACGCCTCCTTCGCGGCGCTCGCCGACGAGGCCGCCGGCCCGGCGCTGGCCGAGGCCCTGTCGGGCTCCGGCATCCCGAGCGGGGCGGGGGAGGCGGCCGTTATGGAGGCCGCCGCCCGCGACGCCGACATCGTCGTCGCCGCCGTGAGCGGGGCGGCCGGGCTGAAATCGACCCACGCCGCCCTCCGGCTCGGCCGCAAGGTCGCGCTCGCCAACAAGGAGAGCCTCGTCTGCGCCGGCGACGCCTTCATGCGCGACGCCGCCCGCTACGGCGCCACGATCCTGCCGATGGATTCCGAGCACGACGCGCTGAGCCAGGCGCTGGCCGGCCGGCCGCTCGCCGACGTCCGCACCATGATGATCACGGCCTCGGGCGGCCCGTTCCGGACCTGGACCCGCGAGCGGATCGCCGCCGCCTCCGCGGCCGAGGCCGCCGCCCATCCGACCTGGTCGATGGGCATGAAGATCAACATCGATTCGGCGAGCCTGATGAACAAGGGCCTCGAGCTGATCGAGGCGCACCACCTGTTCGGCATCGAGCCCGAGCGCCTCGACGTGGTCGTGCACCCGCAATCGGTGATCCACGGCATGGTCTACTGGCTCGACGGGGCGGTGACCGCCGAGCTGGCGCTGCCCGACATGCGCGTGCCGATCTCGCACTGCCTCGGCCTCGGCGACCGGCTGACGATCGAGCGCGGCCGGCCCCTCGACCTCGTGAAGCTCGGTTCGCTGACCTTCGAGGCCGCGGACGAGGCGCGTTTCCCGTGCCTGCGGATCGCCCGCGCGGCCCTGGCCGCCGGCGGCGCGGCGCCCACCGTGATGAACGCCGCCAACGAGATCGCGGTGGCGGCGTTCATCGCCGGCCGGATCGGCTTCTACGGGATCAGCGATCTGGTCGAGCGCGCCTGCACCCACTTCGCCGGCCAGTACCGGGCCGCGCCCGCCGACGTCGACGAGGCGCTCGCCATCGACGCCCACGTGCGGATCTGGAGCGCCGAGGCCCTGCCGGAGCTGCGCGCCGCCGGCTGAGCCGTCATTGCGAGCGCAGCGAAGCAACCCAGGGCGGCGCAACATTCTGCGAGCGTGGCGCCGCTGGACTGCTTCGCTGCGCTCGCAGACACGCTTCCCGCCTGAGCCGCGCCTCAGCGCGCGGGGCCGTACCCGGCCAGGAACACACGCACCGCCTCGTCGACCTGATGGCGCATCTCGGCCTCGCCGGCGATGCCGCCCGCCGCGAACAGCAGGCGGGTCAGCAGACCCGCTTGGCAGAGATGCAGGAAGTGCCGGGCCGCGAGCTCGGTGTCGGCGATCGTCAGGCGTCCCGCCTGGACCTGCGCGTCGAGGTAGCGCGAGAGGCGCTCGACGCCGCAGGCCGGACCGGCCTGGTAGTAGACCTGCCCGAAGCGCGGAAACTTCTCGCTCGCGCCGATGACCATGCGGACCAGCGAGACGTGCGCCGGCCGGCACATCTCGGTCAGGAAGCTGCTTCCGAGCCGGGTCAGGACGCCCGGCACGTCGGGATCGTCCGCGTCCAGGGTGAACAGGGCCTCGGCGAGGCTGGCCTTCTCCTGAATGGTCAGCGCCTCGAACAGGTCCTCCTTGTTCTCGAAGTAGACGTAGAGCGTGCCCTTCGAGACCCCGGCCGCCCGCGCGATCTCGCCCATGCTGGCGCCGTCGAACCCCGCCGCCAGGAACACCGTCCGCGCGCCCTCGAGGATCTGCTGCCGCTTGTCGCCCTCGTGCTGGGCCTGACCCCGCTCCAACGCCGCACCCTGAGCCATGATCCCGCTCCGCACCGTGACACCGTCACGCTTGACCGAACCGTTCGGTCAAAATAACCTGCGGCTTCTTCGGGGGCGCGTCAAGCCGTGCCTCGTTATTGACCGAACGGTTCGGTCATTGATGTCGAGGCGCTGATATGTCCCTTCGCGAGGACGCCGATCGGCCGAATTCCGGTCTCGATGCCGCTATTGAGTCCCGAATCGAGGCCGGGGACGAGGCGCGCGCCGAGCGCACGGCGCCGGCCGCGCCGGCCCCCGCCGCGGCGTCCCTGCCGACGCCCGTGCCGGTCGAGGCACCGCCCGCTCGCAAGCGCTCCGTGAAGCGGCTCGTCCTGCTCGGACTGCTGGCGGCCGCCCTCGGCGGCGGCGCGTATCAGGGATGGCAGTGGTGGACCGTCGGGCGGTTCTTCGTCTCGACCGACGACGCCTACGTCCAGGCCGACATCTCGGTCCTGGCGGCCAAGATCCCGGGCTATCTCCAGTCGGTGCCGGTCGTGAACGGCCTCGCGGTGAAGAAGGGCGACGTCATCGCCAAGCTCGACGACGGCGACTACCGCCTCGCGCTGCAGGCGGCGCAGGACAAGCTCGCCACCCAGGAGAGCACGATCGCGCGGATCGGCCGGCAGGCCGAGGCTGCGCAGGCCCAGGTCGCCCAGGCCGCCGCGCAGCTCGACGCGACCCGCGCCGACGCCGTCCGCGCCCAGGCCGACTTCGCCCGGTCGACGCAGATGCAGGCGGATTACGTCGCCAAGTCGCGCATCGACCAGACCCGCGCCGACCGCGACCGCACCGAGGCCTCCGTGAAGGCCATGGAGGCCGGCCTCCTCGCGGCCCGCGCCAACGTGGACGTGCTCCAGGCGCAGAAGCGCGAGGCGGAGAGCCTCGCGGCGGAACTCCGCACCGCCGTCGACCGGGCCCGGCGCGACCTCGACTTCACGGCGATCCGCGCGCCCTTCGACGGGGTGGTCGGCAACAAGGCCGTCGAGGCCGGCGCCTATGTCGGGCCCGGCACGCGGATCGCCGCGCTGGTCCCGCTCCAGAGCGTCCGGATCGACGCGAACTTCAAGGAGACCCAGGTCGAGCGCATGCGTCCCGGCCAGCCGGTGACCGTGACGGTCGACGCCTATCCGGACCGCGAGATCCACGCCGTGGTGGAATCGTTCTCGCCGGCCTCCGGCTCGGTGTTCAGCCTGCTGCCGCCCGACAATGCCACCGGCAACTTCACCAAGATCGTCCAGCGCCTGCCCGTGCGGGTGCGCGTGCCCGAGGAGGTCGCCCGCGAGGGCCTGCTGCGGCCGGGCCTGTCGGCGGTGGTCCGGGTCGATACCCGCACCGGCGCGGACCGCTCCGTCCTCGACCGCGCCTCCGCGCCGCGGCCGGTCAGCACCGCGAGCCGCTGAGACCGGCGATGGCCGCCAGTGCCGCCCTCGCGCCCGGCGCGCCGATCCGCGCCGCCGATCCGCCCCTCGACCGCCGCCGCATGGTGGCGTTCGTCTGCATGGTCTTCGGCATGTTCATGGCGATCCTGGACATCCAGATCGTCTCGGCCTCCCTGAACGAGATCCAGGCCGGCCTCTCGGCCTCCGGCGACGAGATCCCCTGGGTCCAGACCAGCTACCTGATCGCCGAGGTCATCTCGATCCCGCTCTCCGGCACCCTGTCGCGGGTGCTCTCGACGCGCTGGATGTTCGCCATCTCGGCGGGCGGCTTCACCCTGATGAGCCTGATGTGCGCCACCTCCTCGTCGATCGGCGAGATGATCGTCTGGCGGGCGCTCCAGGGCTTCATCGGCGGCGGCATGATCCCGACCGTCTTCGCCGCGGCCTTCACGATCTTCCCGCCCTCGAAGCGGACCATCGTCTCGCCGATGATCGGCCTCGTGGCGACCCTGGCGCCGACGATCGGGCCGACGGTGGGCGGCTACCTGACCGACCTGATGTCCTGGCACTGGCTGTTCCTCATCAACGTCGTGCCGGGCATCTTCGTGACGGTCTCGACCTGGATCCTGGTCGATTTCGACGAGCCCAATTACGGCCTGATCCGGTCGTTCGACTGGGCCGGACTCGCCTTCATGGCCGGCTTCCTCGGCTGCCTCGAATACGTGCTGGAGGAGGGGCCCAACCACGACTGGCTGCAGGACGAGGCGGTCTTCGCCTGCGCGGTCGTCTGCGGGACGTCGGCGCTGCTGTTCTTCTGGCGGGTCTTCACGGCGAAGCAGCCGATCGTCGATCTCAGGGCCTTCTCGGACCGGAACTTCGCCAGCGGCTGCGTGGCGAGCTTCGTGCTGGGCATCGGCCTCTACGGGCTGACCTACATCTACCCGGTCTACCTCGCCCGGGTGCGCGGCTACTCGGCGCTGATGATCGGCGAGACGATGTTCGTCTCCGGCCTGTGCATGTTCGCCACCGCGCCGATCGCCGGCCGGCTCTCGGGCAAGGTCGATCCCCGGATCATGATGGGGATCGGCTTCGTCGGCTTCGCCTGCGGCACGTGGATCGTCACGGGCCTCACCAAGGACTGGGACTTCTACGAGCTGCTCGTGCCGCAGATCCTGCGCGGCTGCTCGCTGATGCTGTGCATGATCCCGATCAACAACATCGCGCTGGGCACGCTGCCGCCGGCGCGGATGAAGAACGCCTCGGGGCTGTTCAACCTGACCCGCAACCTCGGCGGCGCGGTCGGGCTCGCGCTGATCAACACGATCCTCAACGACCGCTGGGACCTGCACCTCGCCCGGCTCCACGAGCGCTTCACCTGGGCGAACACGGCCGCGCTGGAGCGGCTCGACGCGATGCAGCGCGGCTTCGACGCCTACGGCAGCGCCGCCTCCGACATGGCGCTGAAGGCGATGACCAACACGGTGCGGATCCAGGGCCTCGTCATGGCCTTCGAGGACGTGTTCCTGTCCCTCACCGTCCTGTTCCTCGCGATGGCCTGCGCGGTCCCCATGATCCGGCGGCCGAAGGCCGGCGCGGGCGGGGGTGGCGGCCACTGACGGGCGGTCCCCGACGGGCGGGACCGCCCCCGCGCGATCGGCCGGTGCGGAATCGGACGGCGCGTGCGACCTTCCGCGGCCGGGCCGCAGGATTGCGTTGGCGGTCGGCACCGCCGATCTGCTAGACAGGGCGGATGGCCGGCCCGAGAAGCCGGCGCCGAGACGGCCAGGATACGGCTTATGGACTTCCTCAACGCGATGGGCGGAACCGCCGGCGGTTTCTTCGGCGCCGTGATCCCGTTCCTGTTCGTGCTCACCGTCGTGGTGTTCGTGCACGAGATGGGCCACTTCCTGGTCGGGCGCTGGTGCGGGGTCGGCGTGCACGCCTTCTCGCTCGGCTTCGGCCCCGAGCTGTTCGGGTTCAACGACCGGCGCGGCACCCGCTGGAAGGTCTGCGCGATCCCGCTCGGCGGCTACGTGAAGTTCCACGGCGACGTGAACGGCGCCAGCATGCCCGATCCCGAGGCCGTCGCCCGGATGAGCCCGCACGAGCGGGCTATCAGCTTCCCGACCCAGCCCGTGTCCAAGCGCGCCGCGATCGTCGCCGCGGGCCCGGTGGCCAACTTCATCCTGGCGATCCTGCTCTTCGCGGGCGCCATCTGGCTCGGCGGCCGCTACGAGCTGCCCGCCCGGGTCTCGTCGGTGGAGCCGAACAGCGTCGCCGCCCAGGCCGGCTTCCAGCCCGGCGACGTGATCACCGCGATCGACGGCGAGAAGATCGGCGACTTCAACGCCATGTACCGCACGGTGACCGGCAGCGCCGGGACGCCGCTGACCTTCACGGTGGAGCGCCACGACCAGCCCATCACTATCCAGGCGACGCCGGCCACCTTCGAGGAGAAGACGCCGTTCGGCCGCCACCGGATCGGCCGGCTCGGCATCCGCTCGCCCGCGGGCTCGGAGGCGCGGCTCGTGCAGTACGGGGCGCTCGACTCGCTCAATCTCGGCGTGAAGGAGACCTACTTCGTCGTCGAGCGCACCTTCTCGTATCTCGGCAAGCTCGTGACGGGCCGGGAATCCGCCGACCAGCTCTCGGGTCCGATCGGCATCGCCCGCGTCTCCGGCGAGGTCGCCAAGACCGGCGGCGTCGGCGGCCTGGTCGGGCTGATCGCCCTGCTCTCCGTCTCGATCGGCCTGCTCAACCTGTTCCCGGTGCCGCTGCTCGATGGCGGCCACCTGCTGTTCTACGCCTTCGAGGTGGTGCGTGGCCGCCCGCTCAGCGAGCGGGCCCAGGAGATCGGCTTCCGCATCGGCCTCGCCCTCGTGCTGATGCTGATGCTGTTCGCCGCCTGGAACGACATCCTCAACCTCGGCGCCTCCTGGCGGAACACCTGATCCGGGGCCGGCTGGGATCCCTGGATCCCCGCCGGATCGCCGCCGGATCTCCACCGGAAACGCTGCCCCAATCCCGCCGCGATCTCGCCCGGACACCGCCCGGATGGCGCCGCGGCGCCGCGCCGAAACGGGGTTAACGGGACCTTCACGCGACCGTGAGTGGCGCGAAAAAGGGCCGGTCGCTCAGGCGTTTACGGCACGTTCACCATGATCCGCGGTTTGCCCGTAAGCTGACCGCACCGTTAAGTGGCGCGAAGGCCACGACCCCCCAAAATCCCCTGACGATGGCCTCCCGCGCGTTTGCTTGGCAGGGGAATCCCGCTAAGAGCTACGCTTGGACCGAAGCCACGCTTGGACCAGGTGACGGGACGGCCGATCAACGGTCGCCCGTGACGGGCTAACCCCCGCGACCAGAACAGAAACGGGCGATTGCATGATGTCGTTGACGGGGAAGCCCCGACGTAAGTCGGTGCGGAAAACCATCGTCCTAGTCACTGCCGGTCTGGGTGTCGTCCTGAGCGGGGCTGCCCAGGCGCAGCAGATCGTCGTCCAGGGCAACCAGCGCGTCGATGCCGACACGATCCGGTCCTACGTGACCGGGACGGCGTCCGGCTCCGCCGAGGAGGCCCGCCGCAACCTGCTCGCGAGCGGGATGTTCTCCGACGTGAAGGTCGCCCAGTCGGGCGGCCGCACGGTGGTGACCGTCCGCGAGAACAACCTGATCAACCGCGTGGTCTTCGAGGGCAACAAGAAGATCGAGAAGGCCACCCTGGAAGGGGTGGTCGAGGCCAAGTCCCGCGGGCCCTACAGCGAGGCGATCATCAACGCCGACCTCGCGCGCATCCGCGACGTCTACAAGCGCTTCGGCCGCGGCACCGCCAAGGTGACCTACCGGACGGTCGACCTGCCCAACGGCCGCGTCGACGTGATCTACCAGATCGACGAGGGCGACAAGACCGGCATCCTCTCGATCAACTTCGTCGGCAACAACGCCTACTCGGAGCGGACGCTGAAGGGGCTGATGAGCTCCTCGGAGATGAACTTCCTGTCGTTCATCAAGACCTCCGACGTCTACGATCCCGACCGCATCACCAACGACCTCGACCAAGTCCGTCGCTACTACTTGAAGAACGGCTACGCCGACTTCCAGGTGGTCAGCGCCGACGCGCGCTACGTCGAGGGCGACAAGTCCGGCTACGTCATCACCATCACGGTGAGCGAGGGCGAGCAGTACCGGGTCGGCGCCGTCCAGGTGGATTCGCGCCTGCCGGGCCTCGACACCGCGAAGCTCGACAGCGACATCGCCACCTCCGTGGGCGACGTCTACAACGCCGACGACGTCGAGAAGACGCTCAACAACGTCACCCGCCAGGTCAACCGCGCCGGCTATCCGTTCGCGCAGGTCCGCCCGACCGGCCAGCGCGACCCGGCGAGCCACCAGGTCTCCCTGGGCTTCGTGGTCGAGGACGGCCCGCACGTCTACGTCGAGCGCATCAACATCCGCGGCAACACCCGCACCCGCGACTACGTCATCCGCCGCGAGCTCGATATCGCGGAGGGCGATGCCTACAACCGCGTGCTGACCGACCGCGCCGAGCGGCGCCTGAACGGCCTGGGCTTCTTCAAGAAGGTCCGCTTCTCGAACGAGCCGGGCTCGGCCCCGGACCGCGTGGTCATCAACATCGACGTCGAGGATCAGCCCACGGGTTCGTTCTCGGTGGCGGGCGGCTACTCCACCCAGGACGGCATCATCGGCGAGGTCTCGGTCTCCGAGTCGAACTTCCTCGGTCGCGGCCAGTACGTCCGCCTCGCCGGTACGGGCGGCCAGTACTCGCGCGGCGTCGACTTCTCGTTCACCGAGCCGTACTTCCTCGGCTACCGCCTCGCGGCGGGCTTCGATGCCTTCTACAAGTACTCCGACCTGACCCGGTACTCGCGCTACGAGACCACGGTGTACGGCGGTCAGCTGCGCCTCGGTCTGCCGATCACCGAGGAGTTCGGCATCACGCTGCGCTACTCGCTGTACAACACCGAGCTGAAGGTGCCGAACACCCTCAAGCGGCCGTACAACGACTGCTCGATCCCGATCCCCGGCTACACCGCCACCTACGCGGCGGGCACGATCGACCCGAACACCGGCCGCAACATCGGCGGCCAGTCGATCTACCCGAACTGCGCGTATGACGGCGAGGCCTCGATCGCCATCAAGGGCTCGCAAGGCAACACGCTGACCTCGCTGGCCGGCCTGACGCTCGCCTACTCGACCCTCGATGTGATCGGCGCGCCCCGCAACGGTCTCTACGCCGAGCTGAAGCCCGACGTCGCGGGCCTGGGCGGCGACTCCAAGTTCTTCCGCGTGACCGCCGACGCGCGGTACTACAAGGAGATCTTCGAGGACGTGGTCGGCTTCATCCGCTTCCAGGGCGGCCACATCTCGTCGCTCAACAACGACCCGCTGCGGGTGACCGACCAGTTCTTCCTCGGCCCGTCGCTGGTCCGCGGCTTCGCGCCGAACGGCATCGGTCCGCGCGACGTCGGCATCGCCGACGCCCGCTCGAACGCCATCGGCGGCTCGACCTACGTCGGCGGCACCCTCGAAGTGCAGTTCCCGCTGCCCCTCGTTCCGCGGGATCTGGGCCTGAAAGGCGCGCTCTTCGCCGATGCCGGCACGCTGTTCGGCTATCACGGCCAGCGGAACTTCAACGTGAACGGCGACGCCTTCATCAACGGCATCTCGCCGACGACCGGGAAGTGCAACTTCAACGCCTTCACGATCGGCGTGGAGCCGGAATGCGTGAACGTCCGCGACACGGCGGCGATCCGCTCCTCGATCGGCGCGTCCATCCTGTGGAACTCGCCGCTCGGCCCGATCCGGTTCGACTACGCCTACGCTCTGTCCAAGGACGAGGGTCAGAAGGTGTTCGTCCCGATCCTCGGCAAGTTCGGCCATATCGGCGCGGATCAGGTCCAGGCCTTCCGCTTCTCCGGCGGCTCGCGCTTCTGATAAAAAACACGCGCGCCGGCCGGATTCTCCCGGCCGGCGCGTTGTCGGACATGACAGATCCCGTCTTCTTCACCGCCGCCACCGGCCTCACCCTGGCCGAGATCGCGGCCGCCGCCGGCCTCGGCCTCCCCGAGGGAGCGGATCCGGATCGCCGGTTCAGCGGCGCGGCCTCCCTGGAGAGTGCCGGTCCGGACCACCTCGCCTACATGGACAACGCCCGCTACGGCGACGCCCTCGCGGCGACGCGTGCGGGCGTGTGCCTCATCTCGCCCCGCTTCGCGGCGCGCTGCCCCGCCGGAACCGTCGCCCTCGTCAGCCGCGATCCCTACCGCGCCTACGCGGCCCTGCTCGGCCGCCTGCACCCGGACGCGCTGCGTCCCGGTTCCCAGTTCGCGGTCCGCGGCGTCGCCTCCGGCGCCCACGTCCATCCCGAGGCCCGGCTCGAGGACGGGGTCACGGTCGATCCCGGCGCGGTGATCGGGCCGGGAGCCGAGATCGGCGCCGGCACGGTGATCGGGCCGAACGCCGTCATCGGGCCGGGCGTCCGGATCGGGCGCGACTGCGCGATCGGCGCGGGCACGACCCTCAGCCACGCCCTCCTCGGCAACCGGGTGATCCTGCATCCGGGGGCCCGGCTCGGACAGGACGGGTTCGGCTTCGCCATGGGCGCCACCCACCTCAAGGTGCCGCAAGTCGGGCGGGTCATCGTGCAGGACGACGTCGAGATCGGTGCCAACACCACGGTCGACCGGGGCGCCTCGCGCGACACGGTGATCGGGGAGGGCACCAAGATCGACAACCTCGTGCAGATCGCCCACAACGTCGTGATCGGGCGCCACTGCGTCATCGTGTCGGGGGTCGGCATCTCGGGCTCGACCACGCTGGAGGATTACGTCGTCCTCGGCGGGCAGGTCGGCGTCGTCGGCCACCTGCGCATCGGTCGCGGCGCGCAGATCGCCGGCTCGTCCAACGTCAACCGCGACGTGCCGCCGGGCAGCCGCTGGGGCGGGACGCCCGCCAAGCCGGTGCGGGCTTGGTTCCGCGAGCTGACGACGCTCGCGCGGCTCGCGGAACGCTCGGGCAAGGAGCCCGCCGGAGACGACGCCTGACCGGGAAGGCCTTGCGCTTCCGGCGATTTCTTCCGAATAGGGCGGTCGGCGCCCCGGTGGCGGCCGGATTGCGGGCCGCCGATGGCGGCAAGTCGAGGTGCGGATTTCGATGAGTGAGGCGGCGCGCGAGACCGGCAGCGAGCTGGGCATAGCCGATATCCAGACGCTGCTGGAGCTGCTGCCGCACCGCTACCCGTTCCTGATGGTCGACCGCATCGTCGAGATCGACCGGGACGAATCCTGCGTCGGCATCAAGAACGTCACGGCCAACGAGCCGCAGTTCATGGGCCACTTCCCCGACATGCCGGTCTTCCCGGGCGTGCTCCTGATCGAGGGTATGGCGCAGACGGCGGGGGCGATCTGCTGCCGCCACATCCGGGCGGACGGGCGGAACACCAAGCAGGTGTTCTTCATGACCATCGACAAGTGCAAATTCCGCAAGCCCGTCACCCCCGGCGACCAGGTGCGCTTCCACATGACGAAGCTGAACCAGCGCCGGACCATGTGGTGGTTCCGCGGCGAGGCCCGGGTCGACGGCACGCTGGTCGCGGAGGCCGAGATCAGTGCCATGCTGGTGACGGAGTGACCGCCCCCGTCATCCACCCGAGCGCGGTGATCGAGTCCGGCGCCCGCATCGGCGAAGGGGCGCGGATCGGCCCCTTCTGCCATGTCGGGCCCGAGGTCGTGCTCGGCGCGGACTGCGAACTCATCAGCCACGTGGTCCTGGCGGGCCGCACCGCGATCGGCCCCCGCACCCGGATCTTCCCCTTCGCGTCCATCGGCCACCAGCCGCAGGACCTGAAGTACCGGGGCGAGGCCTCGACCCTGACGATCGGCGCCGACTGCCTGATCCGCGAGGGCGTCACCATGAACCCGGGCACCAGCGGCGGCGGCCTGGAGACCGTGGTCGGAGACCACTGCACCTTCCTGGCCAACTCGCATGTCGGCCACGATTGCCGGGTCGGCGCCCACGTGATCTTCTCCAACAACGTCATGCTGGCGGGCCATTGCAGCGTCGGCGACTACGCGATCCTGGGCGGCGGCGCCGCCGTGATCCAGTTCGCGCGGGTCGGCGCGCACGCCTTCGTGGGCGGCCTGTCGGGCCTGGAGAACGACTGCATCCCCTACGGCATGGTGCTCGGCAACCGGGCCTACCTGTCGGGGCTCAACATCATCGGGCTGCAGCGCCGCGGCTTCGCCCGCGAGGACATCCACGCGCTGCGGCGCGCCTACCGCCTGCTCTTCGCCCCCGAGGGCACGCTGATGGAGCGGGTGGAGGACGTGGCCGCGACCTTCGAGTCCCACGCGGCGGTCGCCGAGATCCTCGACTTCATCCGCCTCGGCGGCAAGCGCTCGATCTGCACGCCGCGCGAGGTCCCGACCCCGATCAGCGCCGCCTGAGCGGCCGGGCCGTGACCGAGGCCGATCCCGCCCCCGAGGGGGCCCTGGTCCTGATCGCGGGGGCGGGGCGCCTGCCGGAGCTCGTCGCCGAGTCGCTCCGCCGGGCGCGCCGGCCCTTCCGGGTGATCGCGCTGCGCGGCTTCACCGGCCCGGCCCTGCGCGCCGGCGCCGACGCCACGGTCGACCTCCTCGATCTCGCGGCCACCCTGAAGCTGCTGCGGCTCTGGGGGCCGGCGACCGTGGTGCCGGCGGGCGGCGTCTCCCGCCCGAGCCCGGCCGCGATCCTCAACGCGGGCGCCGCCCTGCGCAACCGCGAGGCCCTGCTGGCGATCGCCGGCGGCGGGGACGACCGCCTGCTGCGGGCGGCGGTCACGCTGGTCGAGGAGGCGGGCCACCGGGTCGTCGGCGTCCACGAGGCCGCGCCGGACCTGCTCTGCCCGGACGGCCCGCTCGGGCGCCGGGCCCCGGACGCGGAGGCGGCCGCCTCGATCCGCACCGGGCGCGGCGTCCTCGACGCCCTCTCGCCCTACGATCTGGGGCAGGCGGTCGTCCTGGCCGGCGACCGGATCCTCGCCGTGGAGGGGCCGGAGGGCACGGACCGCATGCTGGCCCGGGCCCGGGCCCTGGGGCGGCGCCCCTTCGGGTTCGGCCGGGCGATGCCCGCGACCGTGCTGGTGAAGGCCCCGAAGGTCGGCCAGGACCGCCGCATCGATCTCCCGGCCGTCGGCGCCCGCACCGTGCGCAACGCGGCCCGGGCGGGCTGCGCCGGGCTCGCCCTGGAGGCCGGCGGGACCCTGGTCATCGACCGGGCGGCGACGGCCGCGGAGGCCGACCGCCTCGGCCTGTTCGTGGTCGGGTACGGGGGCGCGCCGTGACCGGCCGGCCCCGCACGATCTGGCTCGTGGCCGGCGAGGATTCCGGCGACCAGCTCGGCGCCAAGCTGATGCGCGCCCTGCGCGAGGCCGCGCCCGACACCGTCTTCGGCGGCGTCGGCGGCGAGGCCATGGCGGAGGCGGGGTTCGCGTCCCTGTTCCCCCTCGATGACGTGGCGGTGATGGGCTACCTGCCGGTCCTCGCCCGCGCGCGGACCCTGCTCCGCCGCATCCGCGAGACCGTCGAGGCGACGATCCGCGCGCGGCCCGACGTGCTGGTGATCATCGACAGCCCGGGCTTCACCCACGCGGTGGCGCGGCGCGTGCGCAGGGCGGCCCCCGGCATCCCGATCATCGACTACGTGTCCCCGAGCGTGTGGGCGTGGCGGCCGTGGCGGGCGAAGGGCATGCGGCCGTTCATCGACCACGTGCTGGCCCTGCTCCCGTTCGAGCCCGACGCGCATCTGCGGCTCGGCGGCCCGCCCTGCACCTATGTCGGGCACCCGCTGATCGAGCGCCTCCCGGAGCTGCGGCCCGGCGCGGCCGAGCGGGGGCGGCGCGAGGCCGTTCCCTACAGCCTCGTGGTCCTGCCGGGCTCCCGGCGGTCCGAGATCGAGCGGCTGATGCCGGTCTTCGGCGCGGCGCTGGCCCGCGTCGCCGAGGGCCTGGCGGTCGAGGCGGTGCTGCCCGCCGTGACCCGGCACCGGGCCCTGATCGAGCGGCTGTCGGCCGAGTGGCCGGTGCCGGTCCGCATCGTCACCGGCGAGGCGCCGAAATACGCGGCCTTCCGGGAGGCCCGGGCGGCGCTCGCCGCCTCCGGCACGGTCACGCTGGAGCTGGCGCTCGCAGGCGTCCCGATGGTCGTCGCCTACAAGGTCTCGCGGGCGGAGGAGTTCATCGCCCGCCGGCTGATCCAGGTCCCGAGCATCGTGCTGCCGAACCTGATCCTCGCCGAGAACGCGATGCCGGAATTCGTCCAGGCCGACTGCACCCCGGAGCGCCTCGCGGGCGCCCTGCGGCCGCTCCTGGCCGGCGGTCACGAGCGCGACGTCCAGCTCGCCGCCCTCGGCCACATCGACGGGCGGATGCGGCTCGCCGCGGCGGACACGCCGAGCCGGGCCGCGGCGCGGATCGTCCTGCGCGCGGCCGGGGGGCAGGGAGCGGATCCGGCGGCGTGACGGCGCCGCTCAGCCGGCGCGACGGCCGCAGCGGATATAGGTCGAGGTCCCGCGGCTGCTCGACCAGGTCAGGTGCTCGCCGTCGACCTGCAGGCGGACCTGCGACGACCAGTGGCGGCCGCGATCGCTGCACTCGGCGGCCGTGACCCAGGCGCCGCCGCTCCGCCGCACGTCGTGGAACAGGCAGAGCGTGCGGCCCGCGCGGGCGCGGTCCTGCGTGATCGTGGCCGGGATGTAGCCGCGGCGGCGCGAGCGCGCTCCGCAGGCCTCCGGCGTCGGGCCCCAGACACCGACATACTCGGCGGCGGGCACGGCGGCGGCCGGAGCGGCGCCCGGGGCCGGGCGGGCATTCGCCGTGGTCGCGGGCGGCGCCGCGGCACTCTGCGAGGCCGCCGGCGCCGGAGAGGCCGCCATGGCGGTCTGGCCGGGCGGCTCGGCCGGAGCGGTGAGCGGGTCGGGCTCGTCGAGCATCACGACGCGGCGCGCGGGGCGCGGCGCGGCGGACCCCGCCGCGGACGGGCTCGCTTCCGGCGGGGACGGGCGGAACGGCAGGTCCTCGGTGAGGTAGGCGGCGCTGTAGGCGAAGAGGCCCACCCAGCCGAGGATGAGGAGGGTCGGCAAGGCGAAGCGACGCCAGGAGCCGGAACGCGCCCCGTCGCCAGGATCCGCCAGAACGACCGCCCCCATGGTCCGCCCCCTCTCGTCCGCTCAGCGGCCGAAGATGCCCTTCAGGAACTGCGCCGTGCGGTTGCGCTTGCGCTTGCGCTCCAGCTCCGACGCGTCCCTGAGCCACGCCACTTGGACCACGCGCCGCTCGCCCTCGAAGGGCTCGTGGCCGTGCCAGGAATTGTCCGCCCGCAGGAACGCGAACATCGTGCCCATGGTCGGCGGGACCTCCACCGCGAAGGGCTCGTAGTTGCGGCCGTCGTAGAGCACCCGCAGGCGGCCGGCCGCCGGGGCGTCCCAGGCGTCGTTCATGTAGACGAGCAGGGTGAGCACCTTCGACGGGCCGTCGGTGTGGATCGAGCCGTATTTCAGCTGGCTGCGGCGCATGATGGTCGTCAGGCGCGGGCAGGAGACGAGGTCGATGCCGAACTTCTCGCCGAGGATCTTCGAGAAGGCGTCGCTCTCCAGCTCGTCGATCAGCGCCTTGAACCGGCCCTTCAGGGTGACCTCGTCGACCGTGAGGTAGCCGGGCTTGGCGATGTCCGGGAAGTCGCGCCGGATGTCGTCGATCGCGTCGGGATTCAGGACGTTGCTGCCGAGCGTGTAGGCGTAGGGCTCGCGGGAGACGGGCGCGGCGCGCACGGCGGAGATGTCGAGGATCGAGAGAGCGGACATCGCTGGGTCCCTTGGCTCCGGCGCCGGTCGGCCGGCACGCGGGGCGCCGGAGACGCGTGCCGGGGGGCCGGTCCAGCCGTCGTGCCGGGGTCGCCCGCGCAGGCGTCCACGACCACAAATCTACAGCTGCTTCCGGCGATCCCGGAATCTCCTAATCCGCCGATTGCGGCGGTCCGACGGCGAAAGCGGCCCGGTGGCGCATTCCGGTGACAGTCTCGGGCGGCCCGCTTGTGCAGGATGGCGCCAGACCCGCGGGCTTTCTTCCCGGGTGCGTACCGGAACCCGTGCCCGATGAGGCCGTTGGCCCTCGCTCTGCTGTTCGCCCACCTCGCCGCCGTCGCGGCCGGGGTCGAGGCCCGTGCGCAGTCGCGGCCGCCGCGCGGCTCGATGACGGCCCGCATGACCTGCTCCGAGGCGATGGCCCTGGTGAAGAACGAGGGCGACGTGATCATCGCCGCCGGAGCGGCGCCGGAGCGGTTCGTCAGCAATCCCGGCCAGTGCAGCGGCGCGGAGATCGCCGAGCTGCGCTTCGCCCCGACGCGCGACAACCCGCAATGCCCGATCGGCTACCATTGCCGCGAGCCCGGCTTCGAGGAGTGGAACTGGTAGCCGCGGTGCCCGCGTAAATCGCCGCACCGCCGGAACGTGACCAAAGTTTCACGCGACAGCGCGGGCCGAGTGCCACTATCTGGCCATCTGCCGGGGCCAAGGCCGCCGGCGGCGCCCCGGGCGGGCGCGCACGGATGGGGGATCGACGGTGGCAGCACTCAGGACCGGACTGGGCATCCAGGCCGTGCTCACGGCCCTGGCCGCGCTGATCCTGCTGGCGTTTCCCGGAATCCCGAGCCCGCCGCTCTACGTCTCCCTCGCCGGCTTCGCCATGGCGGGCATCCTGATCGCCTCGAACGGCATCTCGGCCTACCTGAAAGTCTTCGTCTCGGTCTACGGCGTCGGCTACCTGCTGCTCGCCGGATCGAAGACGATCGCCGCCATGGGGCTGCTGCCGCCGGTGATCGCCGCGCTGCTCCCGCCGGCCTTCGCCGCCACCGGCGCGGTGGTCTTCGCCGCCATCGTGCTCGGCATCTCGCATCTCGAGCCGATCCGCGCGATCACCAACATCGCCGACCCGTACTTCGCCAATCGCGACAAGCCGACCAAGGAGATCGGCTTGTTCCGCTGGTTCGGCACCACCGAGGGCCGGATCGGCCGCAACCTCGTGGCGCTGTCGATCTTCGTGAATTTCGCCGACGTGGCGCTGACGCTGCGGTTTAATTTCTTCTACCGCGACATCTACAACTCGCTCCAGGAATACGACGCGAACGCGTTCTGGTACCAGCTGCTCTGGGTGTTCGTGCCGCTGGCCACGCTGAACATCGCCATCGGCATGTTCGACCTGTTCGTCGATTCCTCGCTGCTCATCCGCTGGCGCACGTGGCTGACCCACAGCCTGTACGAGCGCTGGCTCGGCAACGGCACGCATTACCGGATCCCGTTCACCGACGAGGAGGCGGACAACCCGGACCAGCGCATCCAGGCCGACGTCAACAGCTTCATCGTGCAGACCACGACGCTGTCGATCCGGCTCCTCAGCCAGGCCGCGCAGCTCGTGTCGTTCATCGTGATCCTCTGGACCTTGTCGCGCGACTTCGTCGTGCCGTTCACCGACACGGTGATCCCGGGCTTCCTGGTCTGGCTGGTGATCGCCTACGCGGTGGTCGGCACGTGGCTCACCCACCTGATCGGCCGGCCGCTCATCGGGCTGGACTTCCGGCAGGAGCAGGTCGAGGCGAATTTCCGCTTCGCGCTGGCCCGGAACCGCATCTACTCCGAGCAGATCGCCCTGCTGCGCGGCGAGCGGGCGGAAGCCTCGCGGCTCTCGAGCCTGTTCCACAGCGTGATCGACAACTACGTCGGGATCATCTTCCGCCGCATCAAGCTGATCGCCTTCACGTTCAGCTACCGGCAGGCGAGCGTCATCTTCCCGATGGTGCTGGCGGCCCCGTCCTTCTTCGCCAAGAAGATCACGCTGGGCGCGCTCCAGCAGACGTCCCAGGCCTTCAGCCAGGTGCAGAGCTCGCTGTCGTTCTTCGTGGACTCGTACACGACGCTGGCCGCCTACAAGGCCAATACCATCCGTCTCGGCTCGTTCCGAAGGGCCATGACGAAGGCCGAGGCGCTGGAGGCGGCGGGCTACGGCCTCGTCCAGGGGAACGAGAGCACCGGCGACGTCACCGCGCGCGGCCTCGTCCTCGCCCTGCCGAACGGGAAGCCGATCGTCACCGCCGACGCGCTGACCCTGCCGCGCGGCGGCGCGACCCTGGTCACGGGTCCCTCCGGCTCCGGCAAGTCGACCCTGTTCCGGGCGATCGCGGGGATCTGGCCGTTCGGCAAGGGCCGGGTCGACGTGCCCGCCGGGCAGTCGGCCCTGCTGCTGCCGCAGCGGCCCTACATCCCGCAGGGGACCCTGCGCGGCGCCGTCGTCTACCCGAACACCACCGACCAGTTCTCGGACGCGGTGATCCGGGACGCCCTGACGGCCGCACAGCTCCCCCACCTCGTCGACCATCTCGACGAGAGCGACACCTGGGAGCGGCGGCTGTCGGGCGGCGAGCAGCAGCGGCTGGCCATCGCCCGCGCGCTGCTGGCCAAGCCCGAATGGCTGTTCCTCGACGAGGCGACGGCCTCCCTCGACGAGCCCTCCGAGGCCGCCCTCTACCGGATGCTGCGCGAGCAGCTCCCCGGCACGACGATCGTGTCGATCGGTCACCGCTCGACGCTGGACGCCTTCCACGACCGGCGCATCGCGCTCGAGCCGGAGAGCGGTGTCTTCGTCCCGCGGGTGCAGAGGCAGCCGCTACCGGCGGAGTGAGGGGCTGCAACAGCTCCCACCGCTCTGCGGGGCGGGGCCGCGCCCTCTCCGTCATCACGAGCGCAGCGAAGTGACCCAGGGCAGCGCGACATCCTAGAGATGTGGCGCGACCCTGGATTGCTTCGCTTCGCTCGCAAGGACGTCGGTTGCGGGGCTTACGCCTTGCGCAACCCCGCGGCGGCCCGGGCCGCCCGCTCGATCGCCGCCGGATCCGGCGTGCCGGGCTTCACCACCCAGCTGCCGCCGACGCAGAGCACGGACGGGATCGACAGCCAGTCCGGGGCGCTCAGCTCGGAGATCCCGCCCGTCGGGCAGAACCGCACCGCGCCGAACACCGCCGCGTGCGCCTTCAGCGCCTTGATCCCGCCCGCGGCCTCCGCCGGGAAGAACTTGAACCGGTCGAGCCCGTGGTCGAGGCCGCGCATGATGTCGGCCGCCGTCGCGACGCCGGGCAGGTAGGGCACGCCGTTGGCCTTGGCGGCGTCGGTCAGCGGCTCGGTGAGGCCCGGCGAGACGATGAACTCGGCCCCCGCCGCCAGGGCCTTCTCGAGATCGCGCGGGTTGAGCACCGTCCCGGCGCCCACCACCGCGCCCTCGACCCGGGTCATCTCCCGGATGACGTCGAGGGCGGCCGGGGTCCGCAGGGTGACCTCCAGGGCGGTCAGGCCGCCCTTCACCAGGGCCTCGGCGATGGGCCGCGCCTGCGCCGCGTCGTCGATCACCAGGACCGGAATGACGGGCACGGAGCGCATCAGCGCGTCGATGCTGGTCAGATCGTTCATGGTCGGCAACTCCCTCTCGGTTTCAGAGGCCGGCGGCGGCTAGCATCGCGGAGGCGCCCCGCTCCGCCGTGTCGGCCCCGTGACGCATGAACGCGAACAGCTCCCGCCCGGTGCCCTGCGCGGGCTCCGGCGCCTCGGCCTCGGGGCGGCTGGCAAGCTCTGCCTCGTCGACCAGCACCTCCAGCAGCCCGTTGGCCGCGCTGAGGCGGACGATGTCGCCGTCGCGGATCCGCCCGATCGGGCCGCCGCCGAGCGCCTCGGGGCTCAGGTGGATGGCGGCCGGCACCTTGCCGGACGCGCCAGACATCCGCCCGTCCGTCACCAGGGCGACCTTGTGGCCGCGGTCCTGCAGCACGCCGAGCGGCGGCGTGAGCTTGTGGAGCTCTGGCATGCCGTTGGCCCTCGGGCCCTGGAACCGGACCACGACCACGACGTCGCGCTCCAGTTCACCGGCCTTGAACGCCTTCAGCACCTCGTCCTGGTCGGAGAAGACCCGGGCCGGGGCCTCGATGGTGCGGCGATGCTCCTCGACGGCGCTGGTCTTGAACGTCGCCCGGCCGAGATTGCCCTTCACGAGACGCATGCCGCCGTCGGGCTGGAACGGGTTGCCGGGCCGGCGCAGCATCGTGTCGTCGAGGCTCTCCGGCACGGCGTCCTCGAAGACCAGCTCCTCGCCGTCGAGCTTCGGGTCGCGGGCGTGGTCGCGCAGCGACTGGCCCGACACGGTCAGGATGTCGTCGTGCAGGAGGCCCGCGTCGAGCAGGGCCGCCAACACGAAGCTCATGCCGCCCGCGGCGTGGAAGTGATTCACGTCGCCGGCGCCGTTCGGGTAGACGCGGGCGATCAGCGGCACGGCGCTGGACAGGCGGTCGATGTCCTCCCAGTCGATGACGATGCCGGCCGCGCGCGCGATGGCCGGCAGGTGGATCGCGTGGTTGGTGGATCCGCCCGTTGCGAGCAGGCCGACCGCGGCGTTGACGATCGCCTTCTCGTCGACGCAGAGGCCGAGCGGCCGGTAGTCGTTGCCGGCGCCGCCGATCTCGGTGAGCCGGTGGATCGCCGCCCGGGTCACGGCCTGGCGCAGCTTGGTGCCGGGGTTGATGAAGGACGCGCCCGGCATGTGCAGGCCCATCATGTCCATCATCATCTGGTTGGAGTTGGCCGTGCCGTAGAACGTGCAGGTTCCGGCCGCGTGGTAGGAGGCGGACTCGGATTCGAGCAGCTCCGCCCGGCCGACCTTGCCCTCGGCGTAGAGCTGGCGGATCCGCTGCTTCTCCTTGTTGGCGAGACCCGACGGCATGGGCCCGGCCGGGATCAGGATCGTCGGCAGGTGGCCGAAGCGGAGCGCCCCGATCAGCAGGCCCGGCACGATCTTGTCGCAGATGCCGAGCAGCGCCGCGCCGTCGAACATGCCGTGGCTCAGCGCGACCGCGGTGGAGAGCGCGATCGTGTCCCGGGAGAACAGCGACAGCTCCATGCCGCTCTGCCCCTGCGTGACGCCGTCGCACATGGCCGGCGTGCCGCCCGCGACCTGCGCGGTGGCGCCGCGCTCCCGGGCGAACAGCTTGATCTGCTCCGGGTAGCGCCCGTACGGCTGATGGGCCGAGAGCATGTCGTTGTAGGCGGTGACGATGCCGATGTTCATCACCGTCCGCTCGTCGCGGATCGCCGCCTTGTCCTCGCCGGAGGCCGCGAAGCCGTGGGCGAGGTTGCCGCAGGCGAGCTTACCGCGCCGGACCCCCGCCTCGCGCTCGCGGGCGATCAGGTCGAGATAGGCGCGCCGGGTCTCGCGGGAGCGCGCCACGACGCGCTCGGTGACCGCCGCGACCTCGGGATGAAGCTCGGTCATGCTCGTTCCTCCAGGCTCGGTGCCGACGGGCGCGCGGCCGGTGCCGCGAGTCGGGATCGGCCGCGCGCCCGCGTCGGTGGCCGGTATCTAAGGGGTGCGCCGCGGGATGTAACCCGGGGCGGGCGCCGGCGCTGACATGAGGTCTGCCCGCCGGCTCAGGAAACCCCAAGTCCGAGGCCGCGGTCGCTGTCGCGTTCGACCGATGCCGCCCGCATCGTCATCACGAGCGGAGCGAAGTGACCCAGGGCAGCGCGACCCTGGGGTGCTTCGCCGCGCCCGCAAAGACGGTGACCGCCCGCCTCTGCTCGGACGCCCGACGTCGCCACGCCTCGAAGCGCTCGTTCGAGGCATGCTGCAGGATGGGGTCGAACCTCAGAGACCCAGCACGTCCCTGGCCTCAATACTCCCAGAAGATGCGCTGCAGCTCCTTGGTGTCGCTGGTCTTGGTGAGCGCCACGGCGGCGAGGATCTTGGCCTTGGCGGGATTGAGGTCGTGGGCGACCACCCAGTCGTACTTGTCGTCGGGCTGCTCGGCGTTGCGCAGGACGAAGCCGTCCGGCACCCGCGACGAGCGGATCACGATGGCGCCCTTGGAGCGGATCTCCTTCAGCTTGTCGACGAGGTAGCCGGGGACCGAGCCGTTGCCGGTGCCGGCGTTGACGATCGCCTTGGCGCCGGCCTGGAGCTCGGCGTCGTAGACGCCCGGGATCATGTTGCCCGAGCCGTAGACGATGCCGACCAGCGGCAGGCTGTCGATCTGGTCGATGTCGAACTCGGAGCTCATGTTGTGCCGCTTCGTCAGCGAGCGGAAGAAGTAGGTCTTGCCCTCGACCACCATGCCGAGCGGTCCCCACTGGCTGTAGAAGGCGCTGGGCACGATGTTGGTCCGCTTGTTCACGTCGCGGCCGCACTGGATGTAGTCGTTCATCGTCACGGTGACGCCCTGGCCGATCGCCTCCTTGCTGGCGGCGACCGTGACGGCGTCGAGCAGGTTGAGGGCGCCGTCGGCCGAGATCGCCGTGCCGGGCCGCATCGAGCCGACCACGACGATCGGCTTGTCGCTCTTCACCACGAGGTCGAGGAAGAACGCCGTCTCCTCCAGCGTGTCGGTCCCGTGCGTGACGACGATTCCGTCGACGTCGTCCTGCTTCAGGAGCTGGGACACGCGCTTGCCGAGCTGGATCAGCTGGGCGTCGGTGAAGCTCTCGGAGGCGATCTGGAAGACCTGCTCGCCGCGGACGTTGGCGATGGTGTTCACCTGCGGCACGGCGGCGATCAGCTTGTCGACCGGCACCTTGGCGGCCGTGTAGGTGGCGCTGTTGGCGGCGTCGGCGCCGGCGCCCGCGATCGTCCCGCCGGTGGCGAGGATCACGACGTTCGGCTTCTTCGCCGCGGCGGCCGTGCCGGCCTCGGGCATCTCGCGCGCGACGAGGGGCGCCGCGCCGAATCCGCTGGCCAGGGCCAGGGCGAAGACCGCTCCGCGCAGGGGAAGAGCCGCGCCGCTTCGGCAGGAGAACATCGGAGATCCTCGATGGTTGACGGGAGAGCGAGTCGGACTCGACGCGGGGATGGTAGCCGCGCCCCGGCCCGAGGCAAGGATCATGCAGGGCGCCGACGCGCAGGGCGCGACGGATCGTTACGCAAGCTCGGGCGTTGATGGGGGTTGCTGTCCGCTCGGAGATAGATCCCATGCTGCATCTCGCCGGCCTGCTCGAGGAACTCGAGCGGAGCGAGCCCGCGCGGGCCGCGATGTCGATCCTCGAGACCTCCCTCGCGCGCCGCTCGACGGAGGAGCAGGGCGCGTTCTGGCGCGCCGTCGACATCTACTACGTCTCGCGGAAGGCCCCGCCGGAGGCGACCGTGCCGGGCCAACGCGGGTCAGGCGAAGTCGTGCCGGGCGAAGTCGTGCCGGAGCTGGCCGCCGCGTCCTGAGCCCGGCCTCCGGATCCGATCGCGGCGCTCAGGCGCTCGCCGGCACGGCCGGCGGCATGCCGGCGCCGCTCTCGGGCTCGCTGCCCGCGCGCACCGCGCCGCGGGTCTCGGGCATCAGCGCGAAGTAGAGGACGAAGCCGAGCGCCGCGATGGCCGCCAGCGCCAGGAAGGCGGTGGAGTAACCCGCCGACACGATGATCACGCCGGCCAGCGTCGCGCTCAGGGAGGCGCCGATGCCCTGAGCCGTCGCCACAGCGCCCTGGGCCGCGTTGAACCGGCCGCCGCCGCGGGTGAGGTCGGCGACGACGATCGGGAAAAGCGCGCCGTAGACGCCGGCCCCGATGCCGTCGAGGAGCTGGACGCCCACCAGCCAGAACGGGTTGTCCGACAGCGTGTAGAGGACGCCGCGCAGCGCCAGGATGCCGAAGGCGGCGAGGAAGATCGGCTTGCGGCCGATCACGTCGGCCTTCGCGCCCACGAAGATCGCTACCGGCACCATCACGCACTGCGCCGCCACGATGCAGACCGCGATCAGCGAGGTCGCGTGGTCCTTGCCCGAGATGTGCGTCAGGAGCTGGCCCACCGAGGTCAGCATCGCCGCGTTGGCGAGGTGGAAGATCGCGCAGAGCACCGCGAAGATCAGCAGCGCCCGGTTCTGCAGCAGAGTGGTGAGGCCGGAGGGCTTCTCCTGAGCCTGCTCCTCCGCCTCGGTCATGCCGCGGGCGAGGTCGTTGTCGATGGCGTCGGCCGGCACCATCAGCATGGCGCCGATCGACAGCGCCGCCAGGATGCCCATCAGCCAGAATACGACCACCGGCCCGAAGAAGTAGGCGAGCCCGCCCGCCAGGGCGGCCGAGACCGCGTTGCCGGCGTGGTTGAAGCCCTCGTTCCGGCCGATCCGCTTGGCGAACATCTTCGGCCCGACGAGGCCGAGCGTGATCGCGGCCAGCGCCGGCGGGAAGATCGTCCCGGCGACGTGGGCGATCGATTGGGTGGCGGTGACGAGGCAGAAGTTCGTGATGAACGGCAGGACGAGGCAGCTGGCCGTCACCGCGATGGCGCCGCCGATCACCACCGCGCGCTTGTGGTTGGTGGCGTCGATCAGCGCGCCGGCGGGCGTCTGCGCCACGAGGCCGAGGATGCCCGCGATGGTCATCACGAGACCGGTCGTGGCCTCGTTCCAGCCCTGGTCGGGGCCGCGCACGGCGATCAGGTAGATGGCGAGGTAGGGGCCGAGGCCGTCGCGCACGTCGGCGAGGAAGAAGTTGAGCGCGTCGAGGCCGCGCAGGGCCTTGGCCGAGGGTGTCCGGCCGCCGGCGCCGCGGGCGCCCGTCTCGATGCTGTTCATCCTGCCCGATCCCCCGACCGACGGACGGCGCGGCCCCGATCCGGGCCGTGCCGTCGCACGCGGGGCTCGACGCCCGCGGGCGCCATCGGTTCCCGCGCGGCGCGGGCCTCACGCGGGATGTGAACGGTTCTCCGGCCCGCACGGGCCTCAGGCCGTGTCGGTGCCGGCCGAAGCGTCGGGATTCCCGACAGCGTCTGTCGTCTCTTCCGACAGATCGGTGCCCGGCGCGCCGAGGCCGTAGCGCTCGATCTTGGCGTAGAGGAGCTGCCGCTGGATGCCGAGCCGGCGGGCGGCCCGGGCACGGTTGCCGTCGGCCTCGCGGAGCGCGGCCGCGATCATGGTCCGCTCCAGGCGAGCCACGGCCCCGGGCAGGTCGCCGGCGAGCCAGTCGGCCGCGCCGTCCTCGCCGCGGCGGTCGAGTCGCGCGGCCGGCAGATCGATGGCCTCGGCCGCGATCACGCCGCCGCGCACCAGCATGGCGGCGCGCTCCACGACGTTGCGCAGCTCGCGGACATTGCCGGGCCACTCGTAGGCGAGCAGGCGCGAGGCGGCCCCGCCGCTCAGGCGCTTGCCCGAAGGGACCAGGAAGTGCTCGGCGAGCGGCACGATGTCGGCCAAGCGCTCGCGCAGGGGCGGCAGGGTGATCGGAACGACGTTCAGCCGGTAGTACAGGTCGGCGCGGAACCCACCCGCGGCGACGAGCGCCGGCAGGTCACGATGCGTAGCCGCCACGAGGCGGACATCGACCCGGGCAGGGCGGCCCCCCAGCGGGGTCACGACGCCGTCCTGGATCACCCGCAGGATCTTCGCCTGCATCGCCGCCGGCATGTCGCCGATCTCGTCCAGGAACAGGGTGCCGCCTTGGGCCTCGTGGAAGGCGCCCGCGCGGTCGGCGGTCGCGGCCGCGAAGGCGCCCCGGACGTGGCCGAACAGCTCGCTCTCCAGAGCCTCGGCCGGGATCGCCGCGCAGTTCACCGGAACGAACGGCCGCGCGCGCCGCCGCGAGAAGGCGTGCAGGGCCCGTGCGACCTCCTCCT
Source organism: Methylobacterium sp. yr668 (assembly GCF_900116245.1). Classification (NCBI taxonomy): domain Bacteria; kingdom Pseudomonadati; phylum Pseudomonadota; class Alphaproteobacteria; order Hyphomicrobiales; family Methylobacteriaceae; genus Methylobacterium; species Methylobacterium sp. yr668. The sequence continues at coordinate 121,245 of NZ_FOZY01000013.1, read as the reverse complement.
TGCCGGTGCCGGTCTCGCCCTGGACCAGGATCGTGGACGCGTTGTCGGCGACGAGACCGATGGTCTTCTGAACCTTCCGCATGCCCGCGCTCGATCCGATCAGGACCGGGTGGTCCGGCGGCGGCGCGGCGCCGACGGGATCGGAGCGGGCGTCGCGCAGCATCGCGTCGAGGACGGCGGCGAGGTCGGCCCGGCCGATCGGCTTGGTCAGGTGGTCGTGCGCCCCGAGGCGCATCGCCTCGATGGTGTTGGCCGGGCTCGCGAAGGCCGTCAGGACCGTGACGGGCGGCGGCTCCGGCAGGGCCCGGATCCGTTCCAGCGTGGCCATGCCGTCGAGGTCTCCGGGCATGCGCAGGTCGAGGAGCACCGCCGCCACCGGACCCTCGCCAAGCCGCGCCAGCGCCTCCGACCCGGAGGCGACCGGGAGCGCGGTGTGCCCGAGATCGGTCACCGTCTCGGCGAGCCCGTCGCGCAGGGCTCTGTCGTCGTCGACGATCAGGATGGTTGCCATGGCAGATCCAGGACAAAGGTGGTCTCCGGCGCGCCCTCGACCAGCCTCGCCTCGCCCCGATGCGCCACGGCGATCTCGCGCACGATCGCGAGCCCCAGACCGGTCCCGTCGGGCCGGCCGGTGACGAAGGGCTCGAACAGGCTGGCGCGGATCGCCGGGTCGACCCCGGCGCCGGTGTCGGCGACGCTGAGGCGCAGCCGCAGCGCGCCGTCGACCGTCACCCGCTCGGCGCCGAGGCGGACCCGCCCGCCCGGCGGCGCGTGTTGCAGGGCGTTCAGCAGCAGGTTGTCGACGGCGCGGGCGACCTGTGCCCGGTCGAGATGCGGATGGTCCGCGGCGGGCAGCCCGTCGGCCTCGACCGCGATCCGGACCGAGCGCGCGCGCGCCAGATCCTCGTGCAGGCCCGCGCACTCGGCCAGGAGCGGTGCCACGGGTGTGGGCATCCGGTTGAGCGGCCGCGCCTGCGTCAGGTTGAGGAGGTCGCGCAGCAGCGTGTCGACCCGTGCGATCTGGCCGAGAACGGTCTCGAGGGCGACGGCGGCGCGGTGCGGATCGCCGCTGACGAGGGCGTTCTCGGCCTTCAGCCGCATCGCCGCGATGGGATTGCGGATCTCGTGGGCGATGCTCGCCGCCAGACGGCCGACGGCGGCGAGGCGCTCGGTCGCCACGATCCGGGCCTGGGCCTCCCGCAGCCGCCCGCCGGCGGCGTTGAGGGCGTCGACCAGCCGGTCGAGCTCGCGCTCGCCGGTGCGGTCGAGATGGGGCAGGTCCTGGCCGTCCGGACGCGGCGCGGCGAGCGCGGCCTCGAGCCGGGCGATCCGCCCCGAGAATCCGTACAGGAACCAGCTCAGGAACGCGGCCGATCCGAGTACCGTGGCGGCGAGGAAGCCCAGGCCCGCGAGGAAGCGCGTGTAGGTGGGGCCGTCATTCACGTGCGCGCGCGTCATCGACCACGCGGTCAGGCCGGCCTCCGGCCCGTGCAGCGGGCAGGCCTGGAGCATGAGAACCTGGGTCCGGCTCGGCCGCCGCTCCGAGGCCGCGTGGTCGACCCGCAGGGCCTGCGCGTTCAGCGCCGCGATGGCGTCGCGCTCGGCCGCCGGAAAGTCGGTCTTCGGCCCGGATCCCTCGTAGGTCGGATAGGCGTAGGCCACCGACCCGCGCGCGGCGCTCCAGATTCCGCCCTCGAGGCCCGGGAAGCGCGCCAAAGCGGCCGAGACGGTGCCGACGAGGTCGGCCTCCCCGACGCCCCTCCCGCGCGCACGCACGAGGGCGGCGTACCGGTCGATGATGTCGCGGCAGGCCCGCCCGACCGCGAGATCGGCCTGCGCCACCTGGACGCCCGTCGACTGGTCGTAGACGCCGAGCATCAGGTAGGCGGTGGCGGCCGCGGAGGCGACCAGCAGGACCCAGAGCGCGAGCAGCCGGGCGCGCAGGCTGTAGGCCGTCACGGCGGTGTTCGACCCGGCATGGCGCTGGCTCCTGCGGCGGCGTCGCGCGGCCGGACCCCGTTCCTAAGCCATTGCCCGGTCCCCGACCACGCGGAGACTGCGCGGGTCCCACGGTGCCGACGCGACGCGCGCTTACGGTCCCGGGCCGGGCCCGGGACCGCCGGGAGAGGGGCGCCGCGTCCGACACCCCGCTCGGACGTACGATCGATCAGTCGTCGGCGCGCGCGCTCACTTGCGGTTCGTGATGAGGCTGTCGACGTTCTTGTTGGCTTCCTTATTCTCCTTCCGCTGCATCACCACTTCGTGCTTGGTGTCCTTCATCGACATCTCGTCACGCTTGCCCTGGGGCATCTCCTTCGGGGCCGCCAGGGCCGGCGTGACCGACCAGAGACAGGCCAGGCAAAGAGCAGCGCGCGCCGTAGTCTTGAACATGATGCCTCCTCCACTCAATCGACATTGCAGGACGTCTTGGCGATGCCGCCGGTTCCTCATGCGCGGATCACGGGCGTGCGATCCGTCGCGCGGATGGTCTTGTCTCAGGGCTGGCCCGACGGGTTGATCGGCAGGGCGTCGCTTCCGAGCTGCACGCAGGTCAGCATCGCCACGTAGGACGGGGTGCCGCCGATCTGGCTCTCCGTCGCGCAGGTCCGGCGCTCTGCCACGTCGAACGTCGCCCAGCGCTTGATCAGGGTGCGCCGGGCGGCGGCCTCGTCGGACAGGCAGCCGCGGTAGCTCGCCCGGTCGACGGCGGTCGATCCCGCCCGGTGCTCCGGCGCGCAGATCGCCCGGATGTTGAAGTCCGGAACCCCCGCCGTCCGGGCGGAGGCCGCCAGGGTCCCGCCGAGGAGCAGTTCGAGTCCCAGGATGGTCGAGATCCAGAATCGCCGCACGCGACCCTCCCTCCTGTGCGCCGACCGGGCCGCGCCCGAGATCCGTCAGGCGCGGCCGTCGTCGGCGTTCGGTCACTTGCTGGTCTTGGCACCCGCCGTCGTGCCGGTGGCCTGCGGCGCGCCCTTGTCGGCCGTGGCGGCGGCCGCCTTCTGGGGCACCGCGATCGCGTCGATCACGTCGAAGCGCATGTTGTCCTGGGCCGTCTTCAGGGCGGCGTTGGCCTCGTAATACTTGCCCTGGTTGATCAGCGTCGCGGCCTGATCGACGTCGGCGATGGTCTTGTTCAGGGGCAGGACGGCCATGGTGAAGTTGACGTCGACATGGGCGAGCTTGAGCTTCTCCAGGGCCCCCTTCTGGTCGCCCTGAGCGAGGTTCTTGTTCGCCTCGGTCACCGCGGAGGCCTTGGCGGGCGTGGCCACGAAGTCGTCGCCGAGGGTCAGCTGCGCGTCGACCGGGACCCAGGCCACCTGCTCCTTGGAGGCCGTCTTGGTATCGGCCTTGGTGTCGGCCTTGGCGCTCGGCGCAGTCGCCTTGTGGGCGGCCATGTCGGCCGGCGACTTGAGGTCGGCCTCGGCCTTGGTGAAGACCGCGTCGTCGGTCTTGGCCTTGGCGAAGGCGGCCTGCGCCTTGGCGATCATGTCCTTGGCCTGGCCGGGATTGGCCTCGAAGATCGCGAGGCGGGTGAGCTGGAGATCCCTGAAGCCCTGTGCGCCGTCCTTCGAGAGCTTGCCGACATCCTTGTCGACCGCCGCCTGGCTCGCGCTGATCTGCGTGCCGTTGGTCTGGGCGGCCTGCTCCGCCGCGTAGGCGGTTCCACCGAGGATTGTGGTGAGCACGAGAGCCGCAGCCATAGATTTGCGATAGGACATAGTAATATCTCCCTCTAGTGCCGGAGATAAGGCCTTCATCTGCATTGGCCTCATTCATTCCGTGTTCAGATAATAGATCAGCCGCCATTTGGTCGCATGACCGGAAGATTAAAGAACGGCAATGCGCCGCCGGGCGTGGCGGGTCTCAGCGCGGCAGGAAGCGGCCGGCGCGCGCGTCGAGCAGCGCCACCAGCGCCGGCGCCATGAAGTCGTGCACGTCGGGGATATCGAGGCAGACGAGGCGGGTCCCGCGCAGGGCGGCCCCGAAGCGGCGCATCAGCTTGCGCCGGTGCGCGCGCTCCATGACGACGACGATCTCCGCCCAGGTGAGATGATCGGCGTCCACCGGCTCGTCGGCGTCGGGCGACACCCCCGCGCTGGCGGTCTCGATGCCGGGCAGCCGCGCGAAGATCTGTTCCGCGGTCGGGCTGCGGGCGCGCGCCCGGCCGCAGACGAACAGGATCCTCACGCGCTCTCCGCGAGGTCGGCTTGCCGCTCGAACAGGGCGCGGTACGCCCCGTTCGGGCGGCGCAGCAGGGCGGCGTGAGGCCCGTCCTCGACGATGCGACCGCGGTCGAAGACGAGGATCCGGTCGAGGGCCCGCACCGTGGACAGGTGGTGGGCGATGACGATGGCGGTTCGCCCGCGCATCAGCCGCGCCATGGCCTCCTGCACCAGAGCTTCGGACTCGGAATCCAGGCTCGAGGTCGCCTCGTCGAGGATCAGGATCGGCGCGTCTGCCAGGAAGGCGCGGGCGAGCGCCACCCGCTGGCGCTCGCCGCCCGACAGCTTGACCCCGCGCTCGCCCACCAGCGTCGCGTAGCCCTTCGGCAGCCGCGCGATGAAGTCGTGCGCGTTGGCGAGGCGCGCCGCCCGCTCGATCTCCTGCGCCGAGGCGCCGGGCTGGGCGTAGGCGATGTTCTCGGCCAGGGAGCGGTGGAACAGCACCGGCTCCTGGGGCACGATGGCGACCTGCGCGCGCAGGCTCGCCTGGCTCGCCGACGCCACGTCCTGCCCGTCGATCGTCACGCGCCCGCCCGACACGTCGTAGAGCCGCTGGATCAGCTTGACGAAGGTCGTCTTGCCGGAGCCCGAGCGCCCGACCAGCCCGACGCGCTGGCCGGCCGGAATCGTCACGGTCAGCCCGTCGTAGAGGGGCCGCGTGTGGTCGCCGTAGTGGAAGCGCACGGTCTCGAACCGGATCGCCCCGCCCGCGACCGCGAGCGGGACCGCGCCGGGCCGGTCGGCGACGCCGACGGGTTCGGCCTCCAGGGCGACCAGCTCCTCCATCTCGTTGATGGCCCGCTGCAGGTGGTTGATGTGGCCGCCGATGTCGCGAAGGTACCCGTGCACCACGAAGGTCGCGGTCAGGACGTAGGCGACGTCGCCCGGGCTCGCCCGCTCCCGCCACCACAGCCACAGGGCGATGGCGACGATAACGGTGCGCAGGACGAGCAGCAGCCCGAGCTGGCCGGTTCCGCCCCAGGTGACGATCATCCACGTGCGCCGGGTCCGCCGCTGCCACTTCGCCAGCAGGCGGCCGAGCCGCGCCTCCTCCCGCGCCTCGGCGCCGAAGGCCTTGACGACGGCGTTGTTGCCGATCGCGTCGCTGAGCGCGCCGCCGAGGCGGGTGTCGAGGGCGTTCGAGAGCGCGGCCGCGGGCGCGATGACGCGGGTCGCGAGCAGGGCGGTCGCGCCGACATAGGCGCCGGCGCCGATCGCGACCGTCGCGCCGAGGGCCGGCCAGTGCAGGCCGAGGACCAGGGCCGTGCCCACGAGGACGACGAGCGCGGGCAGGAGCGACAGCAGCAGCGTGTCGTTGAGCCCGTCGATCGCCCACATGCCGCGGGAGATCTTCCGGACGGTGGAGCCCGAGAAGGTGTTGGCGTGCCACTCGGTCGAGAAGCGCTGGACCCGGGCGAAGCCGTTGCCGACGATGTCGCTCATGGTGCGCAGGGAGAGCGGCACCACGAGGCTCCAGGCGACGTGCCGCAGCAGCGCGGTGGCGAGGCCGAGCCCGGTCATCGCCAGGAAGGCCGGCCAGGCCGCGTCCAGCGCCGCGCGTCGGTCGCTCCCGGAGAGCGCGTCGACCAAGCGGCCCGCGAAGAGCGGCAGCAGCACCTCCGCCAGGGTGGCGAGCGTGATCGCGCCGGTGAGACCGGCGACGAGGGGCCAGCGCCTGCGCCAGCTGCGGACGACGAAGGCCAGGACGCGACGGACCGCGTCCGCCTTCCGGGGAGACGACAGAGACATGCGAGTGCCCGACGCGGGCGAGCGTCGGCTCCGGGTGACGCCGCGTCCCATCGCGAACGATGCGCGCCGGCGAGATCAGGCAGGTTCGGGTTCAGAGGCGCCGGGCGGCAGGGCCGGGCGAGAGCGGGAAGCGGCTAGCCGACCCGCGCGGGGGCGCCGACGAATCCTGCTCGGAGGGTGGCAAACACAGCGATCATGCAGCTCCCTCCCTGGTGCGAGCGCGACAGGAGCACGAGGCTAGGAGAGCCCGAACTGATTCGCAACGTCCATCGCGAAGCTTCGGCCAGTCGCGACGGCCGATCCATGCACCCGGGTCAACCCTGCGGAGCCTGGGGAACGGTCACGCTTCGTTGAAAAGCTGACGCAACGCGGTGTAAACACTTCGCTGCAAACTGGGCCGTTGTGCGGCGCCTCGGTTGCGCGCCTCTCTCGGATCGCTGTCGCGAATCCGTACTTGGAGACCGACGGTGTCGCACTCCCTGGTGAACCGGGACGCGCTCGAGGAACTCACGGCCGTGATCGGCACGGAAAAGCTCGTCCGCATCCTCGACCGGTTCGTCGTCAGCCTCACCACCGCCTTCGAGGGACCGGATCGCGCGAGCGACGATTACGGCCGCGAGGCGCACACGCTGGTCTCGATGTCCGGCATGCTCGGCTGCGCCGAACTGTCCCGGGCCTGCCGCGGCCTCGAGGAATCGGCCATGGCGGGCGACGATCTGACCCGCTCGCTGGTCGACCTCAGGACCCTGCGCGACCGGACCGTCGCGGCCCTGCGGGACCTGCAGGCGGAGACCCGGCTGAGCGCCTAGGGCCGCGCGGCCGCATCACGATCAGGCGACCATCACCGCGTCGAGGGGCGCCTCGAAGGTCAGCACCGCGCCCTCGCGCGGGTAGCTCATGCGGGCGGTCCCGCCGAAGCTGTGGGCGAGGCTGCGGGCGATGAGCCGTGTGCCGAACCCCGTGCGGGTCGGTGGCGTGACCGGCGGTCCGCCGCTCTCCTCCCAGCGGAACCGGAGGGTCTGGCCGCCCTCTGCCTCAGCCACGTTCCACGTGATGCAGACCCAGCCGGCGGCCACCGACAGCGCGCCGTACTTGGCCGCGTTGGTTCCGAGCTCGTGCAGCATCAGCGCCAGGGTCATGCCGTGGCGCGGTCCGAGCGTCAGCTCGGGACCGGCGATGCGGAACCGGCCCGCGACGCCGTCCCCGTGGAGCGACACGGCGCCCTCGACCAGGCCGCTCAGGGAGGCCCGGGTGAAGGAGCCCTGGAGCAGCACGTCGTGCGCCTTCGCGAGCGCCAGGAGCCGCGCGGCCAGGGCCTCGCCGGCCGCCTCCAGCGACGGCGCGTTGCGCATGGTCTGCGTCGCGACGGCCTGGACCATGGCCATGGTGTTCTTCATCCGATGGGCGAGTTCCTGCATCAGCAGCGTCTGGCGCGCCTCGGACAGCTTCTGGTCGGTGATGTCGCGCGACACCGCCAGGATCCGCTCGGGCCGGTCCGGCGCCGCGCCGATCGGCGTGACGGCCACGTCCCACCAGCGGAGCGCGCCGCCGGATTCCGACTGGGCCTGGAACCGGCTCGGGCGGCCGATCCGGGCCCGATCGAGCGCCTCGGCCACCGCCTCCCGGTCCTCGGGGCGCGTCCAAGCGTCGATCCAGGGCCGGCCGATCGCGTCAGCCTCGTCCCCGGCGGCGGACAGGGCCGGACCGTCCTCGCTGGCGGTGATCAGGCGCCCGTCGCGGTCCAGCAGTTCCAGGTAATCGTTCGGGGCCTGCGGTAGGCCGATCGCGCGCGCGCGGCCGGAGGGGCGCGGCCTCGCCTCGAGCCCGAGTCCGGCCGGTTCGCGGGGCGACGGCCCGCGGGGCGCCTCGACCCGCTCGGCCGCCATGCGACCGGCCTCGACGCGGCTCGCCGTCTCGATGATTCGGCCGAGCCGCCGGCTCCGCTGCCGCTCCCAGTCGACCTGGGCGGTCGCCTGGCTGAGCAGGCTGCGCAAGCGGATGTTCTCCGCCTCGAGCGTCTCGACGCGGCGCTCCGCCCCGTCGATCCGCGGCCGTACGATGTCCACTTCCATCGCCCGCCCCCCTCGTCATCCCGACGGGGCGCCCGTGCGCGGCGCGCCGTCGGAGCTCCCCGACCGCGCGGCGCGGCAACGGATGTCGATGGCAGGGCCGCACCGGCGGTTCAGACCGCTTCTGGTGCCGGTTCCCCGCCCGCAGCCGAGCGAATCGTTGGATGCCTCACGCTAGCATGGCGCGCTGGATTATCAAATCAGCTCGGTATTCGCCTGCGGATGAAAACTTATGTTGGAGCCCTGTGCGGGTGCGAAGACGGTTACTTGTTTCGCATCAGCAGCACGAGCCAGCCGATCCCGAGGATAAAAATTATCAATCCGATCGAGACGAAGACGGGCGTGCCGAGATCGATGAGGCGGGGTGCGAGCTGCGTGGCGAAGGCCGCCACCACCAGGGCCACGGCGACCCGCGCGGCCGCGCGCTCGATGCCGCGGGTGACCTTGTCGAGGCCCTTCACCTCGATCTCGACGGTGACGCGACCCTGCTTCAGCCGCACCAGCATCAGGTGGATCAGGGTCGGCAGCTCCGAGGCGGCGCCGTAGAGGCCGACGCCCAGGGCCTCGGCCTTCTGCTTGAGGGCGGAGAGCGAGAACTGCGTCTGCATGCTCGCCCGGACTGTGGGACCGGCGGCGGCGAACAGGTCGAAATTCGGGTCGAGGTGGCGCATCACGCCGTCGGCGGTGACCAGTCCCTTGAACAGGATGGCGAGGTCGGTCGGCATCGCGAGGTCGTTCTCGCGGGCCATGTTCATGAAGTCGGTCAGCACCAGCCCGAGGTTCAGCGGGATCGACGAGTGGCTCTCCACGAAGGACTGGGCCGAGACCTGGAGGCGGGTGAGGTCCGGGTTGCTGGTGCCGGTCCAGTCGAGGAGCACGGCCATGAGGCCGTCGGCGTCCTGCTTGAGCATGGCGCCGATCAGCACGAGCAGCTGCGAGCGCCGCCGCTGCGACAGCCGCCCGATGATGCCGAAATCGATGAAGCCGATCTTGTTGCCGGGCAGGGCCAGCATGTTGCCGGGATGCGGGTCGGCGTGGAACACGCCCTCGATCAGCGCCATCTGCAGGAACGCGTCGGTTCCCTTCTGGGCGAGCAGCTTCTTGTCGATGCCCGCCGCGCGCAGGGCCGCCTCGTCGTTGGGCGGGATGCCGTGGATGAAGTCCTGCACCAGCACCCGCTCGGAGCAGTACTCCCAGTGGATCTTCGGGAAGACGATGTCGTCGCGGTCCTCGAAGATCTGGGCCAGCAGCTCGCAGTTGCGCGCCTCGTTGAGCAGGTCGAGCTCGCCGTTGAGGCCCTCCGCGAGGTGGCGCATCTGCTCCCGCGGCTGGTAGCGGGCCATGTCGGGCCACTCGTTCTCGACGATGCGGGCACCGTGCGCCATGAGGCGCAGATCCGCCTCGATGATCTTGCGCAGGTTCGGCCGCAGCACCTTGACGATGACGTCCTCGCCCGAGTGCAGCCGCGCCCGGTAGACCTGGGCGATCGACGCCGAGGCGATCGGGTTGGTGTCGAACTCGGCGAACACCTCCATGGGCGAGGCGCCGAGATCGAGCTCGAGCTGCGGGCCGATCTGCTCCCACGTCACCGGCACGACCTGGCTGTGGAGCTTCTGCAACTCCTCGGTCCAGGCCGGCGACAGGAGGTCCGGCCGGCTCGCCAGCACCTGCCCGAATTTGATGAAGGTCGGCCCGAGCGCCTCGATCGCCCGGCGCAGCCGCTCCGGCTCGGACAGGCGCGTGACGTCGACCCGGGGCTGGCGGCGCGGCAGGAGCGGCAGGTAGCGCAGGCCGAGCCGGTCCACGACGCGGGTGACGCCGAAGCCGATGAGGATCGTCGCGATCTCCGACAGCCGCTGGCGGTCGCGGGCGGCAACGAAGGCTGTCTTCAGCATGAATGGAGCGATCCGGTCGGACGGGATTGGGCGTCCGGACAGCACGAGCATAAGGACTTTTTTGCGGTCGCGAACCCCGGTCCCACCCCGCCGCTTCAACTTAAGCGGCGCAGAGCGGGGCCGGAATGCGCGCGGTCGGGGGCGTCGGCCGCCGTCAGTAGGCCGGCTCCAGCCCGCTGGTCCGATAGGCCTCGGCCGCCTGCGGCGTCGTCAGCCCGGCGAGGAATCGGGCCGCGCCGTCCCGGTCCGCCGCGCCGCGCAGGATCGCCGCCGCGAAGGTCGTCATCTCCTGCACCGGGTCGGGGAGGGGGCCGACGACCTCGATGCCGGGCACGACCATCAGCTCGCTGATCTGCTGGACGGCGATGTCGGCCTCCCCGGAGACCAGCTTCTCGGCCGTGAAGCCCTGCGGGATGATCGTCGCCCGGGCGTTCACCGCGTCGGCGAGGCCGAGCCGCGGCAGCAGGCCGGCGAAGTAGATCCCGCTGGCGCCGGTCCGCGAGTAGGCCACCGACCGCGCCTCCACCAGGGTGCGCTTCAGCGCCTCGACGGTCGCGATGTCCGGATGCGGAGCCCCGGCCTTGACGGCGATGCCGTAGCGCGAGCGCACCACGTCGACCCGGCTCTCGGGCTCGACGCGGTCCTCGGCGACGAGCCGATCCATGGCGTCCGACAGGACGAGCACCGCGTCGGCGGTCTCGCCCTCGGCGAGGGTCTTCATGATGACCGTGGTCGGCGCCCAGTGGATCGCCGTCCGGCCCCCCGCGGCCTCGAAGGCCGGGACGACGTGGGCGTCGAAGGCGCCGCGCACCACCAGGGCGCATTTGAGGCGTGTCTCGGGTCGCTCGCTCGGCATGGTGTGTCCAGTCTCTCGTCTCGGGAGGAGCGGTCGGGTGGCCGCGCCGAAGAAGCGGTCCGTCACCGCGGCGGCACGGCGCGGGAATAGTCGATCGCCGTGAACCCGCCGCCCTGGTAGCGCTCCACCACCGGGTTGCCGCTGGTCTTCCCCTCCAGCGCCGCCGCATGGGCATCGGCGCTGTCCTGCGGCGTCCAGCCGATGACGGCGCGGCCGTCCTTCCGCCACCAGGTCATGCGGCTGTTGTTCGAGGCGCCCCAGATCACCACCGAGCCCGTCGGGCCGAGGTCCGGGGCCAGGGTGGCGCGGGTGATCAGCCGGGTCAGGTCGGCGTAGGACAGCCACGTGGCGAGCATCCGCGCGTCAGTCGGCTCCGGGAAGCACGAGCCGATCCGCAGGAAAACGCTCTCGACCCCGTGCTTGTCGCGGTAGAGGCCGCCCATCAGCTCGCCGTAGGCCTTGGACAGGCCGTAATAGCCGTCGGGCGCGAGGCCGCAATCGTCGTCCAGCACCTCGGACCGCGGGTGGAAGCCGATCGCGTGGTTCGACGAGGCGAAGATCATCCGGGCGCCCTCGCGCCGGGCCGCCTCGTAGGCGTGGTAGAGGCCGCGGATGTTCGGGCCGATCACGGTCTCGAACGGGTGCTCCACCGAGATCCCCCCGAAGTGGAGGATCGTGCCGCAGCCCTCCGCCAGCCGGAGGATCGCCGGCCCGTCCTCCAGGTCGGCGACCTGGAAGCGCGCCCCCTCCGGCAACGGGTCGGGGAAGGGGACGCGGTCCGTGAGCCGGAGCGTCCAGCCCTGCGCGCCGAGCGCGCGGGTCAGGACGCGCCCGAGGGCGCCGGAGGCTCCGGTCAGGAGGACGGGTTTGGGCGGGACGGTCTCGGGGCTCATGGGACGCTGCTCCAGATTCCGGCGGACTTGATCGGACAGCCTCGGTCAGACGGGCTTGGCCGCGGCGAGGGGGCCGGCTTCCGCCGGGTTGCGCGGCCGCCGCACGAAGATCGCCATCGCGACGACGCCGGCCGCCGCGATCAGGGCGGCGATCACGAAGGCGCTGGCGTAGCCCCCGAGATACTGCACGGCCAGTCCCGTGGCAGTCGGCCCGATGATGCCCGAGATGTTGCTCAGGAGGTGGATGAAGCCGCTGACGCCGCCGACCCGGGCCTCGGGCACCAGCTCGTGGATCGTCGCCCAGCAGGATTGCACCGAGCTGGTCAGCATCAGCACGGCGAGCGCGATCAGCGCGACCGCCATGGCGGTGCTGGTCGCGGCGTTGACCATGATCAGGGCCACCCCCGCGATGGCGAGCGGCACGATCGTGGTGATCTTCCGCGCGGCGAGCTTGTCGCCCATGCGCGTGTAGACGAAGTCCGCCACCACGCCCCCGCCGACATAGCCGACGAAGCCGCAGGCCCAGGGGATCGACGCCACGAGCGCCATCTCCTTCACCGGCATGTGCAGCGCGTCGGTGAGGTAGCTCGGGAGCCACGAGAGGAAGATGTAGAGGGTGTAATTCACCGCGAACATGCCGAGCCCGAGCGACAGGGTGCTCGGCAGGAACAGGTACTCCTTCAGCGAGCGGGCATGGTCGGAGGGCGCGAGGTGCGTGACCGCCCGGCTGCGCTCCACGAGGGCGATCTCCTCCGGATGGACCCGCGGGTTGTCCTGCGGCCGGTCGGTCATCAGCATCCGCCACGCCACGACCCAGAGCAGGCCGACGGCGCCGATGGCCACGAACGCCACGCGCCAGCCGTACTGGATCGCCAGCAGGCCGACGACCGGCGCCGCGATGGCGCTGCCCACCGTCTGGCCCGAGAAGGTGAAGCCGATGGTCCGGGCGGTCTCCTCGCGGGGGAACCACGTGGTGATGGTGCGGTTCGTGGTGGAGTTCATCGGCCCCTCGGCGAAGCCGAACAGGGCGCGGACGATGAACATCTGGGCGAAGCCGGTCACCGCCCCTGTGAGCATGCACAGGACCGACCAGGAGGCCGCCGCCCAGCTGTAGACGCTGCGCGGCCCGTAACGGTCGGCGAGCTGCCCGCCCACGAAGGCGAACAGCGCGTAACCGAAGAAGAACGTGCTGAAGATCACCCCCAGCTCCGAGGGCGACAGGTTCAGGTCCTGCTTGACGAAGGGCGCGGCGACGCCGAGCGCCGCTCGGTCCATGTAGTTGATGATACCGGCGATGAACAGCAGGAACGCGATCAGGAACCTGTAACGCTTGGCGAACATGGGCATCCTCCAGAATATTTATGATTTTCTTTTCTTGTTTGCTTGGTGCGGCCCGGCGGTCAGAGGTCACGTCTCGACCGCCGCCGGTTCCGCCTCTCTTGCCCCTTCGAGGGGCATGGTCGGGCCCGCGCGCGGCGCGGGCCTGAACGCGTCGGCGCCTCCTACAGGAACGCGATCGTGCAGGGACTGAGGCTCGGGCGCGAACCGGTCCGAGTGAGGTCTCCGCTCTCGGGATCGATGGCGAAGGCGACGAGGCAGTCGCCCTGCTCGTTGGTGACGAGCAGGTGGCCTCCGTCCGGTGCCAGGACCATGAAGCGCGGGTCGCGGCCGCCGGAGGACGTCCAGCCCGCGGGTTCGAGGCGCCCGGCTGGGTCCGCCCGGAACCGCGCGATCCCGTCCTGTCCGCGGTTCGACGCGTAGACGAATCGTCCGTCGGGCGTGACCGCGATGGCCGCGGCGGTGCTCGCGCCGAAGAAGTCCGGCGGCAGGGTCGAGACGAGGTGCAGGGGCGTCAGTGCTCCGGCGTCCGCGTCCCACCGGCAGGTGGCGACGCCCGAGTCGAGCTCGTTGACCAGGAAGGCGAGTGGCTCGTGCGGGTGGAACGCGATGTGGCGCGGGCCGGCGCCGGGACGCATCGCGGTTTCCGAGGCGATGGCGAGCTGCTCATCCGCGAGTTTCAGGACGAAGACGCGGTCGAGGCCCTTGTCGGGAACGATGACGTGGCGACCGTCGGGTGACAGGACCACGTGGTGCGGGTGGGCGCAGGCCTGCTCGGTCCGGTGCGGGCCCGGCTCGCCCGGGAGCGGCAGCACTTGGCACGCGGGCTCCAGGCCGCCATCGGCGCGCACCGGCATGAGGGCGACCGATCCGCTGGCGTAGTTGGCCACGATCAGGAACCGACCCCCGGGGGCGAGGGCCTGGTGCACGCTGTTGGTTCCGCCGGTGGCGGCGCTGCCGAGGCCGCGCAGGGTGCCGTCGGGCTCCAGCGCGAAGGCGCTCGCCGCCTCGCCGTCGCCCTGGACCGTGTAGAGGATCGCGCGCGCCGGGTCGGTCACCAGGAAGGACGGGTTCGCCAGGTTCTCGACCCGGCCTAGATGCGTCCAGTCGCCGAGGTCGCGACCGGTCCGATAGATGTCGATGCCCCGGCCGCGCGCCCGGCGCCGCTCGGTGGTGAAGCAGCCCACGAAGGCGAGGCCGCGGGGGGCGGGGTCGGTCATGCGGAGCATCCGGATCGGGGACGGGGCTGCGGGGGCAGCCGGCGGGATCGACGGTGCGGGGATGCCGGGCGCCCGGGTGCGGCGGCCCCGGCGTCCCGGGCGGCTGTCCCGCTGCCGCTCGCCGGCGCGCCGCGCGTGTCCGGGAAGCCGATCATGGTCGATCCTCCCGCCATCGGCTCAGGCCCGCCGCGGGGTGCGGCGCAGGAAGTCGGGATTGAGTTCGGACAGGCGGTTCACCCCGATCAGCGCCATGTCGCGGTTGAGTTCCTCCCTGAGGATCCGCATCGCGTGCTCGACCCCCGCGGCGCCGCCGAGCGCCGCGGCGAACATGAAGGGCCGGCCGAGCAGGACGAAGTCTGCGCCCAGCGCCAGCGCCTTCATCACGTCGGTGCCCCGGCGGATGCCGCTGTCGACGATGATCTTCAGCCCGCCCTTCCGGGCGGCGATCTCCGGCAGCACGTCGAGGGGGGCGACGGCGTAGTCGAGCTGGCGGCCGCCGTGGGTCGAGAGGATCACGCCGTCGGCGCCGCAGTCCCGCGCGATGTCGACATCCTCCGGCGCCAGCAGGCCCTTCACCAGCAGGTTGCCGGACCAGCGCTTGCGGATCGCCTCCAGGTTCTTCCACGAGAGCTGGTCGCGGGCGATGGTGTTGCGCACCGCGCCCTGGGACATCATCGGCGGCCCGCGCTCGGCCTCGGTGTTCTCGAAGTGCGGGGCCCCGTGCTTGAGGAAGGTCCGGGCGACGGTTCCGAGCAGCCAGCGCGGGTGGGTGGCGCTCTGCCACGCCACCTTCGGCGTGACCTTGATCGGCATGGAGAAGCCGCTACGAATGTTGTGCTCGCGGTTGCCGAGGGTCGGCGTGTCGGCGGTGACCACGAAGGTCCGGTAGCCGGTGGCCTCGACCCGGTCGAGGAGGCGGTCGATCCGGTTCTGGTCGCCCGGCAGGTAGCCCTGGAACCAGGCCTGCGGGTTCTGGGCGTGGACGTCCTCCAACCTGATCAACGAGGAGGCGCTCAGGCACATCGGCAGGTTCATCCGCCGGGCCGCCTCGGCGAGCACGAGGTCGCCCCGGTAGGCGATGAAGGCGGCCCCGCCCAGCGGCCCGATCCCGAACGGCGCCGCGTAGGTCTGGCCGAACAGCGTGGTGGCGGTGTCCCGCGCCGAGGTGTCCCGCATCAGGCGGGGGACCAGGGCGTAGTCGGCGTAGGCGCCGCGGCTCTGCGCCAGGGCCGAGCCGGTCTCGACCCCGCCGGCCACGTACTGGAAGATCATCGGCGGCAGGAGCTTGCGGGCGCGCCGCTCGAAATCGTCGAGGGCCAGCAGGTCGCGGAACCGGTAGGGCGTGACCGCGTCGCTGCGCTTCAGGCTGGTGACGATGGCCTGCGGAGCCGCGATGCCCGGCGCCGCGGCGTCCGCGCCGCCGACTGTCGGCGCGGCGCGCTCTGGGGCTCCCAGTCCGGAGGCCGGCCGGTCGAGCGTCGCCATCGGATCCTCCTGTGGGCCGCCCGATCGAGCGACTTCTTGAAAGCGCTTTCAGATAGCCAGCGCCCGGGTAGGGTGTCAATATACTGCCGGTTCGGCCCGCTTCTGCTGGCCGGGCATCGCCGCGTCGCGTATCCGGGGCCGACGCGCTGCCCCGCGGGGCCGTTCGGGAGAGGGATCGATCTCAGTGCTGGACCTGCCGGAGGAGATCCTCGAGCCACCGACGCGCAGCCCGGTGGCCCGGGACGTCGCCCGCCGCGCCGGCGTCTCGACCGCGACGGTGTCCCGGGTGCTGAACGGCTCCGCCGGCGTCCGGGCCGACAAGCGCGCGGCGGTGATGCGGGCCGCGCAGGATCTCGGCTTCGTCGCCAACGGCGCGGCCCGGGCGCTCTCGACGCGCCGCTTCATGGCCGTCGGCGCCGTCGTGCCGAACATCGAGAACGAGGCCTTCGTGCGCGTCCTGTCGAGCTTCCAGGACCGGCTGCGGCAGGCGGGCTACACCCTGGTGGCGGCCAATGCCGGCTATGACCTGGAGGACGAGCTCCGCGAGGCGACCTTCCTGCTGGAACGCGGTGTCGACGGGCTGATGCTGGTCGGCGACATCCACCACCCGGACCTCCACGCCCGGATCGCCCGCGCCGGCATCCCGATGGTGCAGACCTTCAGCCTGTCCCGCGAGCGCCCCTGCGTGGGCTTCGACAACGCCGCCTCGGCGGCCCGGGCGGCCAACTACCTGATGGATCTCGGCCATCGCCGGATCGGGGTGATCTCGGGCCTGCGCAAGAACAACGACCGCGGCGGCGCCCGGGTGACGGGCATCGCGGCGGCGCTCGCGGCCCGCGGCCTGCAGCTCGCCCCGGAGCACGACGTGGAGATCTCCTACGGGATCGGCGGCGGCCGCGACGGGTTCCGCCAGATGCTGGCCGGCGGCCCGCCCCCGACCGCGATCATCTGCGGCACCGACCAGATCGCCTTCGGGGCGATGATCGAGGCGCGGACAAGGGGGCTCTCCATTCCCGGCGACCTGTCGGTGATCGGCCACAACGATTCCGACTTCGCGCCCTTCCTTGACCCGGCGCTGACGACGATCCGCATCCACTCCGCCGAGATCGGCCACGCCGCCGGCGACCACCTGATCGCCCGGATCCAGGGGCGGCCGATGGTCCGTCTCACCGAGATCGACGCCGAGCTGATCCTGCGCGCCAGCACGGCTCCGCCGCGGCGTGCCGACGCCTGACCTGCGCTATCTTGCCACCCAGTTGAAATCGCTTACAACATGCGGACCGGCCCCGTCCGGCTCCGTAGACTCTCCGGAACACAGCATGGCTCCCCGCATCGTCCTCCTGCACGCGACGCCGGTCGCCATGGCGCCGATCCAGGCCGCCTTCGCCGAGCGCTGGCCGGAGGCCGAGACCGTCAACCTGCTCGACGACGGCCTGTCCCTCGATCGGGCGAAGGAGCCGGGCGCGATCTCGGAGGCGATGATCGAGCGCTTCGTGCGGTTCGGCCGCTACGGCCACGACATGGGCGCCGACGGCATCCTGATCACCTGCTCGGCCTTCGGTCCGGCCATCGACCGGCTGATCGAGACCGTGCCGGTGCCGGTGCTCAAGCCCAACGAGGCGATGTTCCGCGCGGCGATCGCGCAGGGCGCGCGCATCGGCATGCTGGCGACCTTCGGGCCCTCGGTCGGCACGATGACGGACGAGTTCGAGGAGTTCGTCGCCGAGTCCGCGCGCCCGGCGAGCCTCCGGACGGTCCTGGTGGACGACGCGATGGCGCGGCTGCGCGCCGGCGACGCCGAGACCCACAACCGGCTGATCGCCGAGCGGGCGTCGGACCTGCGCGACTGCGACGCGATCATGCTCGCGCATTTCTCCACCTCGCGCGCGGCCGAGGGCGTGCGGAAGGCCGTCGACGTCCCGGTGCTGACCGCGCCCCACGCGGCGGTGGATCGGATGCGGGCGATGATCGAGACCGGCGGGAGCGCCTGACCCATGAAGCTCGGTGCCTACAAGGATCGTCTCAGCGGCCATTGCGGCTTCCTGTTCACGGAGCTGCCGCTGGCCGAGCGCTTCGCGGCGGCGGCCCGTGCCGGGTTCCGCGCGGTCGAGCATCCCAACCTGTTCGGGACGCCGGCCCGGGAGGTCGCGGGCTGGCTGGAGCGGGCGGGCGTGCCGCTGGTCCAGACCGGCTTCCCGGCAGGGGACGCCGCCAAGGGCGAGAAGGGCTTCGCGGCGCTGCCCGACCGGATCGATTACTTCCGCTCCACGATCGAGCCGACCCTGGACTACGTCGCGCAGCTCGGCTGCCGGATGGTCCACCCGATGGCGGGCGTCCGGCCCGCGGGAGTCGAGCGGGCGCGGCTCTGGGACACCTATCTCGACAACCTCGCCTTCGCGGCCGACGCCGCGGGCGCGCGCGGCATGACGGTGATCGTCGAGCCGATCGGTCCCGGCTCGATCGCCGACTACGCGATCGACGACCCGCTGCTGGCGGTCGAGGCGATCCGGACGATCGGCCGCGACAACGTCAAGCTGCTGTTCGACGCCTATCACTGCGTGTGTCTCGGCCATGACCCGGCGGCGCTGATCCGCGCGCACGCGCCGCTCATCGCCCATGTCCAGATCGCCGACGATCCCGGGCGGCACGAGCCGGGGACCGGCACGATCGCCTTCGACCCGATCTTCGCCGCCCTGGAGGAGGTCGGCTATTCCGGCTTCGTCGGCTGCGAGTACCATCCCGCGGCCGGCACCGAGGCGGGGCTCGGCTGGATGCGGGCGGCAGCGGCGTAGCGCCGGGGCCTCAGAACCGGGCGGCGACGCCGCCGATGATCGTGCGGGGCTGCCCCGGCGTCGCGTAGCGGTTCTGGAACGCGCGGTCGTAGAACGTCGCGTCGAACACGTTGTCGACGTTGAGGTAGATCCGCACGCCCGGCGCGATCTGGTAGTACGAGATCAGGTTGACCAGCGTGTATTGCGGCAGGTTGAAGGTCGCGAGTGCCGTCCCCGCGGCGCGTCGGCCGACGAAGTCGAGGCCGCCGCCCAGGCCGAGCCCCTTCAGGTCGCCGCTCTGGAACTCGTAGACGGTCTGGAACGCGAGGCTGTTGGCGGGCACGTTGGCGATGCGCGTGCCGACCGGCAGGGTGTTGTCGCGGGCGACGGCCGCGTCGACGCGCGTGTAGGTCCCGATCACGCGCCAGCCCGGGGCCAGGTAGCCGGCGGCGGTCAGGTCGAAGCCGCGGCTGCGCACCGTGCCGGTGGCCACGCTGAAGTTCGGGTCGACCGGATCGGTGCTGAGGACGTTGGAGCGCCGGATCTCGAACAGGGCGGCGGTGGCGTCGAGGCGCCCGTCGAGGAGGCTGACCTTCGCGCCGGCCTCGTAGCCCTCGCCCTCCTCGAACGCGAAGGGCCGGCCGCTGCGATCCGTGCCGATATTGGGCCGGAACGAGCGCGCGTAGTTGCCGTAGAGCGCGACCGTGTCGGTCAGGTCGTAGAGCAGGCCGAAGCGCGGCGTCGCCACCAGACCCTGTAGGCTGGTGATGCTCTTCGTGAGGTTGTTCGTCGAGACCAGCCCGAGGTCCTCGACCCGGACGCCCAGGAGAGCGTGGAGGCGGGGCGTGAGGTCGATCTGGTCCTGCACGTAGCCGGCGTAGCTCTCGGTCTTCTGTAGGAAGTTCGTGACCCGCGCGGTGATCGGCGGCAGCGGCTGGCCGTAGCGCGGCGCCAGCAGGTCGAGGAGGAACGGGTTCGTCGCGACGTTCGAGCGGTTGAACACCTCCCGGTAGCGGTAGCTGTCGTATTCCAGCCCGAGCAGGAGCGTGTGGCGGAACGGGCCGGTCTCGAACTTCCCCGCGAGATTCGCCTGCAGGTCGAGGTCGGACCACGTCAGGTCCCGCCATTCCAGGGTTCGCCGCTGGGTCCGGCCATCCGGCAGCAGGCCGATGGCGCCGACGCCGTAGCCCGACAGGTTCCCGCCGAGCACCTGGGCGCCGACGTTCAGCACCCAGTCCTGGTCGAACCGGTGCTCGACGCGCAGCTGGCCGAGGGCGTTGTCGACATGGGCCGGCGGCAGGCCCGGCTCGCCGATGAAGCGGCTGCGCGGCAGGGCGCGCACGTTGCCCCCCAGCGGGACGATGCCGCGGTCGAAGGTCTGCGCCGTGCTGACGAAGTCGCCCTCCAGGGTGACGGTCGTGTCCGTCGTCGGCTTCCAGGCGATGACCGGGGCGAGGGCGTAGCGGTCGCTGGTGACGAAGTCCCGGAAGCTGCCGTTGTCCTCGACGGCGCCGGTGACGCGGGCCAGCACCTGCCCGCTCTCGTCGAGGGCGCCGGTGGCGTCGAAGGTGCTCCGCTTGGCGCCGAAGCTGCCGTACTGCGTGCCGACCGTGAGGGAGCGCGCCGCCAGCGGCTGCTTGGTCACGATGTTGAAGGTGCCGCCGGGATCGCCGCGGCCGTACAGGAAGGCCGAGGGGCCCTTGAGGACCTCGATGCGCTCGATGGAGACGATGTCGGGGCTGTTGGGGTAGCCGCGGTTGATCGGGAACCCGTTGCGGTAATACTCGCCGGTCGCCACGCCGCGGATCGTGAACTCGGTCAGGCCGAGACCGCCGAAATTGTTGCCGCGGCCGACGCCCGCGAGGTCGAGGGCGCTGTCGATCCGCGTCGCCGCCGCGTCCTCCAGCACCGCCTGCGGCACCGCCACGATGGTCTGCGGCACCTCGCGGACGGGCGTGTCGGTCCGCGTGGCGCTCACCGCCCGCGTGGCCCGGTAACCGTCGACGCGGGACGTCCCGTCGCCGGTCCCCGCCACCGACAGCTCCTCCAGCTGGACTTCCTGGGAACTGTCAACGGCAAGTTGAGCCCAGCCCGGAGACGGGAGCAATACCGGAGTGAGGAAGAGGGAGATTCTGGCTGCGCGCCCGGAAACGCCGCGCGAAGCCCGCGTGCAAGACCTTGCACAGTTACGCCGTACCACGATGTCGACCATTCTGTTTCGAGTGGCGCCAGATACGGTGCGGAAACATTCACGGTCAAGCTCGATCGTCGGCGGAACATCCAGGCTAGATTTTGAATAACTATAATCTATGCGGGATCGACGGTCCGCCCACACGGGGCGCGCGAAGACCCCGTCGCCGCCCGTTCGACCGGTGAGGGAAGGGGAAGATCGCTCCGGCGCACGGGCTCTCAACACGCCGGGTCGCGGGGCATCTGCACAGACGACGCCTCTCACGTCGTCCGAGCGATCGTGACCGGTTCGCGCGCCGCCCAGACAGGGCGGAGCGGGACCTGTTCCCGGTCAGGCGCCGCCGAGCAGCCGCGCCCGGCGCTCGAGGACCGTGGGCCAGACCTCGGGATTGACGAGCCGCGGCGGCGTCTCGCCCCGGAGCAGGCCGACGATCTGCTCGGCCCCCCAGGCGGCCACGTTGCGCCGCGCCTCGTGGGTGACGCCGGCGGTGTGGTAGGTCGCCACCACGGTGTCGAGCTGCAGCAGGGCCGCGTCGAGGGACGGCGGTTCCGGCGACCAGACATCGAGGCCGGCGCCGGCGAGATGGCCGGCGGTGAGCGCGGCGGCGAGCGCCGCCTCGTCGTGGACCCCGCCCCGGGCGGTGGTGATGAACAGCGCCCCCGGCTTCATCGCCGCGAAGGACGCGGCGTCGAAGCTGCCCCGGGTGGTGTCGTCGAGCGGGCAGTGCAGGGATACGATGTCGGACTCGGCGAGCAGCCGCGCCCGGTCCACCGGCTCCGCGCCGCGGGCCCGGATCTCCGCGTCCGAGAGCAGGGGATCGTGGGCGAGGACCCGCATGTCGAAGCCGCGGGCCAGCTTGGCGACCTCCCGGCCGGTATGACCGATCCCGATGAGGCCCAGGGTCGCGCCGCCGATCTCGTGGCCCATCAGCGATTCGCGGGTGAAGCCGCGCGCGGTCCGGAGCAGGCGGTCGGAGACGCAGATCTTGCGCGAGACGGCGAGCATCAGGCCGATCGCCAGTTCCGCCACCGAGCGGGCATTGCCGCCCACTTGGTTCACCACCGCGACGCCGGCCCGGGTGCAGGCGGCGGCGTCCACCGTGTCGAAGCCCGCCCCGGCCGACGAGACCGCGAGCAGGTTGGGGCATTCGGCGAGCAGCGCGTCGGTCACGTGCCAGCGGCGCGGCAACTCGTCCCGCGCCGGCGAGACGTGGAGGACGTGGACCCGCGCCAGCAGCGCCGCGAGCGCGTCGTCCGGTCCCTGCAGGTCGCCGACCTGAAGGTCGATGTCGGGCTCGGCCCCCAGGCGCGCGTCGAAGACCGGATTGATCCAGACGTTGAATCGGCAGACGCGCTTGGGGGCCGACACCCGGTTCAGCCCTTCACCACCGCGTCGATCGCGTCGATGACGTGGTCGATGTTGTGGGTGTTGACGGCGGCGACGCAGATCCGGCCCGTCTCCAGGGCGTAGACCTCGTGGTCCTCGCGCAGGCGGGTGGCCTCGGCGGGGCTCAGGCCCGTGTAGGAGAACATGCCCTTCTGCGCCTTGATGGCGTCGAAGCCGCGCTCCGGGTGGCGCTGCTGCAGGCTGTCGGCCATCCGCTCGCGCATGGCGCGGATCCGGTCGCGCATCTCGCCGAGTTCCCGCTCCCAGTCGGCGCGCAGCTCCGAGTCGGTGAGCACGATCTCGACGATCGCCGCGCCGTGGGTGTGCGGGTTCGAGTAGCTCGCCCGGACGAGGCGCTTGGCGAAGGCCTCGACCTTGGCCTTCGCGGCCGGGTTCTCGGCCACGATGGTGAGCGCGCCGACGCGCTCGCCGTAGAGCGAGAACGACTTCGAGAACGAGGAGGCGACCAGGAATTCCTGGCCGGACTCGGCGAACAGGCGCACCGGCTCGGCGTCGGCGTCGAGGCCGTTGCCGAAGCCCTGGTAGGCGATGTCGAGGAACGGGATCAGGCCGCGCTCGGCCATCAGGGGCACGAGGTCCCGCCACTCGTCGAGGCCGAGATCGGCGCCGGTCGGGTTGTGGCAGCAGGCGTGCAGCACCACGATCGAGCCCTTCGGCAGATCCTGGAGATAGGCCTTCATGGCCGGGTAGTCGGCGCCGCCGGTCTCGGCCGAGAAGTAGGGATAGTCGACCACGGTGAAGCCGGCCTGGCCGAACAGCGCCTTGTGATTCTCCCAGCTCGGGTTGCTCACCGCCACGGTGGCGTTCGGGTAGAGCTTGGCCAGCAGGTCGGCGCCGGTCTTCAGCGCGCCGGTGCCGCCGATGCTCTGGAGCGTCGCGGCCCTGTTCTGGGACAGGATCGGCGCGCCCTTGCCGAACAGGAGTTCCTGGACCGCGTCGCGGAACGGCTTGGTGCCCTCGATCGGCCGGTAGGTCTTCGGCAGGCCCTTCTCGATCCAGCGCTTCTCGGCGGTCTGCACGGCGCGCAGGCGCGGCACCTTGCCGTCCGCGTCCGTGTACACGCCGACCACGAGGTTGAGCTTCTTGGGGCTCGGGTCGGCGTTGAAGGCCTCGAACAGGCGCATGATCGGGTCGAGCGGCGCGTCCTGGATGCCGGCGAACAGCGAGGTCATGATCGTCAATCGTCCCAGAGGGTCTCGGCCGGCGACGCGTGGAAGGGCGCCGGCACGCCCGGCGACGGGCCGGGCCGACGCCCTTATTCCGCACATCGCGCCCGCCCGCCAGCGCTTCCGCGCGCATCAGCGTCCCGATCCGCTCAACGATCTGCGCGACGGTGCGCCCGACGATAGTCTGGGCGATCCGGGGGCGGCGCCCTTCCGGTCGGGGCGGAGACGGTCCTAGAGTGCCGCCATGATCCGTCGCCTCCTCCCGTTCCTCGCCCTTCTCCTCGCGGCCGCCCCGGCCGTCGCGCAGGCACCGGTGCGGATCGGCCTGTCGGCGCCGCTGACCGGTCCGGATTCCGCCTTCGGCCAGGGGCTCCGGCAGGGCGCCGAACAGGCGGTGGCCGACCTCAACCGCGTCGCGGGCGGCCGCCCGCGCTGGGTCCTCGTCCCGGCCGACGACGGCGGCGACGCGCGGCAGGCCGTCGCCGTCGCGAAGAAGTTCGCCGCCGACGGCGTGCGCCTCGTCGTCGGGCCGCTCGAATCCGGGGCGGTCGCGGCCGCGGCGCCCGTGTACGAGGAGGCGGGCGCGGTCATGGTCGCGCCGGGGGCGGCCTACGGGCCGCTGACCGGGCGGGGCCTGTGGAACCTGTTCCGCCTCGGACCGAGCGACGCCCAGCAGGGTCGGGCGGCCGGGGCCTACCTGGCGAAGGCCTTCGCGGGGCGCCGGGTCGGGATCCTCAGCGACCGCTCGACCTTCGGCCGCGGCCTCGCCGACGCGGTGGCGGCGCGGCTGAAGGAGGCCGGCATGCCGGAGATGCTGTTCGACGGCTTCCCTCGGGGCACCCGCGACCTCGCGGACCTCGTCGCGCGGTTGAAGGCGGCGCGCCCCGACGCGGTGTATTTCGGCGGCCTCGCGCCCGAGGCCGCGACCCTGCTCCGCGCCATGCGCGAGGCCGGCCTCGGCGCGACGCTGGTGGCGAGCGACGGCATCCTCGACCCCGCCTTCGCCGCCGCGGCCGACGGGGACGGGGAGGGGACGGTCATGACCCTGGTTCCCGATCCGCCGCGCCTGCCCGAGATCCGCGGCGCCCGCCCGGCGCCGCGCTCGCCCGAGGCGGAGAGCGTCGCGGCCAACGCCTACGCGGCCGTGGAACTCCTGGCGCAGGCGACCGAGCGCGCCCGCGCCGCCGACCCGAGGACCGGCCGCATCGCGGACGGCCACAAGGTGGCCGAGGCCGTGCGGACGGGGCCGTCCCGGACGCTGCTCGGATCGGTGGCCTTCGACGCGCGGGGCGACCGCGCCGGAGCACCGATCGCCCTGCGGATCTGGCGCCGGACGCCGGACGGGCGCCTCGACTATGCCGGCAACGACGCGGAGCCCTGAGAGCCGGCGAATCGTGTCGATGACGGAACGTGTTCGGTGTCCGTGACTTGCGGCCGGTTCCCGCGGGGACTACATGCGGGCGGTGCTGCTGAGCTGGCGCGGGCGGTCCCCCGGATCGGATCCGCGCCCTGCGGCGTTTCCCGAGCTCGATGACAGCCGAACACGCATTGCCGGAACGCCTGCTGCCGGACGGTCCGACTGGAGAAGGTGCATGGCGAAAGAAGAATTGATGCAGTTCGATGGTCTCGTGATCGAGATCCTGCCGGATGCGCGCTACCGCGTGCAGCTCGACCAGGGCCACGAGATCGTGGCCTACACAGCCGGCAAGATGAAGAAGAACCGCATCAAGACGCTGGCGGGCGACCGGGTGACGGTCGAGATGTCGCCCTACGACCTCGAGAAGGGCCGCCTCGTGTTCCGCCACAAGGACGAGCGCTCGTCCGGACCCCGCCCGCCGGTGCGCGGCGGTCAGTTCCGCCGCCGTTGACGACCGGGCGCGCGCGCCGGGCTTCCCCGGCCGCGCCCGCCTACCTGCTCTTGACCGTCACGGCGCTGCTCTGGGCCGGCAACGCCGTCACCAGCCGCTGGGCGCCCGGTCACGTGTCGCCCCAGGTCATCACGACGCTCCGATGGGCGGTCGCCTGCCTGGTGCTCATGCCCTTCGCCGCGCGCCGGCTCGCCGCCGCGTGGCCGCTCCTGCGGCCGCACTGGCTGCGCATCCTGCTGATGGGCGGCCTCGGCTACACGGCCTTCAACTGCCTGTTCTACGCGGCCGGTGTGCATACCGGCGCGATCAACCTCGCCCTGTTCCAGGGGGCGATCCCCGTGCTGGTGATCGTCCTGAACCGGCTCGCCTACCGGGTGCCGGTCACGCCGGGGCAGGTCCTGGGCGTGGCGCTGACCCTGGTCGGCGCCGGCCTCGCCGCCACGCACGGCGACCTGTCCGTGCTCACGAACCTCGCCTTCAACCGCGGCGACGTGCTCGTCTTCGGCGCCTGCCTGCTCTACGCGGGCTACACGATCTTCCTGCCGACGCGCCCGAAGGTGCCGGCCCTGGTGTTCTTCGCCGCGATGGCGGTCGCGGCCTTCGTCACCTCGCTGCCGCCGCTCGCCGTCGAGTGGGCGACGGGCCACGCCGTCTGGCCCAACCGCGAGGGCTGGCTGATGGTCGCCTTCGTGGGCCTCGGGCCGTCGCTGCTGGCGCAGCTCTTCTTCATGCGCGGCGTCGAGATCATCGGCCCGAACCGCGCCGGCCTGTTCGTCAACCTCGTGCCGATCTTCGGCGCGATCCTCGCCGTCCTGCTGGTCGGCGAGCCGTTCGGCGCGACGGAAGGGGTCGCCCTGGCCCTGGTGCTGGCCGGGATCGCCTGCGCCGAGCGCCTGAAACCGGCGCCCGCCGCAGAGGCCACTCCGGAAGCCGCCTACTCGCAGACGCGGACGCGGCGGATGTAGACGTCGCCGTAGGCATCGTAGGTCCGGCGGCGCTCGAAGTGGCAGACCGGGCCGTAATCCTCCTCGACGTAGACCGGCGGCGGGGCGCGGTAGACCGGGCGGCCCGGGTAGTAGCCGTTGTTGGCCGACGCGATGGCGCCGCCGACGGCCAGGCCGCCGAGCACGCCGAGGGCGGCCGCGCCGCCGGCGCCGATGCCGTCGCGGGCCTGGGCGGCCGGCGCGAGCGTGGCGAGGCTCCCGACGACAAGGCTCGTCGCGAGAAGGTACTTCATGACATCCCCCTGAAAGCAGGCGATTCGTGCCGATCGATCGGCACAGAGCTGCTAGCACACCCGAGCTTTGGGGCGTTTGTTCGGCCGCACGTGCCGGCTTGACGTGAGGTGCTCCGCCGCACCAAACCCGGGGGCGAGCCGGAGGGCGAGCGAGAGGAGCGGCGACCGTCATGGTGACACGGGGCTTCGTCGGACGCAGGCAGCCGCCCGAGACCGGCGCGCGCCTGCCGCCGGGTCAGTATCTCACCGACGATTTCCCGATCCTCCAGATCGGCCCCAACCCGACCGTCGACATGGCCACGTGGCGCTTCACGCTGCGCGAGGGGTCCCGGCCGATCAAGGCGTGGAGCTGGGCGGAGTTCGAGGCGCTGCCCCGCACCACCTGGCGCGGCGACATCCACTGCGTCACCAAGTGGTCGAAGTTCGACACGACCTGGGAGGGCGTCAGCTTCGACGACATCCTGGCCGATGCCGGGATCGCGGCGCCGACTGGCTACCTCCTGGCGGAATCCCATGACGACTACACCACGAACGTGCCGGTGGCCGACCTCGTGGGCGGCCGCGCCCTGGTGGCGACGCGCTACGAGGGCCAGCCGATCCATCCGGATCACGGCGGTCCGGCGCGGCTGTTCGTGCCACATCTCTACTTCTGGAAGAGCGCCAAGTGGGTGAAGGGCCTCCGGTTCACCCAGACCGACACGGCCGGCTTCTGGGAGCTGCGCGGCTACCACATGTACGGGGATCCCTGGCGTGAGCAGCGCTACATCGGTGACTGAGGCGGTTCCTGAGGTGGTGACTGACGCGGTGACGGACACAGTGACTGACCCGGCGTTCGAGCCCATCGTCTTCCGCTGGCACGAGGCGGAGATCACCGCGATCGCGCCGGTGACGCCGCACGTGAAGAGCGTCCGGCTGCGCTGCGGCCTCGCCGAGTCCTACCGGGCCGGGCAGCACGTCGATGTCCGGCTCACCGCCGAGGACGGCTACCAGGCGCAGCGCAGCTATTCCATCGCCTCGGCGCAGGACGGCAGCGGCACCCTGGAGCTGATGATCGAGGCCCTGCCGGACGGCGAGGTCTCGGGCTGGTTCTCGCACTGCGCCGAGGTCGGCGACCGGGTCGAGCTGCGCGGGCCGATCGGCGGCTCGTTCTCCTGGGACGGGTCTGACGGCGGGCCGCTGCTCCTGGGCGGCGGTGGGTCCGGCGTGGTGCCGCTCCTGGCGATGCTGCGGCGGCGGGCGCAGCACTGGCGGGCGATCCCGGCGGCGCTGATCTACTCGGCCCGCACCCGCGCGGAGGCGATCGCGGTCGCCGAGCTGGAGCGACTCGCCGAGACGGATCCCAACTTCTCCCTGCATCTCGCCACGACCCGCGAGCCCGGCGGCAAGCGGATCGACGCGCCACTCGTCGCCGACGCCCTGGCGCGGATCGGGGCGCCCGGGAAGGTGTTCCTCTGCGGCTCGAACCGGTTCGTGGCCGCGGCCTCGGACCTGATCCTGGCGCAGGGCGTCGCGCCGGGCCTGATCCGCACCGAGCGCTTCGGCGCCTGAACGAGGCTTGGCGCTTTCCGGTCGAGGATCTCGGCTCTGTCGTCTCTGCGAGCGGAGCGAAGCAATCCAGAGTGCGCCACGTTCTCCAACGTCGCGCCGCCCCGGGTGGCTTCGCTGCGCTCGCGATGACGGAGCGGGTTGCGCCGCCCGAAGCGTTCAGCCGGAAGCCGAATCAGGGGCTGAAGATCAGCACGAGGTAGACGAAGAACAGCACGAGGTGCACCGCGCCCTCCAGCACGGTGGTGCGCGAGCCCGAGAAGGTCTGGGCGCTGAGGATCAGCGTCACGGCCAGCAGGGTCATCTCGGTGGGCTTGAGGCCGAGCACCACGGTCTGGCCGGTGAGCAGCCCGATGGTCAGGATCGCCGGCACGGTGAGGCCGACCGTGGAAGTGGCCGCCCCCAGGCACAGGTTGATCGCCCGCTGGAGCTCGTTGCGGGCCACCGCCTTGAGCGCCGAGATCCCCTCCGGCGTGAACACGATGGCGGCGATCAGCACGCCGCCCAGCGCCGTCGGCGCGCCGAGCGCCGCGATGCCGTGATCGAGGATCACCGCGAGGCTCTTGGCCAGGATCACGATCGGCAGGACGTTGGCGAGCAGCAGGCCGACATGCTTGGCGACGCTGCCGCCCGAGACCGGATCCGCGCCGTGCGGCGGCTCCGTCGCCTCGGGGATCTCCGCGTCGATGAAGAACTCGCTGTGGCGCCCGGTCTGGATCAGCAGGAACACGCCGTAGAGGGCGAGGGTGAACACCGAGAACGTGACCGCCTGAAGCGTCGTCAGGGTCCCGTCGCTGGTGGAGCTGGTGAAGTTGGGGATGATCAGCGCGATGGTGGTGAGCGGGATGATCACCGCCATGAAGGCCGAGGCACCCTGGAGGTTGTAGCGCTGCTGGTGGTGGCGCAGGCCGCCGACCAGGAGGCCCAGCCCGACGACGCCGTTCAGCACGATCATCAGCACCGCGAACATCGTGTCGCGGCCGAGGGTCGGCGCGTCCTTGGCCGACAGCATCACGGCGGAGATCAGCGCCACCTCGATGATGACGATGGCCAGCGTCAGGACCAGCGTCCCGAGGGGCTCGCCGAGGCGGTGTGCCAGTTCTTCGGCCTCGTGCACTACGCCGAAGGCGGCCCAGACGATCACGGCGAGCAGCCACGCGAACAGGCCCCCCGCGAACAGGGGCTGCGACAGGTCTCCGAGCCAGTCCTTGCCGAACCACGTGAAGGCGAGAACCGTCGCCCAGGCTACCGCCACCCGCAGGGCTGCCATCATGATGAACGTGTACTCCGCTCGGTTCGCGTCGGGCCTCGACGTGCGCGATTCACGGGAGCCTTAGCAGGTCGTCGGACCAGTGTCGGCGTCGACGGCCGATCGGCCGCGGGTCCATTCGCGCGCCGATGAGGCGTGCCGGATCCCGGATCGAGCGCGCGCAACCGCCCCATGCTGCGACGGGAGTGGTCAGTCGGCCCGGTTGGCGTTACCTTCCAGGCACCCGAATAAAGTCCGGCGCCTGATTCCCCCGCCGCGCGATGGCGCGCTGCCGGGCGCGGCACGGCCGTTGAGAGTTCCCGAAGCTTGCCTTTCCCGACCCTGCCCGCCCCCCTCGCGCGGGCCCTGAGCGACCGCGGCTACGCCGACCCGACGCCGGTCCAGGCCGCCGTGCTGGAAGCCGCCGCCGGCTCCCGCGACCTCCTCGTCTCGGCCCAGACCGGGTCCGGCAAGACCGTGGCCTACGGCCTCGCCATGGCCAGCATGCTGATCGGGGAGGCCGAGCATCTGCCGCCCCCGGCGGCGCCCCTCGCCCTCGTGATCGCCCCGACCCGGGAACTCGCCCTGCAGGTCCAGCGGGAGCTGTCCTGGCTCTATGGGCCGGCCGGAGGCCGTGTCGCGGCCTGCGTCGGCGGCATGGATCCGCGCCGGGAGAGCCGGATGCTCGCGGACGGCACCCACATCGTGGTCGGGACGCCGGGCCGCCTGCGCGACCACCTCGAGCGCCGCAACCTCGACCCGACGGCGCTGCGCGCCGTGGTCCTCGACGAGGCGGACGAGATGCTCGATCTCGGCTTCCGCGAGGACATCGAGTTCATCCTCTCGGCGACGCCCGCGGAGCGGGCCACCTACCTGTTCTCCGCGACCCTGCCGAAGGCGATCGAGACGCTGGCCGAGCGCTACCAGCGCGGGGCCCTCCGGCTCGCGATCAAGGGAGAGACCAAGGGCCACGCCGACATCGCCTACCGGGCGGTGCGGATCATGCCGCGGGAGACCGAGCACGTGGTGCTCAACCTCCTGCGCGAGGCGGACGCCAAGACCGCGATCGTCTTCTGCAACACCCGCAACGCCGTCCGGCACCTCCAGGCCAGCCTGACCGAGCGGGGCTTCTCGGTGGTGGCGCTCTCGGGCGAGCTGGGGCAGGGCGAGCGCAACGCCGCCCTCCAGGCCCTGCGCGACGGCCGCGCCCGCGTCTGCGTCGCCACCGACGTGGCCGCCCGCGGCATCGACCTGCCGTCGCTCAGCCTCGTCATCCACGCGGATCTCCCGCACGACGCCGAGGTCATGCAGCACCGCAGCGGCCGCACCGGCCGCGCCGGCCGCAAGGGCACCTCGGTGCTGCTGATCCCCAATTCCCGGCGGCGCCGGGCCGAGCAGATGTTCGCCATCGCCAAGGTGAGCCCCGAATGGTCGGGGCCGCCCTCGGCCGACGAGATCCGCCGGCTCGACGGCGAGCGCATGCTGTCCGACCCGCTCTTCGCCGAGCCGCCGGCCGAGGAGGACGTCGCGCTGGCCGAGACGCTGCTCGCCGGCAAGAGCCCGGAAGAGCTCGCCGCGCTCCTGGCCCGCGTGTACCGCACCCGCCTGCCGGCCCCCGAGGAGGTCAGCGATCCGGGCGAGGGCCGCGCCCCCCGCGGCGAGCGTCCGCCCTACGACCCGATGGACCCGGAGCGGATCGCCGCCATGGGGCCGGCGGTCTGGTTCCGGCTCAACCTCGGCCGCCGCGACAACGCCGACCCGCGCCGGCTGCTGCCGATGCTGACCCGTCGGGGCGGTATCGGGCGCCAGGAGATCGGCGCCATCCGGATCTTCGACCGCGAGACCAAGTTCGAGGTGCGGGGCAACGCGGCGGCGCGCTTCGCCGAGGCTTTCGCCCGCAACGGCTCGCCGGAGATCCAGGTCGAGGCGCTCGCGGGCGATGGGGCGCCGGCCGAGCGCAGGGGGCCACCCGCCGGGCCGAAGGGATTCGCGAGCCCGCGGGCCGGCAAGCACCAGCGCAAGGCCGAGCGCACCGGGCCGAAGGGCGACAAGGCCGGGCGCCAGACGGGCCGGGCCTGAGCGCCGGCCCCGGCAGACGTCCGGCCCCGTGAGCGGGGCCGGCGCGGCGGCTCAGAAGACGTTCTTGACGGCGTCGCCGAGGGCGTCGACGCTCTCCTTCAGCTTCCGCCCGGCCGGCGCCAGGGACGGGAGCTTGATGCCGAGCACCTCGGTGTCCTCCGCCTCGGCGGGCTCCGCCTGGGCAACGGTGGCGGCGCCCTTCGCCTTGTCGGCGGTCCGCGTCGGCGCGGGCGTTTGGCGGGTCGCCGCCTTGGGCGCGGGCTTCTCGGGGCGCTCGATCTTCTCGGCGCGCTCCGTCCTATCCGATTTCCCGGAGCGCTCCGTCTTCTCGGCCCGCTCCTTCTTCTCGGGACGCTCGGCCTTCTCCGCGCGCTCCGTGCTCTCCGCCACCGGCTTCGGCGCGGCCGGCTCGACGAGCTCGCGGGCCCGGACCGTCTCGGAGGCGCGGGGCGTCTGAAGCGCGGCCGTGCGGACCGGCGCCAGAGGCGCGACTTCCCGCGCGGCCGCGACCGGCGTGACGGGCGTCGGAACCGGGATGCGCTGCGTCGGCGCGACGGGGGCGGCGGCGACCTTCGCGGGCTGCGGAGCCGCCGGCCGCGGGGCGTCGGGCGCGGGCGGCGTCGGCGCGGGCGTGATCGCCGCGAACGCCTCCGGCAGCGACACCATCCTGAGCGCCGGTGTCTCCGGCTTGGCGGGCTGCGCCGGGGCGGCCGCCGCCTGGACGGAGCCCTTGATGGCGGGCAGCCCGTCCTTCAGCTCCGGCCAGTCCGCGGCCTGCCGGGACGCGACGATCTTCACGGGGGTCGGCGCCGCCAGGCCGGCCATCACCGTCGAGGCGGCGACGCCGAAGCCGACCAGCGCGCTCGCGCCAGCCACGCTGAACAGCACGACCTTGAGGTTCAGCGACGACCCGGGCTTGGCCGACGGCGTCCGGTCAGGCCGGGTCTCGGACGGGTCGAGGTTGAGATCGATCATAGGCCGGGGTCTCTGACACGATACACGCCGCGCGCGACCGGGCTCCCCTTCACCGGCCGCCACACTCCGAGGATTCGAAGGTGGTTCGACTCTGGTGGCGATAGAGGAGCTGCAATACGGCGCAATGATGTCGGTCCGAATTGCCTGCCCAGCCAGTCCTGGCGCGGCTATCCACAAGATTACGCCGCGCCGCTTAAGAATCGGTGTTCGCCCCGTCCGCTGCACTGGGGGCGGGGCGGCCTGAGCACGTCCGGGGCGCCACTCTGCCGGCCGCCCGCGGCGGGCGCCATGGACTTCGCCGGCGCGGTCGCTATGCGTCAGCGCGTGGATACCCGCCCGAACCTGTCCCCGCGTACCGAGACGGCCGAAGCGCCGGACGCTCCCCGGCTCCGCCGCTGGCCCTGGTCGGCGTGGTCCACCCGCGCGCGGCTCGTCGCGGTGGTCCTGCTGATCGACGCCTTCGCGGCCGTGATCTCCTGCGCGGTCATCGTCCTGAACGCCCGGTCGGCCGTGCGCGTCGAGACCCGCGCGTCGCTCGCGACCGTCGAGTCGCTGGTGGCCGACACGATCCGCCTGTCCGACACCGCCGCGCCCGACACGCTGCTCCAGACCCTCGACCTGCGCTTCAAGGTCCTCCGGCACGTCCGGGTCGCCGTGCTCGACGCGGACGGCGACGAGGTCGGCCGGCCGCTGCCGCCGCCGCGCGCCGACCGGGAGGCGCCGCGCTGGTTCGCCGACCTGATCATGCCGCCGATCGAGCGCCACGCCCTTCCGATCGTCGTCAACGGGCGGCGGCTCGGCACGGCGCAGATCACCACGCAGCCGATGGACGAGATCGACGAGATCTGGGGCTACGCCCGGGCGCTCTCGCTGACCACCCTGGCGATCAACGCCGCGATGCTGATCGCACTCTACATCGCGCTGGGCCGGATCCTCGCGCCGCTGCGGCGGCTCGGCGCCGGCCTGACCCAGCTGGAGCACCACGACTACACCGCCCGCCTGGAGCCGCCCGGCGCCCGGGAGCTGGCCGTGATCGCCGAGCGGTTCAACAAGGTCGCCGAGGCCCTGGGCGAGGTCCGGGCCGCCAACGGCCGCCTCAACCGCCAGCTCCTGACCGCGCAGGACGACGAGCGCCGCCGGACGGCCCTGGAGCTGCACGACGAGTTCGGCCCGTGCCTGTTCGCCCTGGAGGCCAACGCCGCCTCGATCGGCCGCATCGCCTCCGGCGCGGCCGAGCCGAGCCGCGAGAAGCTCGCCGCCCGGGCGGCCGAGATCAGCGCGATCGTCGGGCAGGTCCAGACCGTCAACCGGGAACTCCTGAACCGCCTGCGGCCGCACGGCCTCGGGCAGGCGCCCCTGGCGACCTGCCTCGACCTGCTCCTGCGCGGCTTCGGGCAGCGCCATCCCGGCATCACCTTCGCGGGCCGCTTCGACGGGCTGGCCCGGGGCTACGGCGACCTCGTGGACCTCACGGTGTTCCGCTGCGTTCAGGAGAGCGCCACCAACGCCGTGCGGCACGGCGCCGCGACCCGGGTGGAGGCCGAGGCGGCCGAGACCGGCGGCCGGATCGACCTCACCATCCGCGACAACGGCACCGGAATCCCGCCGGAACACGGTACCGGGCTCGGTCTGTCGGGGATGCGCGAGCGCGTGGAGGCCCTCGACGGCACCTTCGCCCTTGACAATGCCGGCCCCGGGGCGATCGTCCGGATCACGATCCCCGTTCCGCCCGACCGGGGCGACGAGAACAACACCGCGCCGAGCGCATGAACGCCATCGCATCCCAGATCGACGCCGCCGCCACGCGCCTGCCGGTTCTCGTCATCGATGATCACCCAATCGTCCTGCAGGGCTGTCGACGCGTGCTGGAGGATTCCGGCGTCGAAACCATCGCGGAGGCGACGACAGTCGTCGGCGGCTACCGGATCTTCCACCGGCTCCGCCCGCCGGTCGTGATCTGCGACCTGACCTTCCAGGGCAGCGGCATGGCCGGGCTCGGCCTGATCCGGCGGATCCGGGCGGTCGCGCCCGAGACGCGCATCCTGGTCTTCAGCATGCACAACGACCCGGTGATCGTCGCCCGCGCCCTCGAGGCGGGGGCCCTGGGCTACGTCCTCAAGGACCACGCCTCGGCCGAGCTGTTCGAGGCCTTCGCCAAGGTCCGCGTCGGCGAGGTCTACCTCGACCGGCGCCTCGCCACCGAGGTGGCGATGCTGCGCGCCGACGCACGCCGCGCGCCGGAATCGCAGCTGACTCCCCGCGAGCAGCAGATCCTGGCGCGCCTCGCGCAGGGCCGCTCCTACGGAGCCATCGCGGCCGACCTGTCGGTGAGCTACAAGACCGTGACGAACGCCTGCTCTCAGATGCGCCAGAAGCTCGGCGTGCGCACCCTCGCCGAGCTGATCCACGTCGCCGTCACCCACGCGCAGCGGCAGGGCTAAGCCGTGGCATTTCCCGGACCTGACGACGCCTTCTCCCGGGAGGCCTGGGCGCGCAACGCCGCCGCCTACGAGACCATCCGGTCGATGCCGTTCAACGCCGAGCTCGCCGCCGGCACGCTGCCGCAAGACCGGTTCCGGCACTACATCGTGCAGGACGCGCACTACCTGATCGGCTTCGGCCGGGCGCTGAGCCTCGCCGCCGCGAAGGCGCCGGATCCGGACACGATCGTGCAGTTCTCCCGCGCCGCGCAGGAGGCGATCGTGGTCGAGCGCGCCCTCCACGGCGGCTTCTTCCGCGACTACGGCATCGGGCCGGAGACCTTCGCGGCCACGCCCCTGACGCCGGCCTGCGACCACTACGTCAGCTACCTCACGGCCACCGCCTACGCCGAGCCCTACGCGGTCCTCTGCGCGGCCCTGCTGCCCTGCTTCTGGATCTACAAGGCGGTCGGCGACGACATCTTCGCCCGCGCGGCGCCCGACAACCCGTATCGCGCCTGGATCGACACCTACGCGGGCGACGATTTCGCCGCGGCGGTCGCGGCCATGATCGCCGCCACGGACCGCGCGGCGCGGGACGCGTCGGAGGCCGAGCGCGCGCGGATGCACCGGGCGTTCACGCAGGCCACCCGGCTCGAGTGGCAGTTCTGGGACAGCGCCTACCGCGACGCGGCCTGGGCCCTGTGAGCCGCCCGGCGCGCCCGTGACCGCGCCGGACGCCAGCCGCCGCGATCTCGTCGCCGCCGCGCTCGCTGCAGCCCTCGCCGCGCCGCTCCGTCCGGCCCTGGCCGCCGCCGGCGATCCGGCGCCGATCCCGCCGGATCGGCCCGTCCGGATCGCCATGCTGGTCTATCCGGGCCTCACCGCGCTCGATCTCGTGGGGCCGCAGACCTTCCTCGCCGGCCTCGCCCCCGGCAGCCTCCACCTCGTCGGCGCGGAGCCCGGCCCGGTGACGAGCGACACCGGCCTCGTCCTGGTGGCGACCCACGGCTTCGCGACCTGCCCGGCGGATCTCGACGTCCTGTTCGTCCCCGGGGGCGACGGCACCCCCGCCCAGATGGGCGACGCCGCGCTCCTCGCCTTCCTGCGCGACCGCGCCGCGCGGGCCGGCTGGATCGCCAGCGTCTGCACCGGGTCGCTGATCCTCGGGGCGGCGGGCCTGCTGCGCGGCTACCGCGCGACGTCCCACTGGAGCGTGCGCGACGCGGTGCTGCCGCTCCTGGGCGCCCGGCCGGTGGCCGAGCGCGTCGTCTTCGACCGCGACCGCGTCACCGCGGCTGGGGTCTCGGCGGGGCTCGATCTCGGGCTGGCGCTCGCCGCGCGCCTGCGCGGGCATTCCTACGCCCGCACCGCGCAGCTCGTCGCCGAGTACGCCCCGGCGCCGCCCTTCCGCGCCGGCACGCCCGCCGAGGCCGGGCCCGCGACCGTCCGAGCGGCCGAGGCGATCCTCGCGCCGCTGGTGACGGGGGCGGAGGCCGCAGCGCGCCGGTGAGCGCCGCGCCGGCGATGCAACCGGGCCACGGTCCGGCGCGACGTGCGGCGGCGTGCTTGACGGCGCGCCGCCGGGGCCCGAACTGTTGCGGTGCACGATCCCCCGGAGCCGCCATGTCCCTGATCGCACGCCTGCGCGCCTACGCGGCCGAGGCTCTCGGCGTCGGCACGCAGGAGACCGTGGACGAGACGCATCTCGCGGCCACCGCGCTCCTCGTCCACGTCGCCCGCGTCGACGGCATCCTGGCGCCGGCCGAGAGCGAGCGCCTCTCGCGCCTCGTGCAGGGCCACTACGCCGACGGTCCGGACGCCGCGCGGGCGCTGATCGAGCGCGCCGCCGCCATGGATTCGGAGGTGCGCGACGTGGCGAGCCTCGTGGAGATGATCCCGCACGAGGCCGATCGGTCCGAGCGCGAGGAGCTGCTGACCATGGCGTGGTCGGTGGCGGCGGCGGACGGCAACGTCGACGAGTTCGAGGAGGCGCTGGTCGAGCGCCTCGGCCGCCTGCTCGGCTTCGACGAGGCCGCCATCGCGGCGGCCCGCCGCAGCGGACAGCAGGGCGTCGCGGCCGCGTAGTCCCGGCCGCCCGCGATGATCGCCAGTCTGGCCCTGATCCTGCTCGCGCAGCTGCTGGGCGAAGCCCTCGCGCGCGGCGCGGGCGTCCCGATCCCGGGGCCGGTGATCGGCATGGGCCTGATGTTCGCGTTCCTGCTGCTGCGCGACAATGCCCGCCTCGGCCTGCCGCGCGTGCTGCCGAAGCCGCTGACCGACGGGACGCTCGAGACGACCGCGCGCGGGCTGCTGATGAACCTGTCGCTCCTGTTCGTCCCCGCGGGCGTCGGCGTCGTCGGCCGCCTCGACCTGCTGCGGGCACAGGGCGCCAAACTGGCCCTCGTGCTGGTCGTCTCGACCGCCCTGTCGCTGCTGGTCACCGTCCTGGTGTTCCGCGCCGTCGCCGCCCTGGTCGAGCGGCGCGGGACCGACGGGGAGCCCTGACGGGTGGCCGGCGACTTCTCGCTCTGGGTCTACCTCGCCAAGACACCGCTCCTGTGGCTGACGGTGACGCTGACCGCCTACGTCCTGGCGGACCGGATCGCCGCCGCGACCGGCCGGCACCCGATCGCCAACCCCGTCCTCATCACCGTCGTCCTGGTGGGGGCGGTCCTGGCCGTCACCGGCACGCCCTACGGGGCCTATTTCGAGGGCGCGCAGTTCGTCCACTTCCTGCTCGGGCCCGCCACCGTGGTGCTGGCGATGCCGCTCTACGAGCGGCGGGCGACCGTCCTGCGCGCCCTCGCGCCGATGCTGGCGGCCCTCGCCGCCGGCTCGGCCACCACCCTCGCCGTGGTGATCGGCCTCGCGCGCCTCCTCGACATCCCGCAGCCGATCCTCGTCTCGCTGGCCCCGAAATCCGTGACCTCGGGCGTCGCGATGGGTATCGCGGAGGCGCTCGGCGGCGACCCGACGCTCACCGCCATCCTGGTGATCCTCACCGGCATCATCGGGGCGATTCTCGTGACGCCGATGATGAACCTCCTGCGGATCCGCGACATGCGCGCCCGCGGCTTCGCGGCCGGGCTCGCGGCCCACGGCATCGGGACGGCCCGCGCCTTCCAGGTCAGCGAGGTCGCCGGCACCTTCGCGGGCATCGCCATGGGGCTCAACGCCTTCCTGACGGCGATCCTCGCGCCCCTGGCGCTGCACCTGCTGTTCTGAGCACCTGCTGTTCTGAGCACCTGCTGTTCTGAGGCCTCAGGCGTCCAGCCGGTCGGCCACGGCCTCGGCGAGCGACAGGCTGGAGGTCAGGCCGGGGCTCTCGATCCCGAACA
Organism: Methylobacterium sp. yr668; assembly: GCF_900116245.1. NCBI lineage: Bacteria > Pseudomonadati > Pseudomonadota > Alphaproteobacteria > Hyphomicrobiales > Methylobacteriaceae > Methylobacterium > Methylobacterium sp. yr668. The sequence goes on along the minus strand of NZ_FOZY01000013.1, from coordinate 83,268 downwards.
GGTGCACGATCCCCGGCAGGCCGTGCTCGGCCGGCCCGTCGATCCGGAAGTCGGCCGCCGCCTCGCTGGGCCCGGTCAGCTTCGGCCGCAGGCCCGCGTAGTCCGGGTACAGCGCCCCGTCGGGCAGGCCGGGCCAGTAGCGCCGGATCGCGCCGTAGAAGGCCTCGGCGCGCGCGGGATCGACCCGGTAGTCGAACCCGTCGACCCACTCCACGTCGGGCCCGAAGCGGGTGCGGCCGGCGAGGTCGAGGGTGAGGTGGATGCCGAGGCCGCCGTCGATCCGCGGCGCCGGGTAGATCAGCCGCGAGAAGGCCGGCTTGCCGGTGCAGCCGAAATAGTTGCCGCGGGCGAGGCGCAGCGTCGGGACGCGCTCGGCCGGGTAGCCCTCCGTGCCGGCGGCCAGGGCCGGGGCACCGAAGCTCGCGGCGTTGACCACCGCGTCGAAGGCCATCGTGCCGGGCTCGGCGCCGCCGAACGCGGCCCGCCACTGCCCGTCCCGCCGCGCCAAGCCCTCGACCGGGGTGCGCAGGGCGAGCGCGCCGCCGTGATCCTCGATCGCCCCGAGCAGGGCGAGCATCAGCGCGTGGCTGTCGACGACGCCGGTGCGTGGCGAGTGCAGCGCCACCGTGCAGGCGAGATTCGGCTCCAGCTGCCGGGCGGCGCGTCCGTCGAGGAGTTCGAGGCCCGGGACGCCGTTGGCCTCGCCCTGGCGTCGGATCGCCGCGATCTTCTCGGCCTCCGCGTCGTCGGACGCGACGATCAGCTTGCCGCACGCGCGATGCGGGACGCCATGACTCGCGCAAAAGTTGTATAATTGGCGGGCGCCCTCGACGCAGTGATGCGCGCGCTCGGATCCGCCCGGGTAGTACATGCCGGCGTGGATCACTTCCGAGCTGCGGGACGAGACACCCGTTCCGAAGGCGTCCTCGGCTTCCGCCACGATGACGGCATGCCCGCGCAGCGCGAGTGCCCGCCCGATGGCGAGTCCGACGACGCCGGCTCCGACGACCAGGGCCTCCATGTCTTCGCGTTCTCCAACGCGCCCGGTTGGGCAGGTGAGTCCTCAATACCGCACTTGAGCCGGAACAACGACGCGCCCGTTGATTCGTCGTTGACCCTAAATCTCAATCCTAAGTAGAAATATCGGCGCGATAAATGCGCGGCTCGGTTGTAGCGGCAGCGGACTGGCCCATAATGAGGCCATCCGCCGCCTCCGGCCGAGGCCGAGAACGTCTCAGGGACATGCACCGGCCGTCGGCGGCGAAGAGCCCGACGGAAACCGACGAGAGCCACATCCGAAACACGTAGAATCGAGGTGACGACCATGCAGATGACATCGCCGAGCGTCGAACTCGCCGCAAAGATCCTGAGCGCCTACGTCACGCGCAACAGTGTCCCGGCGGGAACGCTGCCCGACCTGCTCTCCGAGGTACACCGCTCGATCACCGCCCTGGACCAGCCCGCAGAGCCGCAGGTCCGGCGGCCGACCGAGGCGCAGATCCGGGCCTCGATCCGGCCGGACACGCTCATCAGCTTCGAGGACGGCAAGCCCTACAAGGCCCTGCGGCGTCACCTGACGATGCGCGGCCTCACGCCCGAGGCCTACAAGGCCAAGTGGGGCCTGCCCGTCGATTACCCGCTGGTCTCGGCGGTTTACAGCGCCCGCCGCTCGACGATCTCCCGCCAGATCGGCGAGGGCCAGCGCCTGCGGATGCAGCAGGCCGCGGAGTAAATGAGCGTCGGTCGCCGGCGCGCGAGCCCGGCGACCGGTCCTCACGGCCAACCCGGGTTCTGCGCCTCGGCGGCGGCGGTCGCCACTTCCTGGATCAGAAGGGCCACGAGCCCGGACCATCCGGTCTGGTGCGACGCGCCGACCCCGCGGCCGCTGTCGCCGTGGTAGTACTCGTAGAACAGGACGTGGTCGCGGAAATGCGGATCCTCCTGCTCGATCCGGCTGTCACCGTAGACCGGCCTGCGCCCGTCCGGGCGGCGGGTCGAGAGGCTGATCAGCCGCCGTGACAGGTGGGCGGCGATCTCCCGGAGCGCGTAGGTCCGGCCCGACCCGGTCGGCGCCTCGACCCGGAAATCCGGGCCGTAATAGTCGTGGAAGCGGTTCAGCCCGGCGATGAGCAGGTAGTTGACCGGCATCCACACCGGTCCCCGCCAGTTCGAGTTGCCGCCGAACAGCCGCGAGCGCGACTCGGCCGGCTCGTAGGCGAGCCCCAGGTCCCGCCCGTCCCAGGCGAAGCAGAACGGCTTGTCCGCGTAGACGCGGGACACGGCGCGCAGCCCGTAATCCGAGAGGAACTCGTTCGGGTCCAGGGCGCGGTGGAGCAGCGCCTTCAGCCGGTGCCCGCGCAGCAGCGACAGCAGCGCCGTCTGGCCCTCGCCGGGCTCGTTCCAGCGCGAGACCAGGGTCGCGAGGTCCGGGCGGTTCTTGAGGAAGAACACCATCCGGCTGCGCAGGGACGGCAGCCGCGCGAGGTCGCACTCGTTGATCACCGCCACCGCGAAGATCGGGATCAGGCCGACCATGGTCCGGGCGCGGATCGGGAGGCGCTGCCCGTCGCGCGTCTCGATGACGTCGTAGAAGAAGCCGTCCGGCTCGTCCCACACGCCCGCCCCCGTGGCTCCGGCGATGAGGAGGAAGTGCTCGAAGAACTTCTCCGCCATGTCCTCGAAGGTCGGGTCGTCGAGCGCCAGCTCGATGGCGATCCGCATCAGGTTCAGCGCGTAGGTCGCCATCCAGGCCGTCGCGTCGGACTGGGTCAGCGTGGCGCCGTCGCCTACCGGCTTCGACCGGTCGAAGATCCCGATATTGTCGAGGCCGAGGAAGCCGCCCTGGAACAGGTTGCGGTCGTCGGAATCCTTCCGGTTCACCCACCACGTGAAGTTCAGGGTGAGCTTGTTGAAGATCCGCTTGAGGAAGGCGTGGTCCGGCTGGCCGGTGAGCGCCCGGTCCAGCTCGAACACCCGCCAGGCGGCCAGCGCGTGGACCGGCGGGTTGGCGTCCCCGAAGCCCCACTCGTAGGCCGGCAGCGCGGCGTTCGGGTGGGTGTAGGCCTCGTCGACCAGCAGCAGGAGCTGGTTCTTGGCGAAGTCCGGGTCGATGAGCCCGAACACGATCGCCTGCAGGGCGAGGTCCCAGGAGGCGAACCAGGGATACTCCCAGGCATCCGGCATCGAGATGATGTCGTTGGCGCGCAGGTGCGACCAGTCGCTGTTGCGGCCGTGCCGCCGCTCCGGCGCCGGCGCGGGCTGCGCCGGGTCGCCGGCGAGCCACTCGCGCACGTCGTAATGGTAGAGCTGCTTCGACCAGAGCATGCCGGCGAGCGCCTGCCGCTGCACGAGCCGCATCTCGGGATCGGCGATCGGCGCCTGGAGCGCCCCGTAGAAGTCGTCGGCCTCCCCCTCGCGGGCGGTGAAGACGGCGTCGAAATCCGCGAAGGGCGCGCCCGGCGCGGTCTCGGCGCGCAGGCGCAGGCGCACGGTCCGAGTCTCGCCGGGGCCGAGATGCAGGTCGTAGCGGGCGGCGCACTTGGTGCCGGACAGGGCGTTGACGGCGGCCCGGTCGCCGCCCACGACGCACCGGTCGATCCCGTCCTTGTAGAAGCCCTCGGCGGGGCCGCTGCCGAACAGCCGGTGCGTGTTGGTCTCGTTCTCGGTGAACAGCAGGTCGCCCGCGCCCTCGGCGAAGAACCGGAAGGTCGGCATCTCGGGGTGGCGCGCCCAGACCGAGCCCTCCGACCCGGCCGTCAGCTCCGGCTTCGGCGTGCCCTGCTTCCACGACCACGTGTTGCGGGCCCAGAGCTGCGGCAGCAGCGTCAGATCCGCCGCGTCCGGGCCGCGATTGGTGACGGTGACCCGCATCAGGATGTCGTCGGGGGCGGCCTTGGCGTATGCGACCTCGACGTCGAAGTAGCGGCCCTCGTCGAACAGGCCCGTGTCGAGGAGCTCGAATTCCGGGTCGTCGAGGCCGCGCCGCGCGTTCTCCTCGACCAGGCGTCCGTACGGGAAGGCGGCCTGCGGGTACTTGTAGAGCATCCGCATGAAGGCGTGGGTCGGGATCCCGTCGAGGTAGTAGTAGAGTTCCTTGACGTCCTCGCCGTGGTTGCCCTCCTGGTTGGTCAGGCCGAACAGCCGCTCCTTCAGGATCGGGTCGCGCCCGTTCCACAGCGCCAGGGACAGGCACCAGTTCAGGTGGCGGTCGCCGAAGCCGCCGATCCCGTCCTCGCCCCAGCGATAGGCGCGGGACCGGGCGTGGTCGTGGGGCAGGTAGTCCCAGGCGTCGCCCTTCGGGCTGTAATCCTCCCGCACCGTGCCCCATTGCCGGTCGCTGAGGTACGGCCCCCAGCGGCGCCACGCCGGATCGGAGCGGGCCTCCACGAGACGGCGGCCCTCGGCGGTCTCGAAGAGGTGCGGCGGCACGCCGTCGGGCTTGGTCATACGCGCGCTGCTCCTGCCCCCGCGGATCCGTACCGGATAAAGCCGCGACGCCGGCAGGGAAAGTCAACGCCCCGCCGCGACCGGATCGCCGCGGGGGATCGCGCGACGCGCGATCACACGATGCGGATCGACAGGTCCGGCAGGCCCTCGATGGAGCCGGCGAGCACGTCCCCGCGGACGACCGGCCCGACATTCTCGGGCGTTCCCGAGAAGACGATGTCGCCCGCCTTCAGCTCGAAGGCCCGCGACAGCTCGGCGATCTGCTCGGCGACCGACCAGATCATGTCCGACAGGTCGGCGTCCTGCCGCACGGTGCCGTTCACGGCGAGCCGGATGCGGCCGCGCGCCGGATGGCCGACCCGGGCGACCGGCAGGATCGGCGTGATCGGCGCGGACTGGTCGAAGCTCTTGCCGATCTCCCAGGGCTTCTTCTGGTTGCCCATGCCGCGCTGGAGGTCCCGGCGGGTCATGTCGAGGCCGGTGGCGTAGCCGTAGACGTGGTCGAGCGCCTGCGCGGCCGGGATGTCGCGCCCGCCCGACTTCAGCACGGCCACGAGCTCGATCTCGTGGTGGTAGTTCTGGGTGAGCGACGGGTAGGGGTGGTCGGCGACGCCGCCCGCGACGACCTGCACGGCGTCCGCCGGCTTCTGGAAGAAGAAGGGCGGCTCGCGCGACGGGTCGGAGCCCATCTCGCGGGCGTGGGCCGCGTAGTTCCGGCCGATGCAGTAGATCCGGCGGACCGGGAAGACCTGCGCCTCGCCCTGGATCGGGATCGTGGCCTGCGGCAGCGGGAACAGCAGGCCCGGCTGCGCCTCGGCGGCGGCGGCGGGGCCGAGGCCCGCGGCGGCGCCGGCGGCCACCACCCCGAGAGCGCGGCGTCGACTGATCGTTGCCATGGCCGTGTCCCTTCACCTTGATCCGCGCGCCGCGCGGCGCAGGCGGGCGATACGACCGGGCGGGACCGGCCGCCAGCGGATCCGCGGCCGGGATGGAGAGGCTCAGGCGGTCCGTGTCACCCGGATTCCCTCCGGGTCCGCCGCGACGCGCAGCCCGGTGTAGTCCGCGATCGTCGGATGACCGGTCCGCACCGGCTCGTGATGGGTCGCGGTGACGACCACGACGGCCGCATCCGCGGCCTCGGCCGCCCGGATGCCGGCCGGGGCGTCCTCGAACACGAGGCAGTCCGGCGCCGCGACGCCGAGGCGCCCGGCCGCCAGGAGGAAGCAGTCCGGCGCGGGCTTGCCCCGCGCCACGTCCTCGGCGGCCACCAGAAGGTCGGGGACCGGCATTCCGGCCGCCGCGAGGCGGCGCTCCGCCAGCCGCCGGGGCGCCGAGGTGACGATCGCCCAGCGGTGGCGCGGCAGCGCCTCCAGGAAGGCCCGCGCCCCCGGGATCGCCACGATGTCGTCGACATCCGCCATCTCGGCCTCGGTGATCGCGGCCGCCTCGGCCACGGGATCGACGCCCGGCAGGTTCAGCCGCCGGATGGTCTCGACCGACTGCACGCCGTGGATCGTCGGCAGGAAGGACGCCGCGTCGAGGCCGTGCGCCTCGGCCCAGCGCGACCAGATCCGCTCCGCGGAGGCGATCGAGCTGATGATCGTCCCGTCCATGTCGAACAGGAGCGCCGCCAGGGGGCGCGACGGGAGGGCTGACTCGGGCATGGGCGAGGGCTAGGCCGGCGGCGCCGTCCCGGCAACCGGCCCGCGCGCATGGCCGCGTCTCGCGCGTGGCCGGGCCTCCGGGACGCCTTCGCCGGCGGTCGCGGCAGGCCCGCCCGCTTCACGGGCCGATGCCTTTGGTGTAGCGCGGGGGCAATCCCGGGCCGTCGGCGGCCCTGCAGAAGCGAATATCGACCGACCATGCCGAGCCGCATCGACGCCACCTTCGCCCGCGCCCGCGCGGAGAACCGGTCCGTCCTCGTCACCTACGTGATGTCCGGCGATCCCGATCCCGCGACCTCGCTCGAGGTCCTGAAGGCGCTGCCGGGCGCCGGCGCCGACATCCTGGAATTCGGCCTGCCGTTCACCGACCCGATGGCGGACGGCCCGGCGATCCAGGCGGCCGGCCTGCGGGCGCTCAAGGCGGGCCAGACGGTGTCGGGCACCCTCGACCTCGTGCGCCGCTTCCGCGCCGGCAACGACACCACGCCAATCGTGCTGATGGGGTACTACAACCCGATCCACACCTACGGCGTCGACCGCTTCCTCGACGACGCGCTGGCGGCCGGCGTCGACGGGCTGATCGTCGTCGATCTCCCGCCCGAGGAGGATTCCGAGCTGTGCCTGCCGGCCCTCGGCAAGGGCCTCGCCTTCATCCGCCTCGCCACGCCCACCACCGACGAGCGGCGCCTGCCGGCCGTCCTCGCGAACACGGCGGGCTTCGTCTACTACGTGTCGATCACCGGCATCACCGGGACGGCGACCCCGGATTTCGGCAAGGTCTCCGAGGCGGTCGCCCGCATCCGGCGCCACACCGAGCTGCCCGTCGTCGTGGGATTCGGCGTCAAGACCGGCGCCCACGCGGCGGCGATCGCCGAAGGTGCCGACGGCGTCGTGGTCGGCTCCGCGCTCGTGGACGCCCTGGTGCGCTCCCTCGACGGCGAGGGCCGGGCGCAGGCCGGAAGCGTCGAGGCCGTGACGGAGCTGGTGCGAGAACTCGCCGCGGGCGTGCGATCGGCGGGCGTCGGGCGGGCCGCCTGACGGGCGGACCGGGCACCCCTGGCGGCGGCGCGCGCCGCACCTGATATCTGCGCGGGCTTGAAGCGGACGGACGCAAGTCGATGGTCGAACCGATGAACTGGATCTCGGAGGTGGTGCGCCCCCGGATCAAGACCTTGTTCAAGCGCGAGACGCCCGAGAATCTCTGGGTCAAGTGCCCGGACACGGGGCAGATGGTGTTCCACAAGGAGGTGGAGGCCAATCACTGGGTCATTCCCGGATCCGAGCATCACCTGAAGATGGGCGCCCAGGCGCGCCTGAAGATGATGTTCGACGAGGGCACGTGGATCGACGTGGCCCTGCCCGAGGTCACCCCCGACCCGCTGAAGTTCCGCGACGAGAAGCGCTACGTCGACCGGCTCAAGGAGGCCCGGGCCAAGACCGGCCTGCAGGACGCGTTCAAGATCGGCTTCGGCCGGGTCGGCGGCCTGCCGATGACGCTGGCCGCGCAGGAATTCGGCTTCATGGCCGGGTCGCTCGGCATGGCGGCGGGCGAGGCCTTCGTGCGCGGCGCCGAGACGGCGCTGGAGAAGCGCACGCCCTACGTGCTGTTCGCGGCCTCCGGCGGCGCGCGCATGCAGGAGGGGATCCTGTCGCTGATGCAGATGCCGCGGACCACCGTGGCGGTGCGCCGGCTCAACGCGGCCCGGCTCCCCTACATCGTGGTGCTGACGAACCCGACCACGGGCGGCGTCACCGCCTCCTACGCGATGCTGGGCGACGTCCACCTCGCCGAGCCCGGCGCGCTGATCTGCTTCGCGGGACCGCGGGTGATCGAGCAGACGATCCGCGAGAAGCTGCCCGACGGCTTCCAGCGGGCGGAGTACCTGCGCGAGCACGGCATGGTCGATCAGGTGGTCCACCGGCACCAGCTCAAGGAGACGATCACGCGTCTCTGCAGCCTCCTGACCAACGTGTCCCAGGCCGGCGCGCCGGCCGCGGCCTCCGAGGCGGCCTGAGCCCGGCGATGGCCTCGTCCGACGCCCTGATGGCGCGCTTCCTGGCGCTCCACCCCCGCACCATCGACCTGTCGCTCGGGCGCATCGAGCGGCTGCTCGCGCGGCTCAACCATCCCGAGCGCCGCCTGCCGCCCGTGATCCACGTGGCCGGCACCAACGGCAAGGGCTCGACCATCGCGTTCATGCGGTCGATCCTGGAGGCCGGGGGCCTGGCCGCCCACGTCTACACCTCCCCGCACCTCGTCCGCTTCCACGAGCGGATCCGCATCGGCGGGATCGGCGGCGGGCATTTCGTGGACGAGGACCGGCTGGCCGACGCCTTCGCGCGCTGCGAGAGCGCCAATGCCGGCGAGCCGATCACGATGTTCGAGATCACCACGGCCGCGGCGTTCCTGCTCTTCTCGGAGAGCCCGGCCGACGTCCTGCTCTTGGAGGTCGGCCTCGGGGGCCGGCTCGACGCCACCAACGTCATCGACCGGCCGGCCTGCGCGGTGGTGACGCCGATCGGCCGCGACCATGCCGAGTATCTCGGCGACACGGTCGAGTCGGTCGCGACCGAGAAGGCCGGGATCTTCAAGCGCGGCTGCCCGGCGGTGATCGCCGCCCAGGACTACGCCGAGGCCGACGCCGTCCTCTGCCGGCGCGCGGAAGCCCTCGGGGCCGGGCCCGTGCTGGTGGGCAACCAGGACTTCTCCGTGCACGAGGAGCGCGGCCGGCTCGTCTACCAGGACGAGACCGACCTGTTCGACCTCCCGCGGCCGCGCCTCGCCGGGCGCCACCAGCTGGTCAACGCCGGAACCGCGATCACCGCGCTGCGCGCCGCCGGGTTCGGCGACATCGGGATCGCGGCCCTGGAGCGGGGCCTGACCGAGGTCGAGTGGCCGGGCCGGCTGCAGCGCCTCGGCCGCGGCCGGCTGGCCGCCCAGCTCGATGCCGGCACCGAGCTGTGGCTCGACGGCGGCCACAACATCGACGGCGGCCGGATCCTCGCGGCCGCCATGGCGGATCTCGGCGAGAAGAGCGACGTGCCGCTCGTCCTCGTGGTCGGCCTGCTCGGCACGAAGGACGCTGACGGGTTCCTGCGCAACTTCGTGGGCCTGGCCCGGGCCCTGGTGGCCGTCCCGATCACCGGGACCATGGCCGCGCGCCCGGCCGAGGAGGTGGCCCGGATCGGCGAGGATGTCGGCCTCAAGACCTACGCGGCGCCGAGCATCGAGGCGGCCCTCGCCCTCGTGCGGGACATCGCCTTCGAGCGCCCGCCGCGAATCCTGATCTGCGGATCGCTCTACTTGGCCGGCATGGTTCTCGCCGCCAACGACACGCCGCCGGTCTGAGTCGTCTCCAGTCTGGGAGCGCCGCGCGCGGCCGCTGTATCAAGTGGCCGGGAACCGGAGACCTGTGAAATCCGGATTCTGCATTCGAAAATCCGTCGAATCGCCGCAATCGCCCGGACGGACACCCGTCCACGGCCACGCTTTCCTCCCGCTGTGGCAGCTAAGCTACATCCTCGCGGGGCCCGATCGCATAGTTTCACCGGCGATCGGGCTTATGCTGGGGATCACAGTAATGAAGAAGCTTCTCACCTCTCTCGCGGCGTTCACCGCGCTCACGGCCGCCGCTTCGGCCGCCGACCTGCCGCGCCGCGCCGCGCCGCCGCCGGTGTTCACCCCCGTTCCGGTGTTCACCTGGACCGGCGCCTACTTCGGTATCAACGCCGGCTACGCGTTCGACGCCAGCAGCAACTCCACCCGCGGCTTCGTCCAGACGCCCGGCAACCCGGTCGCTCTGGTTCCGGGCGGTCTCGTCCCCTACCAGGCCCTGCTGCCGAACGGCTCGTCGCTGGTCTACAGCAACGACAGCCGTGAGGGTTTCTCGGGCGGTGGCCAGGTCGGCTACAACTGGCAGCTGACCCCGGGCTCCGGCGCCGTGATCGGCTTCGAGGCTGACGCCCAGTACCTCGACTTCGGCCGTCGCGCCCGCTTCGCCACCAACGCCGTGGCGATCAACCCGGGCTTCATTCCGGTCAACGGCACGCTCAACACCATCGACTTCTTCGGCACCGTCCGCGGTCGTCTCGGCTGGGCCTTCGACCGGACCCTCGTGTACGCCACCGGCGGTTTCGCCTACGCCACCGGCACGGATGACGGCGCTCGCGTCGGCCTGCAGAACTTCGCCGGCCGCCGGAACGACTTCAAGACCGGCTGGACGGTCGGCGGCGGTGTCGAGTACGCCCTGCCCACCGACTCGTTCCTGAACTTCTTCCGCTCTTCGGCCGTCACGCTGAAGGTCGAAGGTCTGTACGTGAACCTCGACAACAACAACGGCCGCGCCCAGGCGCCGCTGGTTGGTGCTGCGATCTCCCCGGTCGGCCTCGTGCCGGTGTACTCGCTCGCCGGCGCCAGCCGGAACGAGAACGCCTTCGCCGTCGTCCGCGCCGGCCTGAACTACAAGTTTGGCTCGTACTGAGACGGAATACGGGATCCCGGGCCAAGCACCGGGATCCCGAAGTAAAAAACTTGGGCTCGAAACCGAGAAAGCCCGGCCTCGCGGCCGGGCTTTCTTTTTGTCGTTCGGAACCGTGTGGCCGGTTCAGGCGGTCTGGGCGCCGATCCAGCGCGACAGGTCGCCCTTCGGGGCGGCGCCGACCTTCTGGTCCACGCGCTCGCCGTTCTTGAAGAGCAGCAGCGTCGGGATCGAGCGGATGCCGTACTGGGCGGCGATCTGCGGGTTCTCGTCGACGTTGACCTTGGCGATCTTCACCTTGCCCTGCAGGTCGGTCGCGATCTCCTCGAGGGCCGGGCCGATCTGACGGCAGGGGCCGCACCACTCCGCCCAGAAATCCACCACGACGGGCTCGGCGGACTTGAGAACGTCCTGCTCGAAGCTCGCGTCGGTTACTTTCACCGTCGCCATAACGTCACCTTTCGGAATCCGCCGCCCGTCGGGCGGCGTCGAACGGGCAGAGGCCCGCGCGGTCCGGTCAGAATTGGCGACGGCCCGGCGCCCGGTCAAGAAGTCCGGTCGCCGGGGGAGGGCGGGGGTGCCCGAGACGCACGGCTCTCTCGGTGAATCGCCCCACCGCGACGTGCGCTGGCGCATGCGGACCGCTTCCGGGCACGCGCCCCGGGGCACGGGTCACGCCTCGATCCCGATCCGGTCCAGGGCCGTCGCGACGTCGTCGGAATCGAGGGCGCGGATCACCGGCCCCGAGGTCCAGACGAGAATCGGCCGGATCGTCCGGCCCGGGTAGATCTGCGCGAGGAGGCGCGCGTAGAGGGCGATCTGGCCGGCCTCCGCGGCCGGCAGCGGCGCGCCGGGCTCGGGCGGCCGCCCGGTCTTGAAGTCGGCGAGGTGCACCGTGTCCGCCGTCACGGCGAGGCGGTCGACGCGCCCCTGGACCACCCTCTCTGCCCCGCCGGCACGGACACGCCCCGACAGCGCCACCTCCGCGCGGGCGTCCCGGGCGAAGAGCGGCGCGAGGTCGGGGGCGTCGATGATCCGGAGGACCGACCGGACGATCGCGGGAGCGGCCGCGCGCGGCAGACCGGGCGCCCGGGCCTGCACGAAGGCGCGCCCGGCCGTCTCCCGGCGGTCCGGCTCGACCCGGGGCAGGTGCTGCAGCAGGGCGTGTGTCAGGATCCCGCGGCGCCGGGCCTGCGCGTCGGCGAGGCGCGGCGGCGGCACGCGCGTTCCGTCCGCCGCCTGCAGGGCGCCGGACGGGTTCAGGGCCTCGGGGGTCGGTTCCGGCGGCACCGGGCCGCGCAGCCAGTCGGGCTCCGGCCCGGCCTCCGCTCTGGCCGACGCGGCACCCGCGGCGGGGGCGGGATCCGGCGGGGCGCCGTCCTGCCAGAGGGTCGCGGGCCCGTAGGGGAGTTCCAGCGCCCGGCCGGCGCCGAGTGCCGCCTCCAAGCCGGCCTGGATCATCCGGCACCACGCCGCCTCGGTCTCGCGCTCATGGCCGCGGAAGGGCGCCACGATCAGCCGGTCGGCCGCGCGGGTCATGGCGACGTAGAGCAGGCGGTTGTGCTCCTGCCGGGCCTTGGCGAGCAGGGCCGCCCGCGCCGCGTCGGTGGCGGCGCAGTCCTGCGTCCGCCCGCCCGACCAGACCGGCGGGAGCGCGATCTCCGTCGCCGGGAGCGGCAGCAGGGGCGGATCGTTGCGGCCGAGGGGCTCGCACCCGTCGAGGATCACCACGACCGGCGCCTCCAGGCCCTTAGCGCCGTGGACCGTCATGACCCGGACCTCGTCGCGGCCCGATTCGAGGTCGCGCTTGACCGTGTGGCCGGCCTCGGCCCCGACGTAGCGGGCGAGGAAGCCGCCCAGCGACGGAGCGTCCTCGCCGGTCTCGGCCTGGGCGGCGGCGGCGAGGAACACGTCGATCGCGTCCCCGGCCTCGCCGCCGAGGCGGGCGACCAGCTTGGCCCGGCCGCCCTGCGGCCCGAGGAGCCGGGCGTAGAAGCCGAACGGGCCGTGGAGCCCCGCCAGGGCGATCCAGCCCGACAGGGCCTCGAGCCCGCGCCGCGCGGCCGCGTCGCCCGCCGCGGCGTGGCGGTGCAGGGCATCCTCCAGGGTCTCGGCGAGGTCGCGGCGGGCGGCGATCCGCACGAGGTCGTCGTCGGTGAGGCCGACGAGCGGCGTCTTGAGGGCGGTGGCGAGGGTCAGGTCGTCGGCCGGCAGGAGGCCCGCCCGGCCGGCGGCGACCAGGTCGGCCACCGCGATGTGGGCGGAGACCTCGAGCCGGTCCTGCCCGGCGACCGGGACGCTGAGCCCCTTCAGGGCGCGGATCACCTCCTCGAAGGCCGGCCCGCGCTTCCGGACCAGGATCAGGACGTCCCCGGGGCGCCAGATCCGGCCGGTCGCGTCCCCCGCGGTGGTCCAGGCGCGCACCGCCTGCGCCACTCGCCGGGCGGTGACGATCGCGGGAGCGCTGGTCTCGGGCGCGTCCACGGGGGCGGTCCAGGCATCGGGCTCCGCGGCCGGCTCAGGCTCGGCGATCGGCCACAGCTCGACGGCGCCGGGCGCGCCCGGCCGGGCGCTGGCGTGCACGGTCGTGCGCACCGTGTCCTCGAACGACAGGCCCTCGTTGTGGGCGTCGAGGGCGAAGACCGCGTCGACGGCGCGCAGGACGAGGCCGGTCGAGCGGAACGACAGGGTGAGCGGCACGTCCTCGAAGGTCAGTCCGGCCGAGCGCGATTCCGCGATCCAGGACGCGCGGGTCAGGGCGAATTCCCGCGGCTCCGCGCCCTGGAAGCCGTAGATCGACTGCTTGGGGTCGCCCACCGCGAAGCGCGTGCGGCTGCCGGACCGCGCGCCCTCGCCGGCGGCGAATTCCTGCGTGATCGCCCGCAGGATCGCCCACTGCTCCGGATTCGTGTCCTGCGCCTCGTCGACGAGGACGTGGTCGATGCCGCGGTCGAGCTTGTACAGGACCCAGCCGGCGCCGACGCGGCCGAGCAGGTCCAGCGCCTTGTGGATCAGGTCGTCGAAGTCGAGGGCGCCGAGGCGCGCCTTCTGCGCCTCGACGCGGCGGTGGATCTCGGCGGCGATCTGGAACAGCGCCTGCGTGCGGGCGTGGGCCCGGGCGGCGCGCAGGCGGTCGAACAGAGGATCCAGCCGGTCCCGCTCGGCGAGCAGCGCCGCCTTGGCGCCGGCCGGCACGCCCTTGGTCCCGAGGCTGCTGTCGGCCTTGGGCTCGTCCTTCTGGGTGAAGAAGACCGCGCGATAGAGCGCGAGCGCCTCGGCCCGGTCGGGAAGGTCCGCGGAGCGGAGCCGCTCGGCCTCGGCGGCTTCGAGCGCGTCGGCGAGCTTCTCGTCGTTGGCCTTGCCGGTGCGCAGCGCCGCGACCAGCGCGGCGCGCTCCTCCGGGCGGCACCCGGGACCGCCCTCGAGGATCCCGGCCTCGATCCGCTCGGCGGATTCCTCGGCCGCCAGCCCCAGCGCCCCGTGCAGCCGCCCGAAGGCCCGCTCCAGGCCGGCGGCGTCGCCGATGAAGCTCCGCGCCCGCATGGCCGCCCGGATCGCCGCCCGCAGGGTGTCGCCCGTGGCTTCCGGCGTGACCCGCGCGAGGGCCGCGCTGAGCGGCGTGTCGCCGTTCGCGACGGCGTCGGCCAGGACGTTGGCCATCTCGATGTCGAACAGTTCCCGGGCCTTGGCCTCGTCGAGCACCACGAAGCGGGCCGGCACGTTCGCCTCGAAGGGGAACATGTGGAGCAGCCGCTCGCACAGGGCGTGCAGCGTCTCGATCTTGAGGCCGCCCGGCGTCTCGACCGCCCGGGCGAAGAGGCGGCGCGCCAGGCGCAGGCGCTCGGGCCCGGCGCGCTCGCCGGTGAGCTCGGCGAGTTCGGCGGCGAGGGTCTCGTCGTCCAGCGTGACCCAGCGGCCGAGCAGCCGGAAGACGCGGATCGCCATGTTGGCCGCGGCGGCCTTGGTGAAGGTCAGGCAGAGGATCCGGCCGGGCGGCGCCTCGTCGAGGAGCAGCCGGACCACCCGGTCGGTGAGGACCTTGGTCTTGCCCGCGCCGGCATTGGCCGAGACCCAGGCGGAGGCGCGCGGGTCGGCCGCCCGACGCTGGTTGGCGCGGGTCAGGTCGTCGACGACGAAGGGGGCGGGGGCGTGCGGGGTGACGCTGCTCAACGGTCCGGTCCGGCTCGGCTGCCGGCTCTCTCTACAACAGAAACGCGCCCGCGGGCCCGCCAAGGCGTCACACCGGCCCTCGCGGGATTGCCCCGGGCGCGGCGCCGTCCCATGGATGCAGACGATCCCTTCCGCGCACACCGAACACGCCCGTGACCCAGCCGACATCCGAGCCGGCGCGCCCGCCGATCCGCTTCCGCGGCCGCTCCTTCATGGCCACCGTCCTGGCGCCGATCCCCCCGGTCGCCGAC
Source organism: Methylobacterium sp. yr668 (assembly GCF_900116245.1). Lineage (NCBI taxonomy): Bacteria > Pseudomonadati > Pseudomonadota > Alphaproteobacteria > Hyphomicrobiales > Methylobacteriaceae > Methylobacterium > Methylobacterium sp. yr668. The sequence continues at coordinate 68,259 of NZ_FOZY01000013.1, read as the reverse complement.
TGGTTCGGCGACCTCGACGCCCTCAACCGCCGTGCCCCGAACTTCTTCGCCGGCCGGCCGGTGATCCTCGACCTGTCCGGATTGCGGCTCAACCGCGAGGATCTCGACGGTCTGCTCGCCGAGCTGGCCGCCCGCAACATCCCGATCCTGGGGATCGAGGGCGCGGCGCCGTCGCTCCTGGATTCCGCGACCCCGCCGGCCCTGTCGGGCGGGCGCCCCGCGGGGGAGATCGCCGCCCCGGACGAGTCGGCCGCGGACGTGCCCGCGCCGGCCGAGCCGCAGGCCAGAGAGACGGCCCGCTCGCTGATCCTCGACGCGCCCGTGCGCTCCGGCCAGACCGTCCTGCACCTCGAGGGCGACGTCACGGTGCTGGGCGCCGTGGCGTCGGGCGCCGAGGTCATCGCGGGCGGCTCGATCCACGTCTACGGCGCCCTGCGCGGCCGCGCGATCGCGGGCGCAGCCGGCAACCCGACGGCGCGGATCTGGTGCCGGCGGTTCGAGCCGGAGCTGGTCGCGATCGACGGTCTCTACCGCGCCGCCGACGACCTCGACCCGGCCTTCCGAGGGCAGGCCGTGGAGGTGCGACTCTTGGAGGACTCGATCAAGCTCAGCCTGTTCGAGCGAGGTTGAGGGGGGCCCGACGGTGCCGTCCGGGCCGTCGGTTAACGAACTTTCCCGTCCCCGCGGAACCCGCGGTGACCGAGGCCGATCCCCCCGCGACCTTCGCGGCCGAGGGCGTGAGACCGTCCTCCGCTGCCCCGATACAAGGATCCCGGCAGAATTTGCCGACCGGATCAGAAACTTAACCCTTCGGTAACCATACCCGCCGTCAATGGTCCGGTAAGGACTCTTAACGGGCGGACATGAGCGACACCCTCCCCGAGCCGATCGACCCGGAGACCGCCACAGCGGCGGCTCCTTCCGCGCCCCGGCCGCTCAGCCTGCGCGGGCGGGCTTTCAAGGCCCTGGCCCTCTCCCCCGAGCCGCCGCTCCCCGAGTGGCTCGCGGGCCTCGACGCGGCGCTCAAGCGCTCGCCGACCCTGCTGAAAGGCCGGGCCGTCATCCTGGACTGCGCCCAGCTCAAGCCCGAGCCGGACGCGCTCGAGACGCTCATGAACGAGCTCAAGGCCCGCGGCATCGCGGTCCTGGGCATCGAGGGGGCCGACGCGGTGGTGGACGGCCTGCCGCCGCTGCTGGTCAAGGGGCACCCGTCCGAGACGATCGAGATCCCGAGCGTCCCGGCCGAGCCGGAGCCGCAGGTGGTCACCTCGATCACCGTCGAGGGCTCGGTCCGCTCCGGACAGAGCGTCATCAACCCGACCGGCGACGTGACCGTGATGGGGTCCGTCTCCTCCGGGGCAGAGATCCTGGCCGGCGGCTCCATCCACGTCTACGGCGCCCTGCGCGGTCGCGCGATCGCCGGAGCCGCGCGCAACCCGCGCGCACGAATCTACTGCCGCAAATTCGAACCCGAGTTGCTGGGGATCGACCGCCTCGTGCGGACGGCGGAGGACATGGGCACGGCCCTGCGCGGCAAGGCCGCCCAGGTCTGGCTCGATGGCGGCAACATCCGAATGGCAAGCCTGGATTAAGGGAGATCGACGCGTGGCAAAGGTTCTCGTCGTCACATCGGGCAAGGGCGGCGTCGGCAAGACGACGACGACCGCGGCCCTCGGAGCGGCCCTGGCCCAGGGCGGGCAGAGCGTGTGCGTCGTCGACTTCGACGTCGGCCTGCGCAACCTCGACCTCGTCATGGGCGCCGAGCGCCGGGTCGTCTACGACCTCATCAACGTGGTCAACGGCGACGCCAAGCTCCCGCAGGCGCTGATCAAGGACAAGCGGCTCGAGACCCTGCACCTGCTGCCGGCCTCGCAGACCCGCGACAAGGACGCGCTCACCGATGAGGGCGTGGCCCGGGTGATGGACGAGCTGCGCGCGAAGTTCGATTGGGTGATCTGCGATTCCCCCGCCGGCATCGAGCGCGGCGCCCAGCTCGCCATGCACCACGCCGACGTGGCAGTGGTCGTGACCAACCCCGAGGTCTCCTCGGTGCGCGACTCCGACCGGATCATCGGCCTCCTCGATTCCAAGACCGCCAAGGCGGAGAAGGGCGAGGACATCGAGAAGCACCTGATCCTCACCCGCTACGACCCGATGCGGGCCGACCGCGGCGACATGCTCAAGACCGAGGACGTGCTCGACATCCTGTCGATCCCGCTGCTCGCGATCATCCCGGAGAGCCAGGAGGTGCTGCGCGCCTCGAACCTCGGCTGCCCGGTGACGCTGAACAACCCGCTCTGCGCCCCGGCGCGGGCCTATGCCGACGCGGCCCGCCGGCTCAAGGGCGAGTCCGTGCCGATGAGCCTGCCGGTCGAGCGCAAGTCCTTCCTCGACAAGCTGTTCATGCGGAGGGCGGCGTGAGCATCCTGGGACTGTTCCAGAAGCGCAGCTCCGGCGCGGTCGCCCGCGACCGCCTGCAGCTGATCCTCGCCCACGAGCGCGCGGAGTCGGGTCGCCCCGACCTCGTGATCCAGCTCCGGGAGGAGATCCTGGCGGTGATCGCCAACCACGTCGCGGTGGAGCCCGACAAGGTGAAGGTCACCCTGGAGCGCGGCGAGGGTGTCTCGACCCTCGGCCTCGACATCGAGCTTCCGCTCGGTGCCTCGGGCAAGCTCGACGCCAAGCTGGCCGCGAAGCTCGCCGAGGTCGCCGCCAAGAAGGGGGCCGCCAAGCCGGCCTCCTCCAAGAAGGCCGCTTGAGCCGGGCGGGGAGCGTCCCCGCCGGCACGGAGATCCACGCGCCGCGCCCGGTCCGCCGGGTGCGGCTTCGTCGTTCCTTCCACGAACTCCGGTCCCGACTCTCGACCGGGCGCCCCGTCGCGCCATCTCGGAAACCCGGGGGAGGCCGATGAGAGGATCGCCATGCCGAGCGCCACGACTGACGACGGGATACGGCTCCACTACGAGGAGAGCGGCCAGGGGACGCCGCTGATCTTCGTCCACGAGTTCGCCGGCGATCACCGCAGCTACGAGGCGCAGCTGCGCCATTTCGGCCGGCGCTACCGCGCGGTCGCGTTCAACGCCCGGGGCTACCCGCCCTCCGACGTTCCGGAGGCCGTCTCGGCCTACGCGCAGGCGCGCGCCGCCGACGACATCCTGGCCGTCCTTGACCATCTCGGCGCGCCGAAGGCCCACGTCGCCGGCATCTCCATGGGTGCCTTCGCGACCCTGCATTTCGGCCTGCGGCACCCCGACCGCGCGCTGTCGCTCTGCCTCGGCGGCTGCGGCTACGGCGCGGAGCCCGAGCGGCAGGCGCTGTTCCGCGCCGAGGCGGACGCCACCGCCGCGATGCTCCTCCGCGACGGCATGGCGGCCTTCGCGGAGCGCTACGCCGTCGGGCCGACGCGGGTGCAGTTCGAGACCAAGGACCCGCGCGGGCACGCCGAGTTCAGGCGGATGCTCGCCGAGCATTCGGCCCTCGGCTCGGCCAACACCCAGGCCGGCGTGCAGAAGGGGCGGCCGTCGCTCTACGATCTCACGGACGAGCTGGGGCGCATGACCGTCCCGACCCTGATCGTTGCCGGCGACGAGGACTGGCCCTGCCTCACCCCGAGCCTGATGCTCAAGCGGGTCATCCCCTCCGCCGCCCTCGCCATGCTGCCCAATACCGGCCACGCCCTCTCGGTCGAGGAGCCCGACGCCTACAACCGCCTGCTGGACGACTTCCTGGCGCAGGTGGAGAGCGGCCGCTGGCCGATGCGCGACCCCCGGGCGATCTCGGCGACGATCACCGGGATCAGGGGCTGACCGGCGCGCGGGGAATCAGCCGGAAGCGCGCCGGGCGATCGGGCTGGGTCGTCACGACCGCCTGGGGCAGCACCGGCTCGCGCTCGTCGAGCACCAGCCGGAACCGCTGGAGCACCCGCGCCAGGGAGAGGACGGCCTCGCTCAGGGCGAACTGCGCGCCGATGCAGACCCGCGGGCCGGCCCCGAAGGGCAGGTAGGCGAAGCGCCGCGGGGCCTGGGCGCCGGGCAGGAAGCGGCCCGGATCGAACGCGTCCGGGTCCGGCCAGAGCGACCGGTGGCGGTGCAGCACCCAGGGGCTCACCATAACGATGTCGCTCGCCTTCACGGCGTGACCCGCCACTGTGTCCGGGCCCAGCGCCCGCCGGACGACCACGAAGGCCGCCGGGTACAGGCGCAGGGTCTCGTCGATCACCGCGCGGGTGAGCGGCAGCCGCCCGTCGCTCTGGCAGCCGGTGGGGTCGGCGAGGTCGGCGGCCCGCGCCTCGGCGGCGACCCGCTCCTGCACCTCCGGGGCGAGGGCCAGCAGGTAGGCCGCCCAGAACAGCGTGCCGGCCGTGGTCTCGTGGCCCGCCAGGATCATGGTGGCGACCTGGTCGCGCAGCTCGTCGGGCGTGAAGGCGGCGCCGGTATCGGGATTGCGCGCGGCCGCGAGCAGGTCGAGCAAATCGCCCGAGCGGGACCTGTCCCCCTCGGCCCCCCGGCGCGCCGCGATGATCCGGTCGAGGAACGGGATCCACCGGCGCCGGAAGCGGCGGCGCGACCAGTCGAGGGGCACCGGCCAGCCCGGGGGGGTGACGATGTCGAGGAGGTGCGGCCGCCCCATCCGCTCGGCGTACTCGGCGATGAACTGGCGCAGCTCGGCGCCGTGCTGGTCCATCCCCACCGAGAACATGGCGCGCCCGGCGATCTCGAGGGCGAGCCGGTAGAAGGACGTGAACAGGTCGACCGGCCCCGCTGCGGCCTCGGCGGCGATGCGCTCCATCCCGTCGGTCACGGCGGCGGCGATGTGGGGCACGAGGCCGTCGATCGCCCGCGGCGTGAAGGCCGGCGCCAGGGTGCGCCGCTGGTGCCGCCACGCCGAGCCCTCGCTGATCAGGAGCCCGTCACCGAGGATCGGGCGCAGGATGCGGGTCGTCCCGGTGGTGCGGGCGTAGTTCGCCTGATTCTCGACGAGCACCCGGCGGATCGCCTCGGGGTCGTTCAGCACGAAGCTCGACCGCCCGAGCAGGCCCCGGCGGGTGACCGGCTCCTCGAAGGCGCGCCGGGGGAAGCCCGCGAGCGCGTTGTCGCGGATCGACCGCAGGTAGGCGGGCAGCGGCAGCTCGCGCTCGGGCGGGGCGCGGTGCGGCGGCACCACGCGCGGCGTCCCGGCGAGGCTCGGGATCGTCCGGTCCGGGGTCGCGGTGGCGTCCGAGAATGTTGGCATGGGGTGCCATCCTGTGCCGGAGACGGGCAGCCCTGTAAACCGCCGGCCGCGCCCCGCGCGGACCGGTCACGCTTACGTCATTCCGCCGCCGCGCGCAGGCGCGCTTCGGCACTCCGGTCGGCACTCTGGATCGGCAGGCGCGCGGGGAACCGGGCCGGGTCGGATTCCGGCGACAGGCTCGCCACGAGGCTCGCCCGGGGCAGGGCGGTCTCGGTCACGTCGAGCAGCGTGTCGACGCCCCGCTCCAGGTGCTCGTCCACCCGGTCGACCACGAGGATCTCCGGCTCGCGCAGGATCGCCCGCGCGAGGCCGACCCGCACCCGCACGCGCTCGGCGAGCGCCTGCCCGCGGTTGCCGACCTCCTTCTCGAGGCCGCGCCGCTGGATCGGCCGCTCCAGGTCGAACTCCCGGAACACCGCGCGGGCCTCCTTCTGGATCAGCGCCTCGCCGTGCATCCGCGCCGTGTCGATGCGGCCGAACAGCAGGTTGTCGAGGACGGTGCTGCGCGGGTTGATCCGGTTGGGGTCGTAGGATTCGACGTCGCAGCCGTCGTCGCCGTGCATGAAGCCCTGCACGACCGCCCGCGCGCCGACCATGCGCTTGGCGAGGGTCTCGTCGAGCAGCCCGAAGCGCATCCGCGGCTCGACATAGGCGAGGGCCAGCGCCAGGAAGGCCACGCTGTCGGTCTCGCTCAGCCGCCCGTCCTCGGGCAGGCGCGCGAGCCGGCGCAGGTAGTCGGGCAGCGCGTCCGGGGTGATCAGCGAGAACCGCCGGAACAGCGGGTGGCCCGGCGGCACGTCGGCGAAGATGTCCTTGAGGTTGCTGGCGATGGCGACGCCCATCCGGTCGAGCTCGTCGAGGAGCTTCACCTTCTCCAGCGCGTCGCGGAACAGGGGGACGCCGGCGAGGCGGCGCGGATCCGTCAGCGTCGGGTCGCGGGGGACGCCGAACAGCAGGTTCTCCCCGACGGTGGCCTGCTCGTTGTAGTGGCCCCGGGCGAAGGGGATCACGAGGTCGGCGAGACCCTTCTGGGCGAAATGCTCGCGCAGGTGCTCCCGCGCCGCGATCATGCGCTGGCCCACCGGCGTGTCGTGGGCGACCGAACTCAGGGCGCCGAGCCCGAACCGGTAGAGCTCGTCGCCGAGGTCGAGCCGGCCGAGCAGGTCGAGCAGGCGCTCGTCGAGCTCGTCGGCATCCCGGACGCCGAGGCGCTTGAAGTCGATCCAGGGGTCCTCGACGCTGTCGCAGGGGTTGCCGGTCTTCACCGCCTCGTTGATCCGCGCCTTGCTGAGGTCGAGGCTCTTGGTGCGCAGCGGGTGCACGCGCAGCCCGTAGAGGACGTTGTCGCGCAGCGTCCCGGGGAACAGCACGGGCTGGACGCCCGCGTAGGCGATGCGCCGCGCGTGGTCGCGGCGCGGCAGCGTCGAGAGGTCGTGCTCGCCGATCCGGACCGTGCCCCCGGGCGGCGACTGGAGCCCGGCGAGCACGCGGACGAATTCCTGCGCGATCGCCCCGGGCGGGACCAGGGCGACCTGCCCGGGGAGGCGCACCTCCGCGTCGCCGACCTCGATCAGGGAGCCGCCCTGCGGATCGCGCAGTTGCAGGCCCTCCAGCCGCAGCGGCCCGCCGAGCCGGGGCGCCGCGCGCTCGGATTCGTGCTCGGCCGGCAGGAGGCGCTGCGGGCCGAAATGCGCCGCCACGGTCTCGTACTTGACCTCGACGTCGAGGCGCTGCTGATCCCAGTCGATCAGCTCCTTGAGGGGCGGCGGCAGGTCCCGGTAGGCGGCCAGGACCGCCACGAGCTGGCCGATGTCGAGCTGGCCCTTCAGGGCGAAGTAGCCGCCGATCGCGTAGAACAGGAACGGCGTCACCTGCGCGAGCAGGTTGTTGAGGTATTTGACCGCGAACTTGCGGCGGTAGATCCGCAGGCGCAGGTCGTAGAGCCGGTAGAGGCGGCCGCCGATCTCCGCGCGTTCCCAGCGGCCGGTGTCGTTCAGCGTCACCGCCTGCAGGCCGTCGAGCACCTCGGCGACGCGCCCGGCCAGGGCGCGGGACGCGATCTGGCGCTGGCGGCTGAGACGGATGATCTCCCGCCGCAGCCGCGGGATGACGGTCATCTGCACGGCGACCATGCCGCCGGCCGCGATGCCGAGCCAGATGTTCTGCATCATGATGAAGGCCAGCGCCGTCGCGGCCTGCGTGCCCAGGAACACCGGCACCACGATCGCGTCGCCGATGAAGGAGCCGATCGGCTCGACCTCGTCCCGGATGATCGTCGCGGTCTCGGAGGATTTCACCTCCCGCTGCGTCTCCGGGGAGAAGCGCAGCATCAGCGAGAACAGCTGGAACCGCAGGCGGCGCAGCATCCGCTCGCCGAGAATGCCCTTCTGGAGGTTGATCCAGAACTTGAACGCGCCGTTGATCAGGACGAGGCTGAGGAACAGCGTCGACAGGCTGAGCAGCAGCTCGAACCGGTCGAGCTGGAACCCCTCGAACAGGTGCGTCTTGCCGCCGCCCAGGAAGGCGGGCCACTCGACGGTGAGCTCGAGGAACGGCGCGGTCGCCTCGCCGTGCGCGTAGGCCTTCCCCGTGATCGCGTCGTTGACGATGCGCTTCGGCAGGTCGAGCGAGGCGAAATAGAACGGGAGCGACGCCAGCACGACGGCGCAGATCCGGAGCTGCGCGACCTTGGAGTAGCGCCAGATATACGGGAACAGCCGCGGCTCAAGCGCGCGCATCGTGTCCTTCCGACGAAAGCCCGCCCTGGCGGCCCGACGGCCGAATCGCCGCAGCCGGACGCCTGATCCTGGTCGATACGCTACCCGAGGGATCCGGTTTCATCCAATACAGCCCGATAGGCGCGGATTCCCGCCGGCCGCGGTGTCATCGCGCCGTCATATAGGGCACTCGGCGCCGGATCCCGACGCCGATCTTCCCCCAGCAATCCCGGTCACGCGAGGCCCCCATGACTTCAGCGGCCTTGCCCAAGCGCGCGCGTCCTTATATTGCGACGCAACCACCACGACTCCGTACCTGAACCGGCGCGGACGGCCGCGCCGCGCGGCCGCCAGGGAGCCGGCACAACCCGTTTCGGGCCGCCATGAAACTGCGCAACATCGCCATCATCGCTCACGTCGACCACGGCAAGACGACCCTCGTCGACAAGCTGCTGGCCCAGTCCGGCACCTTCCGCGAGAATCAGCGGGTCGAGGAGCGGGCGATGGACTCGAACGACCTCGAGAAGGAGCGTGGCATCACGATCCTCGCCAAGGCGACCTCGGTCGTCTGGAAGGACACCCGCGTCAACATCGTCGACACCCCCGGCCACGCCGATTTCGGCGGTGAGGTCGAGCGCATCCTGTCGATGGTCGACGGCGTGATCGTGCTGGTGGACGCCGCCGAGGGGCCGATGCCCCAGACCAAGTTCGTGGTCGGCAAGGCGCTCAAGATTGGCCTGCGCCCGATCGTGGCGATCAACAAGGTCGACCGTCCGGACGCGCGGATCAACGAGGTCGTGAACGAGGTGTTCGACCTGTTCGCCGCCCTCGACGCCACCGACGAGCAGCTCGACTTCCCGATCCTCTACGGGTCGGGCCGCAACGGCTGGATGGCCGACAGCCCGGACGCGGACCCGTCGGTCGGCCTCGAGCCGCTGTTCGACCTCGTGCTCAAGCACGTGCCGCCGGCCCGGACCGAGGAGGGGCCGTTCCGGATGCTCGGCACCCTGCTCGAGGCCAACCCGTTCCTCGGCCGCATCATCACCGGCCGGATCGCCGCGGGCTCGGTGAAGCCGAACCAGCAGATCAAGGTGCTCGACCGTCACGGCAAGGTCGTCGAGACCGGCCGCGTGTCGAAGATCCTCGCCTTCCGCGGCCTGGAGCGCGCGCCGATCGACATCGGCGAGGCGGGCGACATCGTGTCGATCGCCGGTCTGATCAAGGGCACCGTCGCCGACACCTTCTGCGACCCGCAGGTCGAGACCCCGATCCAGGCGCAGCCGATCGACCCGCCGACCGTGACGATGTCGTTCATCGTCAACGACAGCCCGCTCGCCGGCACCGAGGGCGACAAGGTCACGAGCCGCATGATCCGCGACCGCCTGTTCAAGGAGGCCGAGGGCAACGTCACGCTCAAGATCGAGGAGGCGGCCGACAAGGACAGCTTCTACGTCTCGGGCCGCGGCGAGCTGCAGCTCTCGATCCTGATCGAGACCATGCGCCGCGAGGGCTTCGAGATCGCCGTGTCGCGGCCGCGGGTCGTGTACGAGCGCGACGAGGCCGGCGGCCTGCTGGAGCCGATCGAGGAGGTCGTGATCGACGTCGACGAGGAACATTCCGGCGTCGTCGTCCAGAAGATGTCCGAGCGGAAGGCCGAGATGCTGGAGATGCGGCCGTCCGGCGGCAACCGCCTGCGCCTCGTCTTCCACGCCCCGACCCGCGGCCTGATCGGCTACCAGGGCGAGCTGCTGACCGACACCCGCGGTACCGCGATCATGAACCGGCTGTTCAAGGCGTACGAGCCCTACAAGGGCGAGATGCCGGGCCGGCGCAACGGCGTGCTGATCTCCAACGACCAGGGTGAGGCCGTGGCCTACGCCATGTGGAACCTGGAGGACCGCGGCCCGATGATGATCGAGCCGGGCTGGAAGGTGTACCAGGGCATGATCGTCGGCGAGCACAACCGCGAGAACGACCTCGAGGTGAACGTGCTCAAGGGCAAGAAGCTCACCAACATCCGCACCACCTCGAAGGACGAGGCCGTGCGCCTCACTCCGCCGATCCGGATGACCCTGGAGCGCTCGCTGGCCTGGATCCAGGACGACGAGCTCGTCGAGGTGACGCCGAAGTCGATCCGCCTGCGCAAGGCGATCCTCGACCCGAACGACCGCAAGCGGGCCGAGCGGTCGAAGGAGAACGCCGCCTGAGGCGCGCGACCGTCACCGATCGTGAACGACCGGCAACCGGGCGCTCAGGCCCGGTTGCTGATGTGGCCCTTATTCCTGGCCGCTCTCGGACCCATCGAACCCTTATGCCGGGGGCAATACTTCGATGGGGCGGACTCGAGAGGCCCGCGTGAACCCCGTGACACCGATGCCCGTCGCGCTGAACCCGCTTCCGTCGCTCGCGCAGGCCGCCGCCGCGCCGCCCTCATACCTCGTCGGCCAGGACGGCGAGGGTCACTGGGTCGCCGTCGAGACCGGTGGGCGTGCCGGAGGCATCTTCCGCAGCCGCCAGGACGCGATCCGCTACGCCTGCGTCGAGACCGGCTGCCGTCCCGGCGACGTCCCGCTGGCTTCCGGGCCGATCCCCTTCCGTCTCTCCTGAGCCGCGCGCCGCCGCGCGGGGGATGCCGCCGCGGCGGCATCCCGGTCGCGTCAGCTGCCCCCGGGATCGGTCTCGTCGTTCTGCGTTCCGCCGGCGGGCGTCCCCTGGCCGGGCTTGCCCTCCGTCTTCTCGTTCGGGTCCTTGACCGCGTCGGGGGCGACGTTCTTCGGCTTGTCCGGCTGCGCGCCGGTCTCGCGACGCTCGGTCATTCCCGATTCTCCCGCTCCGCCCGGTAGTGCCCGCCCGCGACCTTCGTGTCGGCGGCCGGACCCCGCGAGGCCTTCTGGTCCGAGTGGCCGCCCGAGGAGCCGCCGACCGCCGGCGGCGCGCGCCCGGGCTCTCCGGCCGCGCCCCATCCCTCCTTCGGTTCGGTCCGCGGCGCCTCGCCGGAGCCCATGTCGGTGATCGCCGCCTGATCGGCCGTCTGATGGCCGCCCCCGGCGGGCGGGCTCCCGCGCGAACCGACCTTGTCGTCGGGCTTGCGGGTGACGGTCCCGGATTCGCTCGTCGGCCTGACCATCAGCGCTTCCCGTCGTCCTGGCCGACGGCGGCGGTGGCGCGGTCGATCGCCTCGCCGAGATCCGTGTCGGACCGCGCCTTGTCCTCCATATGGCCGAGCTTCTCGCGCGGCGTCTCGGTCTCGTTGGCCACCGCGGCCTCGGCACCCTCCCGCGCGGGTCGTCCGGTCTGGTCTGTCATGGCTCGCCTCTCTGCCTCTTCGGGGGACAACGGAGGCGGCCGGGGAGGGTTGCGCGAACTGGGCGACCGGAGGCGGTCGGTTCAGGTCTCCGGCCCGACGATCCGGGGCAGGACGGCCTGCATGAGGCGCCGCGCCGCATCCTCCGCGGCCCCGCGATCCGATGCCCGCGCCTCGATCGTCAGCAGATCGCCGTCCCGGAGGATCACCGCGGTCGCCCCGGCGCCGCCGTCCAGCGCGTACACGCTCAACCAGCCGATCGCCGGGCCGGCGGGCAGTGCCGAGAGCCGGCAATCCGGATTGCGCCGCACGCAGAGCGCCTCGAGCGCCGCGAGGGTCGTCCTGCCCGAGCGGACCCGGGCCTCGGTCCCGTCCGTCAGGCGCCCGAGCCGCAACGCGATCGTCGGGGCGCCCGCGCAGGCGGCGCAGTGCAGGCCGAGCTGCCCGGCCTCCGCCCGCGCCGTGGCCGCCGGTCCGAGCGCCGTTCGGGCGGCTTCGGCCAGGCCGGTCAGGTCGTGGACCGCGAAGCCCTGGGCCATCGCCGCCTGAGCCCAGAGGCCGAACACGAGAAGCAGGAGGCCGCGCATGAGATCGTCACTGTCCGTTCGCCGGCCGGCGTTAGCGGAGAGTTTTTCTGGAGTCCAGGCACGGCAGATCGAAGTGTTGATCCGCAAATTGCGCCCAAAACTCAGTATTGTGCTGCGAATAAGTTTTGAGAGAGACAGATAATGATCAAAGAAAAATGATTTTATGACTGTGATCTAATGAAAAATTTCGTGGGTCGCGACGATCGTGTCCGTCCCCGGCGGACCGGAAGCGTGCGCGGATCCACATCGCCGCGATCCGCGCCGGTGCGATTCGATCGGCGCTCCGTAGGGGAGCGGCCCGAAGGCCGCTCCGATGGCCGGTTCAGCCGATCCCGTCGAACAGCGCCGAGGAGATGTAGCGCTCGGCGAACGAGCAGGCGACCGTCACGATCCGCTTGCCCTGGAACTCGGGGCGCTTGGCCAGCTCCAGCGCCGCCGCGACGTTGCCGCCGGTGGAGATGCCGCCGGGGATGCCCTCCAGCCGGGCGAGCGCCCGGGAAGTCTCGAACGCCGCCTGGTTGGTGACCTTCAGGACGCCGTCGAGGATGTTGGTGTGCAGGTTGTCGGGGATGAACCCGGCGCCGATGCCCTGGATCTTGTGCGGGCCGGGCTGGCCGCCGGAGATCACCGGGCTGTCCTCCGGCTCCACCGCGAAGACCTTCAGGTTCGGCAGGCGCGGCTTCAGCACCTCGCCGACGCCCGTCACGGTGCCGCCGGTGCCGACGCCGGCCACGAACGCGTCGAGCTGGCCGCCCGTGTCGCTCCAGATCTCCTCGGCGGTGGTCTTCCGGTGGATCTCCGGGTTGGCCGGGTTGGAGAATTGCTGCGGCATGACCGAGCCCGGGATCTCCTTCAGGAGCTCCTCGGCCTTGGCGATCGCGCCCTTCATGCCCTGCGCGCCCGGCGTGAGCGCCAGCTCCGCACCCAGGAAGGCGAGCATCTTGCGCCGCTCCAGCGACATCGTCTCGGGCATCACCAGGATGAGCCGGTAGCCGCGGGCCGCCGCCGTGAAGGCGAGGGCGATGCCGGTGTTGCCCGAGGTCGGCTCGACCAGCGTGCCGCCGGGCTGGAGCTTCCCGGAGGCCTCCAGGGCGTCGATCATGTTGACGCCGATGCGGTCCTTCACGCTCGCGATTGGGTTGAAGAACTCGAGCTTCAGCAGGATCTCGGCGTCGACGCCGTGCTCCTTGGGCAGCCGGTTAAGGCGCACCAGAGGGGTGTTGCCGATCGTCTCGGTGATCGAGCCGTAGACACGGCCGTGGCCGACCTTCGCCGGTGCGTTGAGGGTATCGGCCATCGCGGAACTCCTGCTCGTGGTGACGGATCGGACAGATGTCGTATCCGGGATAGGCCCCGCCAAGGGATCGCCCTCGCGTGGGGAGGCTTGACCGGCCCGGACGGGAGGCTGCGATATCGCGTTGCCGCGGCCGGAGCAATCGGGCTAAGTGCCGTTGCCGAAAGTTCTTTCCGGAATTGGGCGAACTTTCGCGGCGGGGTGGAAGACCTTTATTGAGCGGCCCGTTCCTGATGGAATTCTATTCTCCAGCCCGTCCGGCCGCGGCCGGCGCTGCCCGACCATCCTGCCCGACGGGCGGACGGGGCCTCCCCCTTCGGCCGACTCGTCGGGCCGCTCTTCTGGCGGGCCTCGGGCTGATCCTGGCGCGGCCGGCGCGGGCCGCCGAGGCGCTCCGCGTCGTGCTCGCCACCGCGACGCCGGGGGGCGGCTTCCCGGCCTTCGGGGAGGCCTTCGCCGGCGCGGTCGCGGCCGCGGACCCGGCCCTGACCGTCGAGCGGCGCGCCACCGGCGGGTCGTCCGAGAATGTCGGCCTCCTCCGCGCCGGCCGCGTCGATCTCGGCCTCGTGCAGGGCGAGTACGCCTACCCGGCCCTCGCCGAGGGCGGCGGCCTGACCGTCCTGGCGCCGATGTACCCGACGCCGGGCCTGTTCGTGGTGCCGGCGACCAGCGCGATCCGCTCGGTGGCGGACCTGCGCGGGCGCAGGGTCGTGCTCGGCACGCACAAGTCCGGGCTGACCGTCATGGGCCGCAGCGTCCTCGGCGCCTCGGGCCTCGATCCCGAGCGCGACATCAGCCCGATCCTCCTCGACCGGGCCGGCGACGGCCCGGCCCTGGTGCGCGAGGGCCGCGCCGACGCGCTCTGGGGCGGAGGCCTCGATTGGCCGGGCTTCCACGCGCTGGCCGCGGATCCGGGCGGGGCCCGCTTCTTCGGACCGTCCGAGGCAGCCATCGCGCGCCTCGCGCAGCCCGGCGCGGCGACGCGGCGCCTCACGGTTCCGGCCGGCAGCTTCGCCGGGCAGGCGGAGCCGATCGCGACGGTGGGGTCCTGGAGCTTCGTGATCGCGCGGCCCGGCCTCGACGAGGAGACGGCCTACCGGATCGTCCGGGCGCTGGCGCGGACGGATCTCACCGAAGCGCAGCCAAGGAACCTCGTCGGCCTCGTCCCGGCGGACCAGGTCAATCCAGGCACCGCCCGCGTCCTGCGCGAAGCCGGCGTCACGCTGCGCTGACGGCGCGGGGGCTCAGCGGAACGAGGCGACCCGGCGATCGCGCTTCCGCTCGGCGGCGGGCTGGTAGGCGATCTCGGCGTGGTGGGTGCAGTACGGCAGGCCGGTGATGGAGCGGGCGCCGCAGAAGCGGAATTCCGGCGTCGTCGGGTCGCCGAGGGGCCAGCGGCACATGGATTCCCGGAGGTCCATGATGGTGACGCGCTCCGACACCGCGAGGGCCACGGGCGCGGGCGCCGCGGCCGGCGCGGGCGCCGGGAAGTCCGGGGCCGGACGGTGGGCCAGGATCGCGACCGGCTCGGGCGCCTGCGTCTCGACCACCGCGATGGCGGTCTCGATCTCGACCGTCTTCGACGGCGGGACGGCGGTGGCGGCTTCCTCGCCGCCGCGGGCGCGACCGGCCAGACCCAGGCGGTGGACCTTGCCGATCACCGCGTTGCGGGTGACGCCGCCGAGTTGCGCCGCGATCTTGCTGGCGCTCTGCCCGTCTTCCCACAGGCGGCGCAGCAGCGCCACGCGATCGTCCGTCCAGCCGAGACCCGCTTCCATCATCCCCTCCGCCCCCTGCGGCTCGGCCGCGTTCCCGAAGGCCAGTCCGCGTCTTCCAGGCAGACAGAAGCCGTTATCCCGGCCGACCGTGTCGCCGCGCAGACCGCGCCCCCGCGCACCGGCTGCCGCATCGCGTGCGACACCCTGTCTCGCCAGGCCACGGGGGAACCCTAGCGCGGCGCTCGCGAACGTTGCAAGGGCGGGCGGTCGCCGGGCACGGGCCGCCGCGACGCCTGTCCACCGGCAATGACCCAGGCCGGCCCGGGTCGGCCGTGTCCGGCGCGATCCTGCGCGGCCCCGGCGCAGTCCCGCCGGTGACCGGTACGGCGCCGCACCGTCCGGGCCGCCGGCCGCAGCGGCCACGCTTGCGCCCCGATCGCGTGGGATCGTGACCCCACCGCAACAGCGCGGCCTTATCGTTCCTCCGAAGCCGGCTAAGACGGAACAGGCGATACGGCCAAGCTCGTTCCGTGTGGCAGAGTGGGCGCGTTTCGCGGTTCGAGGAAGTGACGATGGGTGTTCGTCAGGTCAGCCTGCGCATGGCGATGGCGTTCGGGCTGGCGGGTCAGGTCGCGGCCTGCGGCAGCGTTCCGCGGACCCCCTACAGTGCCGAGCAGGCGGCCTTCGCCACCGTGCCGGGCATCCCCGGCGCGCGCGTCTTCGCGGACGCGTCGGTGGACACGATCGCGGCGCTCGCCGCTAATCCGGAGCGGCGCCTCAAGGGCTTCACCTACCTGGCCCTGTCGGGCGGCGGCGGCGACGGCGCCTACGGGGCGGGCGTGCTCAACGGCTGGACGGCGTCCGGCAAGCGGCCCGAATTCACCCTGGTCTCCGGCGTCTCGACGGGCGCGCTGATCGCGCCCTTCGCCTTCCTGGGCCCGGCCTACGACCCCTACCTGACCGAGTTCTACACGAGCGGCGTCGCCAGCGAGCTGGTGGCCTCGCCGAACCTGGCCAACGTGCTGTTCGGCTCGGGCCTGTTCGGCGACGGGCGCCTGCGCAACCTCATCGACCGCTACGTCACGGACGACCTCCTCAAGGCCGTGGCCGAGGAGCACGCGAAGGGCCGGCGCCTGCTGGTCGTCACGACGAACCTCGATTCCCAGCGCGCGGTGATCTGGAACATGGGCGCCATCGCGGCGAGCGGGGTGCCCAACGCCCGCCAGCTGTTCCGCGACGTGCTGGCGGCCTCGGCCAGCATCCCGGCGGTGTTCCCGCCCCAGTTCATCGACGTCTCGGCCGGCGACGCGCGCTTCCAGGAGATGCATGTCGACGGCTCGGTGGTAACCCCCGTCTTCACCCTGCCGCAAACCCTGCTGCTGCGCGACGGGCGGATCCGCACCGGCGGCAAGGCCGAGATCTACGTGGTGATCAACGGCCGCCTGGAGCCGGAATTCGAGGTCACGAAGGACAACACGCTCTCGATCGTCGAGCGCTCCTTCACCACCGCGAGCCGCGCCCGCTCCCGCGCGACGCTGACGGCGACCTACGCGCTGGCCCGCACCAACGGCATCGGCTTCAATCTCACCTACATCGACGAGAACGGCCCCAAGGCGTCCGCCGCGAAGGGCTTCGACACCGCCTACATGCGGGCCCTGTACGAGGCCGGTTACGAGAAGGGCCGGACCGGCACCTTCTGGCAGCACTCGATCCCGGCGGCGCCGGTGCTCAAGGCGACCGCCAGCGCCGTCGCGAACTGACCGCCTAACGGTCCGCCGCGCGCCCGGCTCGGGCGCGCGGCGAATGGCGCGGGCGGACGACGCGCCTACTTGCCCAGGATCTTCGTCACGAGGCGGCCGAGCGGCGTCGCCGTGCTGGCGTTCCGGTCGTCCCGGTCGACGGGGCGGTTCTCGTTGCCGAGGATCTTGGTGACGATGCGTCCGATCAGGTTCATGGGTCGGCCCTCCGGTATCGCGCCCAAATGGCGCAGCTTCCCCAACAACGGGTCAGGCGCGGGCCGTGTTCCAGCCCGGCGCCCGATCGGGCGCCTCAGACCTGCATCAGGCGGATGTTGTTGGTGTTGCCCGCCGTGTGGAACGGGATGCCGGCGGTGACCACGATGACGTCGTTCGGCCGCGCGAAGCCCTCGTCCTGGGCGTGGTGGCAGGCCTTCGAGGTCATCTCCTCGTAGCTGTCGACGTCCTCCGTCAGGACGCTGTGCGCCCCCCAGAGCAGGCTCAGCCGCCGCGAGGTCGCGACGTTGGGGGTCAGGGCCAGGATCGAGGCCGCGGGCCGCTTGCGCGCGACCCGGGCGGCCGTCGTCCCGCTCGCCGTGTAGGCGACGATGGCCGCGGCGCGCACCGCCTCGGCGAGGTCGGCCGTGGCGGTGGCCACCGCGTGGGGCGGCGTCTCCTCCTCACCCGGCTCCGAGGCCGCGACGATCGAGTGGTAGAGCTTGTGGCCCTCCACGCTCCGGATGATCCGGTCCATCATCGCCACCGCCTCGACCGGGTAGCGGCCGGTCGCGGATTCCGCCGAGAGCATCACGGCGTCGGCGCCGTCGTAGATGGCGGTGGCGACGTCCGACGCCTCCGCCCGGGTGGGCGCCGGGGCATTGACCATCGAGTCGAGCATCTGGGTCGCCACCACCACGGGCTTCACGGCGAGCCGGCAGGCCCGGATCAGCTCCTTCTGCCGCCCCGGCACGTCCTCGTGCGGGATCTCGACGCCGAGATCGCCGCGGGCGACCATCACGGCGTCGGAGAGCCGGATGATGTCGTCGATCCGCTCCAGCGCCTGCGGCTTCTCGATCTTCGACATGATGCCGGCGCGATCGCCGATGATCCCCCGCGCCTCGATGACGTCGGACGGCTTCTGGACGAACGACAGGGCGACCCAGTCGACGCCGAGATCGAGCCCGAAGGCGAGATCCGCCCGGTCCTTCTCGGTCAGCGGCGACAGGTCCAGCAGCGTGCCCGGCAGATTCACGCCCTTGCGGTTCGAGATCGGACCGCCGGTGACGACCTCGGCGGTGATGGAGGTCCGCTCGGGTCCGGTGACCCGCACCCGCACCCGGCCGTCGTCGATGAGGAGTTCCTGGCCCGGCACGACGGCGTCGAAGATCTCCGGGTGGTGCAGCGGCATCGCCTGCTTGTCGCCGTCGGCGCCCTCGAGGACGAAGCGCACCGTCTCGCCGGCCTGGAGATCGAGCCGTCCGCCCTGGAGCGTGCCGATCCGGATCTTCGGGCCCTGGAGATCCTGCAGGATGCCGATCGGCCGGCCGACCTCCTTCTCGAGGGCGCGGATGGCCGCGTGGACCTTGGCGTGATCCGCCTGGAGGCCGTGGCTGAAATTGAGCCGGAACGTGTCGACGCCGGCGAGGAACAGGGCGCGGAGCTGGTCTGGGGCGGAGCTGGCGGGACCGACGGTGGCGACGATCTTGGCGTGGCGGTGACGGCGCATGCGGGTCTCGGCCTCCTGAGGCTGCCTCTGGGAATCGAGCCGGGCGCTCGGTCGCGCCGACGGCGCTCACATCGGTCCGCGACGGCCCCGCGGCGAGGCCTCGCGACGCCCGGCGGGCGATTTTTCGCGCGGCGGGCCGATTCGGCGGGGAGCTATCTGGCCGCCTCGCGGGCGATCCCGGCAAGCCCGGCGTCGAACACGCCCGTGATGTCGGCGACGGCGTCGGCATCGCTCATGCCCTCGGCGTCGAAGGTCGCGCTCCAGATCACCGTGGAGCCCGCGCCGTCGCGACGGACTGCCAGCGTCGCGTTGTAGGCGCGCACCGGCAGGGGCCCCTGGATGAAGCTGTAGCTGTAGCTCATGCCGGTCTCGTCGCGCGCGGTCTCGACCTCGGCGATCGTGCCCTTGCCGCCCTTCACCACGAGGCCGCGGATCTGCGCGCGGATGCCGTCATCCTCGTCCTCGCCCGACAGGATGCAGCGCTGGACCTGCGGGTGCCAGTTCTGGATCGCGCAGAAATCGCCGACCAGCGCCCAGACCGCGGCGGGCGGAGCCGGGATGTCGCGGCTGCGGGTGACCTCCAGGGCGCTGGCCGGTCCGGCGGCCAGGACGGCCGCGCCGATCGCCGTCAGGGAAGCGGGATGCATCACGGGTCGGTCTCCGGGCCGCCGGGCTGATGTGACGCGACTTGGGGCGCCGCCGGGCCGCGGCGAGCCCCGGGGCCGCGACGGACCGCGTCTCGAAGGTGTCGCTGCCGGCGCGGTATGCTACGCCGCGCCCGTCAGGATCACCGGAGATGCCCATGGACGATCGCGCCGCGCCGAAGCGGCCCGCGACCCGGAGCGGCGCCGCGCGCGCGGTCCTGGCGACCGGCGCCGCGCTCGTCATCGGCACGGCCATGCCGGCGCTCGCCGCGGGGCCGGACCCGTCGCCGCCGGCCGCGCCGCAGGCCTTCGAGGCCTGCCGGGCCGACCTGATCGCCTGGGTCACGGCCCGCGCCGTGCCGCAGGGCCTCGCCGAGGCGCAGCTCGCCGCGCTCACCCCCGACCCGGACGTGATCGCCGCGACCCAGAGCCAGGGCGAGTTCGTCCGTCCGATCTGGGACTACATCGAGGCCAGCGTCACGCCGGCCCGCGTCGAGGCCGGTATGCGCAAGCTCGCCGAGCACGCCGACACGCTCGCCGCCATCGAGGCCAGGTACGGGGTCGACCGCCACATCCTAGTGGCGTTCTGGGGCGTCGAATCGAGCTACGGCGCCGTGCTCGACAACCCGGCGGTGGTGAAGCCGGTCGTCCGCTCGCTCGCGACGCTCGGCTGCAGCGATCCCGCCCGGGCGACGTACTGGCGCGACGAGCTGGCGGCGGCGCTCCAGATCCTGGCCTGGAACCAGGCGCCCCTCGACCGGATGCAAGCGGGGCTGACCGGGTCCTGGGCCGGCGCCATGGGGCACACGCAGTTCATGCCCAGCGTCTACCAGCGCGAGGCGGTCGATTTCGACGGCGACGGCCGGCGCGACATCTGGACCTCGGTGCCGGACGCCCTCGCGTCGACGGCGAACTACCTGCGCAGCCACGGCTGGAAGCCCGGCGCGGGCTGGGGCGCCGAGGCGGTGCTGCCCGAGACCTTCGACGCGGCGCTCGCCGACGAGACGACGGTCCGCACCGTCGCGGCGTGGCGGGCGCTCGGCGTGAGACCCGCCCGCGACCGCGCCCTGCCGGACACGGCCGAGGCGACCCTGATCCTGCCCGCCGGGATCCGCGGCCCCGCCTTCCTGCTGCAGCCGAACTTCGCGGTGATCCTCCGCTACAACACGGCCCTGTCCTACGCGCTGACCGTCGCGCTCCTGTCGGACCGCCTGCGCGGCGACCCGGGCCTGGTGCACGACTGGCCGCGGGGCGACCGGCCCCTCACCGGCGACGAGCGGCGCGACCTGCAGACCCGGCTGACGGAGCGCGGCTTCGCCACCGGCGGGGTCGACGGCAAGATCGGCCCGAAGACGCGGGCGGCGCTGCGCGCCTTCCAGGGGTCGGTCGGCCTGCCGCCGGACGGTTACGCCGACGCCGCGCTGCTGGACCGGGTCCGGGCCGCGCCCTGACGGGCGCTCACGCCAGGAAGGCGGGCTCGTCCCGGGCCAGAACCCGCTTGACGCTCTCCAGGTGGAGGCGGGCGCTCTCGGCGCGCCCGGCCGCCTCCTGGGCCGCCACGCGCTGCACGATCGCCTCGGGCACGGGCTTGAGCGCGCGCCCCGTGCTCATGGCCAGGACCTGCGCCTGCGCGGCGCGCTCCAGGTAGTAGAGGTCGTCCCAGGCCTCCGCGATCGTCTCGCCCAGCACCATCACGCCGTGGTTCTTCAGGAACACGACGTCCGCCTCGCCGGCGCTCTCGGCGATCCGCCGGCCCTCGGACGAATCGAGCGCGAGACCGTTGTAATCCTCGTCCACGGCGATCCGGCCGTAGAAGCGC
Source organism: Methylobacterium sp. yr668 (assembly GCF_900116245.1). NCBI lineage: Bacteria > Pseudomonadati > Pseudomonadota > Alphaproteobacteria > Hyphomicrobiales > Methylobacteriaceae > Methylobacterium > Methylobacterium sp. yr668. The sequence continues at coordinate 47,482 of NZ_FOZY01000013.1, read as the reverse complement.
AGCGCCGTCTGGCCCGCCCACATCAGGGGCTCGCCCTCCAGCATGGCCAGGGCCGTGGAATAGGGCATGTGGGTGTGGAACGCGGCCCGGGCGCGGGGCTTCAGCCGGTGCAGCTCGGCGTGGATGTGGAAGGCGGTGGCCTCGGGCTGGCCGTCGCCCTCGAGGACGTTGCCGTGGAAGTCGCAGAGCAGCAGGCTCGACGCGGTGACCTCCGCGAAGGCGAGGCCGTAGGGATTGACCAGGAACAGGTCGGGCCGCTCCGGCAGCACCGCCGAGAAGTGGTTGCAGATCCCTTCTTCCAGGCCGTTGCGCGCGGCCCAGCGCAGGCAGGCGGCGAGGTCGATCCGGGCGCGGCGCACGCTGTCGGCGTTCAGGGGCTCGTTGCTGCGGGCGGGCGGGGTTCCCGGGGCGGTAACGGCGTGCGCCATGCGTGCGGGCTTTCCTGTGTCGGGGTTCGGGCCGGGGACTCGACCGGTCCCGCACTCTAGACGCTCGCTCGCCCCTGCGCAGCCGCTCCGCGCTCAGGCGCGGCCGTCCGTGACGCCGCCGACGAGGTTGAGGCCGAGCAGGAAGTCCGACGCGAAATCCGTGCGGATGACCGGCTCGCGCGGGACCGCCTCGCGCAGGAGATCGCGCTCGGCCCGCCGCGCCGCGACCGCTTCCGCCACCGAGACGCGCCGGAACGACAGGCTCGCCCCGCCCCGGACCTGCGCCAGCCGCCCGAGATCCGGCCCGATGACCGTGGCGATCTTCGGGTAGCCGCCGGTGGATTGCCGGTCGGCCATCAGGATGATCGGCAGGCCGTTGCCGGGCACCTGGATCGCCCCCATGGCGACGCCGTCCGAGACGATGTCGTGCCCCTTGGCGTGCCTCAGCGGCGTGCCGTCGACGAAGCAGGCCATCCGGTCGCCCCGCGGCGAGACCGTCCAGGGACCGGCCAGGAAGGCCTCGACCTGGTCGGGCGCGAAGTAGTCGTCCTGCGGGCCCAGCACGACCCGGATCTCCCGGCCGTCCCGGGCGAGCCAGGGCGCGACGAGCCGCTGCGGCGCTCCGTCCGACGTCCGGCCCTCGGCGACGGGGAGGCGGTCGCCCGCGGCGAGGCCGCGCCCGTCGAGGCCGCCGAGCCCCGAGCGGGTATGGGTCGCCGCCGAGCCGAGGACCGGCGCCACGTCGAGCCGCCCGGCGACCGCGAGGTAGCCCCAGGCGCCGGCATCGCCGGCCCGCACGACGAGGGTCTGGCCGGGCTCCAGGGCGAGCGCGACCGTGTCGGGCAGGGGCACGCCGTCCAGCGCGACGCGGAAGCCCGGCGCCAGCAGGGCGAGCCCGACGGCGCCGTCCTGCGCCGAGACGGTGATGCCGCCCGTGGAGATCTCGATGGCGGTGGCGTCGAGGGCGTTCGACGCCGCCCGGTTGGCCGCGGCGTGCATCAGCGGGTCCATCGGGCCCGCGGCCGTGATGCCGTAGCGCAGGTAGCCGTGCCGGCCCCCGTCCTGCAGGGTGATGCCGGGCCCGGCGGAGTCGATGACGAGGGCGGGCATCAGCGCGCCTCCCCGCGGCGGGCCACCGGCTCGCCCGCCGCCTCGCGCGCCGTGAGGGCGTCGAAGGTCGCGGCATCCACGGGCTCGAAGCGGATCAGGTCGCCGGCGCCGACGAAGAAGCTCGGGTCGCGCTCCGGCGCGTAGAGGCGGGACGGCGTCGCGCCGATCACGTACCAGCCGGTCGGCATCGGCACGGTCGCCACCGCGGCGAGGCCGCCGCCGATCATGATCGCGTTGCGCGGGTGCGGCGGCCGCGGGCTCGCCCGCCGGGGCACCGCCAAGGGCTGCGGCAGGCCGCCGAGATACGCGAAGCCCGGCGCGAAGCCGTACATGTAGACCCGGAAGGTCGTGGCGGCGTGGGTCGACACCACAGTCTCCGGGCTCAGGCCGCTCCGCTCGGCGACCTGCGCGACGTCCTCCCCGTGGGGCGCGTCGTAGCAGCAGGGCAGGGTCCACAGGGTCGGGCGGGCCGCCCGCGCGGTCGCGCCGGCCACCAGCGCCCGGACCCGTTCGGCGAGCGTCCCGCGGTCGAGCACCAGCGGGTCGTAGTGCAGCATCAGGGAGCGGTAGGTCGGCACGCGCTCGCGCAGCCCCTCGGGCGGATCCGCCCCGAGGGCGTCGTCGAGGGCCAGGACCCGGTCGCTGATCGCCGGGTCGACGGTGCTGCCGAACTCGACCACGAGGGCCGCCTCGCCGGCGTCGAGGAGCCGGGGCTCGTCCAGCGCCGCGCTCACGGCCGGAACGGCGCCAGCGTGACGCCCGCGCCCTCCAGCCGGGTCCGCACCGCCCGCGCCGTGGCGACGGCGTGGTCCGAATCGCCGTGGACGCAGATCGAGCGGATCGGCGTCGGCAGCGCTTGGCCGTCGGCCGTGAGGATCGCGCCCGCCTCGACCATGCGCAGGACGCGGTCGGCCGCCTCGCCGGCATCGGTGATCATCGCGCCGGGCTGGCTGCGGGGGATCAAGAGGCCGGTCGGCGTGTAGCCGCGATCGGCGAAGATCTCCTGGTGAACCTCGAGGCCGCAGGCCTCGCCCGCCGGCACCTGGGCGGTCAGCGCGATGGCGAGCAGCGCGAGCTCCCGGTCCACCGCGCGGACCGCGCGTGCGATGGCGTCGGCCACCGGCCGCTCCTCGGCGGCGACGTTGGCCAGCGCCCCGTGCGCCTTCACGTAGGTGATGCGGTGGCCGGCATAGGCGGCGAGCGCCTGCGCGGCGCCGATCTGGTAGGCGACGAGCCGCTCGATCTCGGCGGGGCTGTAGGGCATCCGCCGCCGCCCGAAGCCCCAGAGATCCGGGAAGCCCGGATGGGCGCCGACCGCGACGCCGCGCTCCTTCGCCAGCGCGAAGGTCCGGGCCATGATCTCGGGGTCGCCGGCGTGGAGGCCGCAGGCGACGTTGGCCGAGGTGACGATCCCGAGGATCGCCGCGTCGTCGCCGCAGGCGTAGGCGCCGTAGCCCTCGCCGAGGTCGGAATTCAAGTCCACGCTGGTCATCGCCGCCGCTCCGCGTGCCGATCGGGTCTCATAGGGCCGCAACGGGTTCCGGCTCGGCCGGATCCGCGCTGCGAGAATCGAGCGCGCGGCCCGCCGTCTCCGGCAAGAGAAGCGCCGCGACGATCACGAGGCAATAGGCGCCCGCCGCCACGACGCCGATGGCGATGCCGAGTGTCAGCGAACCGCTGAGGTGGCCCACCACGGCCGGGCAGATCGCGCCGGTGGCGCGGCCGAAATTGTAGCAGAAGCCCTGCGCGGAGCCGCGGATCCGGCTCGGGAACAGCTCGCTCAGGAAGGCGCCCATCCCGGAGAAGACGCCGGAGAGGAAGAAGCCCAGCGGGAAGCCGAGGATCAGCATCACCGGGTCGGTGATCGGGATCAGCGTGTAGGCCAGGACGAGGATGCCGGCGCAGAAGCCGAACAGGACGAAGCCCAGGCGGCGCCCGATCCGGTCGGAGAGCCACGCGCTGGTCAGGTACCCGACGAACGACCCGAAGATCAGCATCAGCAGGTAGCCGCTGGTGTTCAGGACCGAGAGGTTGCGCTCGGTCTTCAGGTAGGTCGGGAGCCATGTCGTCACGGCGTAGTAGCCGCCCTGCATGCCAGTCGCGAGGAGGCTCGCCAGCACGGTCCGGCCGATCAGCGGCCGGGAGAAGATGTCGAGGAAGCTGCCGGTGTCGCCGACGTCCCGCATGGCGGCGCGGGTCTGCCGGTAGACCTCGGGGTCCTCGATGTTGCGGCGGATCCAGAAGATCAGCACCGAGGGGAGGGCGCCGAGCCAGAACAGGATCCGCCACGCCACCGCCGGCTCCGCCAGGGCGAACACGGCCCAGAAGGCGATCGCCGCGCAGGCCCAGCCGACCGCCCAGCTCGACTGGACGAGCCCCACCGCCTTGCCGCGGTAGCGGGCCTGGATCGTCTCGGCGATCAGCACCGAGCCCACCGACCACTCGCCGCCGAAGCCGAAGCCCTGCAGTGCGCGGGTCACGAGCAGCTGCTCGTAGGAATGGGTGAAGCCGCTGAGCACCGTGAACAGGGTGAACCACGCGACGGTGCCCTGCAGGACGACGACCCGGCCGTAGCGGTCGGCGAGGATCCCGGCCGCCCAGCCGCCGATCGCCGAGGTCACCAGCGCGGCGGTGGCGATGTTGCCGGCCTCGACCTTGGTCAGGCCCCAGACCACGACCAGGGTCGGGATCAGGAACGTGTAGATCATGTAGTCGAACGCATCGACGCCGTAGCCCGCGAAGGCCGCGCCCAGGACCCGGCGCTCCGCCGGACTCGTGTCTTTCACCCACATGGCGCAACTCCTTTGCGGACGGGCCGCCGCGCGGCCGGGATGGTCACAGGAACGGCAGGTCGCGGTTGAGGAGGTCGGTGATCAGCATGTGACCGGGCGCGTGGGTGATGCAGAGCGGCAGCCGCGCCGCCATCGCCACCGCCTGGGGGGTGACCCCGCAGGCCCAGAATACCGGGATCTCGTCCGGCTCGATCGGCACGGGGTCGCCGAAATCCGGCCGCGCGAGGTCGCGGATGCCGATCAGGCCCGGGTCGCCGAGATGGATCGGCGCCCCGTGGACCGCCGGCATCCGGGCCGTCACCTGCACGGCCTTGATGGCGTCCGCCGCCTTCATGGGCCGCATGGAGACGACGAGCGGACCGTGGAACGGGCCCGACGGCTGGGTGGAGATGGAGGTCCGGTACATCGCGACGTTGCGGCCGAGGGCGACGTGCCGGAGCGGGATGCCCGCCTCGATCAGGCCGGCCTCGAACGAGAAGGAGCAGCCGAGGACGAAGGTGACGAGGTCGTCCCGCCACACGCCGGTCAGGTCGGGCAGCTCGGCCACGAGCGCGCCGCCCTCGTAGACGCGGTAGCCGGGGACGTCGGTGGCGAGGTCGAGATCGGTCCCCAGCGTCGGCAGTGCGCGGTCGCCGGGCCGCGAGACGCCGAGGATCGGGCAGGGCTTCGGGTTCTGCTGGCAGAAGCGGTGGAAATCCTCCGCCATGGCCCGCGGCAGGATCATCAGGTTGCCCTGCGCGTGGGCGGGGACGAGACCCGAGGTGTGGCCCCGGAACCGACCCGCGCGGATCGCGCGTCGCGCGTCCGCCGCGTCGGCGAAGACAGGTGGCGCGCCATCGGCGCCCGCGTGCTGGCTCACCGCGTTGATCTCCCTGGCTGGTCGTCGCGCGCCGGAGCGGCCGCGTCGGCCGTCCGTATTCCGCGAGATCCCGATCGCTTCAGCGATTCATTTCCTGCGGCAACGATCCCATCGCGCCGCGGGGCACGCCAATCGTGATTGCGAATGGGGCGCGATAAACCGGACTTATCGGCCGGCGGCCCAGGTCTCGGCGGCCCAGGCCTCGGCGACGTCTTGGGCGAGGCGGGCCGCGTCCGCCACGAAGTGGTGGGCCGGCCGCTTGGTGTGCATCGCCGTGAAGGTCAGGTCCGAGAGCTGCGGCTCGGCTGGCAGGACGCGCAGGGTGCCGGCACGCAGTTCGGCCTCGACCACGGCCGGGGGGATCACGCAGATCCCGAGGCCCTCCACGCCCATCTTCACGATGGTGGCCAGAGAGGCGCTCGTGTGGATCTGGCTCGGCAGGAGGTTCTCCTGCAGGACGAGGTCGCGCAGCTCGACGTAGGGGCTGGTGTTGCGCGGGTAGGTGATGAGCGGGTGGTGCAGCAGCGCGCCGAGGCTCAGGGGCTCGTCGTCCGGCAGCAGGCCAGGCGCGGCGATCCAGGCGACGGGGGTGCTGAACAGGGGCCGGTTGGCGAAGCTCGGCAGGGTGATCGGGCCGACGAGGAGGGCGAGGTCGATCTCGTCGGCGACCAGGGCGGCCTGCATGTTCGGCGAGATGTCGACCGTGATGTCGACGCCGATCCCGGGATGGGTGGCGCGCATCCGCTCGATGAAGCGCGACAACCACAGGTGCACGATCGTCTCGGATACGCCGAGCCGCAGGGTGCCCCGCGTCCGGCCGGTCTCGTGCAGAGCCGCGCTCATCTCGGTCTGGAGCGCCAGGAACCGCTCCGCGAAGCCGAGGAGCAGGCGTCCCCGCTCCGTCAGCGCGACGTCCCGGCTGCGGCGCTCGAACAGAGTCCCGTACTCGTGCTCCAGGGCCGCGATGCGCTGGGAGACCGCCGGCTGCGTGGTGTTCACCTTCTCACTGGCGCGGCGAAAGCTCGAGAGTTTCGCGACCCAGTAGAACACCTCCAAGCTGCGGAAATCCGCCATCCCGCGATCGTCCCGCCTCGCCGTCGTGCCCGGCCATATCGCGCCGCGGAGCGCGCGAGCGCAAGCGCGCGGCCGCCGCTCGCCGCTAGAGGTTCGACACGCTCGTGGCCGGACGGGCCGGGCGCATGTGCGCGAGCAGCAGGCGCGCTTCCGCGACGAGGGGATGGTCCAGGTACCAGAGGCCGCAGGCCCAGCCGGCGATCCCGGCGGCGATCGCGGCCGCGAGGCTCGGGAGCGGCGTCTCGGCCGACCATCCCCAGGCCGACATCACCAGGACGGCGGGCGCGACGGCGATGGCGGTCAGGACGGCGGCGTGGAGGTAGATGGGGGCGTAGTCGCGCCGGAACGTGTCGGTCATCCGCTCGAGATGCGGCCGGTAGAGGCCCACGGCCAGGAGCGCCTCGCCGACCCGTGCCGCGCCCGCGCCGCCGAGTCCGAACAGGCAGCCGATGCTGAACATCACGAGGCCGGCGCCGTGGCGCAGGAACTCGAACCGCGCCTGCAGGGCGGTCTGATCCCGGATTAGGAACACCTCCCAGGTCATGCTGAGCGAACTCAGCACGATCGCCGCCAGGGACAGCAGGCAGAAGGGCAGCGCCGCGCCGTCCCAGCCCGGACCGAGCAGGACGCGCATGATCGGCCCGGCCAGGACGGCCGCGCCCGCGAAGGCCGGCCAGAGCAGCACGGTGATCATCCGCAGCGTGTGGAGGTAGCAGGTGCGCAGGGACTGCCCGTTCCGCTGCTGGTTGGCGAGGTCCACGAAGGTGATGCGCGTGATCACCACGTGCAGGTGGTCCCACATCAGGGTGTTGAGGCTCGCCGCGCGGGAGTACAGGCCGAGGGCGCTGAGCCCGAGCATCCGCCCGAGGACGAGGTCGCCCATCCGGCCGGCGATTCCCGCAACCCCCGCGATGGCGAAGAGCCGGCCGCCGTAGGTCAGGATCTCGCGCCAGCCCGCGAGGCCCATGCGCAGCGACACGTAGCGCAGGCCGAGGCCGTTCGCCGCCAGCGCCGCCGCGACGGCGCCCGCGGCCTGCCCGTAGGCCTGGCTCATGTAGCTGAAGCCGAGGAGCGCCAGCGCCAGCATCGCGCCGCTGGCGACGAGACCGCGCAGCATGTTGACGAGGGCCACGCCGCGGAAATTGCCGTGCCGCTCGATCATGGCGGCCGGGCGGAACTCCAGCGCGCCGACCAGCGGCACGACGGCGAGGATGGCCAGGGCGCGCTGGACCTCCGGCTCGCCGAGGAGGACGCTGCCGAACACGCTGAAGGCCAGGATCAGGAGCGCCGCCGCGCCCGACAGGATCAGGTTCACCGTGAACACGCTCGCCAGCAGGGCCCCGTCCACCCGGTCCGCCCGGACGATGTAGCTCGACAGGCCGCAGGAGCGCAGCGTGGACAGCAGGCCCGCGATCGCGGCGGCGAGGCTGAAGATGCCGGTCTCGTGGGGCGTCAGCAGCCGCGCGAGGGCCAGCGAGGTGCCGAACTGTGCCAGGAACAACCCGCCCTGGCAGAATCCCATCCAGGCCAGGCTCCGGCGCTTCGAGAACGCGGGCGGCGCCGTCGCTTCCGGCCCCTCTCGGAGTTCTGCCATGGGATCCTTCGGACGCGACAGGGTGGCGGCGGCGCTGGCGGCGGCCAGGGCGCGATCGGTCGGGACGGCTTAACAGTGCCCGGTGGACCGCGGCAGCTGGCCAATCGGAGGACCGTGCCCACGCCCGATGGCCGAGGTCAGGTCGGGCCGCCGTGCAGATCAGGCGCTGCAGAGAGGCCCGAGAACTCGCCCGCTCCCGAGTCCGGGAATCCGATTTGACTGTATCGGGCGCACATGTCCGTGATCTGCCCGCGTCACGAATCGGCACGTAATATATTCATCTAACTGAGCGCACTTCGAGCCCCGTTCACGCTGGCAGCACCGTATGCCGAGGCCGAACGAAGATTTCCGAATGTGCAAGCAGCGCGCGGCACGGCCGGGATGATCCGATGTTTCGGCCGAAGACCTCGCGGAACAACTTAGAGGTCCGGTCGAGAGGCCCGACGGGTCGCATTCCGTCACGGCGCGCGCGTGCTCTATTCCGCGTTATCGCCGATGGAACAGTAAATCTCCGCAAGATGTTCCCGGCTTGACGGGTTGGTGAGATCGAATGCGCGAGATCATTATCCGATGCCGGCGCGGATCTGGACTTTCCTATAGCCCGTCAGAGGATCGAGGTGGCCGTCGCTGTGCGTCGACGACTCCGGATATTGCGCCGCCACAACTGCATGACATTCGGTTCCGCATCCAAAAGGCGTAGTCGCCCCTACGGCGCACGGATCGAGGAAGTGCAATAATATTACTATACATTGTCTGTGACTTGTTTTAGAAGGTCGCAATTCTGGCAGTATTTATGGAATAATGCCAAATGAAGATCAGCTTCATCGTATGTACTCGCAACCGTGTAGCGTCCCTTCTGCAGACGCTCGACTCGGTGGTCCGCGCGATCGAGGCCGCGCCCGAAGCTGAGGCCGAGATCATCGTCGTCGATAACGGGTCCGAAGACGGCACGGACGCGGCGTTGAAGCGCTGGTCCGCGTCAATCTCGATCGATCGACGCGACGTTCTGCTCCTCGCGCAGGCGCGCCCAGGTGTCGCCGGGTCTCGGAACGCCGCGATCGCGCGCGCGTCCGGAGACATCATCGCGTTCATCGACGACGATTGCGTCGTGTCGGGCCAGTATCTGCGAGATCTGATCGCGCACTATGCCGGCGACACGGAAAGCGTCATCCGCGGTGGCCGTGTCGAACTGGGATCGACCCAGGACATCGACTTCACCACGAAGACCGAGGCCCTGGCCAGCCGGCTGACGTACCCGGCCCATCCCGGCGGCTTCGTCCACGGCTGCAACATGACCTGCAGCCGGGCCGTCATCGAGCGGATCGGCGGATTCGACGCGGCGTTCGGCCCCGGGGCGACGTTCCGCGCGGCGGAGGACACGGACTTCATCTACCGCGGCTGGGCGGCCGGCGTGGCGGTCGAGTACGTGCCCGACATGAGCGTCAAGCATTTCCACGGGCGCCGGGACCCGCGCACGATCGACCGGCTGCACTGGAACTACCAGTTCGGCAACGGCGCGCTCTACGCCAAGCACATCGGCCGCAGCCCGTGGCTGATCAAGCACCTGTACTGGTCCGCCCGCAACGCCGCCCGCGAACTGGTCGGGGGCCCGTGCTTCGACGCGCAGCTCGGCCTGACGTGGCGCGCCATCGTGACCGCCAATCTGAGCGGCGTCCTGGCCTTCGCCTGGCACAGCGCGCGGACGCTGCTGACGCGCCCGCCCGCCCGGGCCTAGGGCGCTCCGGGCCGGCGGGAGGCGCGGGAGCGCGGCCCGCTCAGCGGGCCGGCGCGCCGCCGGGCCGCGCGAGGCGCGTCCGGCCGAGCATCCGGAGCGTGACGCGCCGCCCGAGCTTCATCGCCGGGTAGAGAAGCCGCGCGCGTCCGGGGCTGCGCAGCAGCCGCGCCAGGAGCCGGCTCGCCGCGCCCCGGTCGTCGCTGAGGCGCGACAGCAGGACGAGGGCGTCCGCGCCGTAATAGAGGTCCAGGCCGTGCCGGACGACCATGCCCTCGTCGAGGTCGTACCCGCGCCGCGCGATCTCGTCGACCAGGGGACCCCCGCTCCGGGCGTCCACCAGGGCGACGGTGCCGACCGACCGGCGCAGGGCCATGAGGTGCACGTAGTTGGAGCAGAACGGGCATTCGCCGTCGTAGACCACCGTCAGGGCGGCCTCGGTCGAGGGGGCGGTCATGGCGTCAGGTCGATCCTGTGCTCGGCTTCGGACACCACGCGGCGGACGGGGACGCCGTCCTGCAGGCTGAAGCAGACGGATTCGCGCCGGTACACGTAGGCGACGATGTCGGCCATGGCGAGGGTGTCGAAGCCGGCGGCATACTGGAGCGGGACGAAGAAGTGGTGCGGATAGACCGCGTAGGGGAACAGGCCCGTCCTGTCGCGGATCGCGCTGACGAGGCGGTGGTAGCCCCGGACGTAGGCGTCCAGCGCCGGCCCGTCGATCTCCGACTTCGAGTATTCCTGGCCCAGGCCGTCCGGCGCGGTCAGGACGGGAACGTCGCAGGTCGTCGAGGCCGTGACCTTGCGGAAGACCTGCGTGCCGCCGTTCGGGTTGTCGAGGGCGAAGGCGTTCGCCGCGTCGGGCGCGCCGTAGGCCATGTGGGCGAACGGGTAGGAGTAGAAGGTGAAGAAGTTGGTCGGCACGTAGTGCCGCTGGCCGGTCCGGTCGACCGCCTCGAAGTACATCTTGTTATTGGCCAGGGTGTCGTACCAGCCGAGCCAGGCCTGGGTCATGAACGTGTTGCCGGTCAGGATGAACAGCACCGACAGGATCCCGACCGAGACCGGGGGCCGCTCGTAGTGCCGGCTCACGACGACGGCCGCGATGGCGAGGTTCAGCATGATCCAGGGGGCGAAGTTGGCGCCCATGAGCACGATGATCGACAGGTGCATCACGTCGAAGCCGAGGAGCAGCAGCAGCAGCCAGCGGCGCGGCATGAGGATCCCCACCAGGGCGATGCCCTGGCCGACCAGGATGAGCGTGTTGGTCAGCGCGCTCGAATGGCTCAGGATCGTGCGCATCGCCTCCACCAGCACGGGCCAGCCGGCGTAGGGGACGTGGTTGTTGTCGAGGCCGACGATGAAGATCTTGCCGGGATCGTTGTTCAGCAGCCACGAGAACGGCCCGTCGTCGAGCGTGACCTTGGCCAGGAATGACGAATAGTAGTTGCCGAGGTGGATGCTGATCGCCGCCGCGATCAGCACCTTCGAGAACATCGCGCTGGCCGACGCGACGTCCGACCGCGCCGCGGCGCCGAGCCCGCGCCAGTCGCGCAGACGCGCCGTCCCGTGGGCGATCAGCAGGCCCGCGACGAGGCAGAAGCTCACCTCCGCGAGCGGCACCACGTCGATGATGTGCCCGTGCCAGAGGCCGGTCACCCGGATGACCGCCTGCTTGCTCCAGACCAGGTAGGTGGCGCTGATCAGGGCGAGCGAGGGCCAGCGCAGGCAGAGCACGCCGCCGGCCACGGCCGCGACCCACAGCACCGCGATGGCCGTGACGGCGACGGTCGCCTTCGCCCCGGGCAGAATGACGGGGAAGAGCGGGTAGTGGATCAGCGCGTAGCCGCCCGCGATCACGCCGATCATCTGCAGCAGCCGGACCGACGCGAGATCGGCGGCGGCGAAGCGCACCCGCGTCATCGCGAGGGCCAGCGCCACGGGCAGCACCACGCCGTAGTAGTTGTTGATCGCCGTGACGCCGTGCGAGACCTTCAGCAGGACCAGCAGGGCGCCGATCTGCGCGAGCAGGATCAGGTAGTAGCGCGCCCGCTCCGCCACCGGTCGGACGAGGCGTCGCAGGGCGGTGTCGAGGGCCTTGTCCGGGCCGGTGATCGGGAGCGTGCTGCTCATCGTCTGTCTTCCGCCGCGCTGGTGCGACCGCCGCTGCGCGCAGCGACGACCTCTCATCCTCAAGGGCCCGCTTTGACGGGGCGGCCAGCGGCCGAACGGGGTCCGCCGTCATGCGGGCGTCTCGAGGAGGACCCGCCGCGGACCTGTCCTGCCGCCCCGGGCTCCTGCCTCGCCGGAGAGCTTGGCACTTCACGGGGGTGTGAGAGGCTGCAAAGAGGGCGATCGCCCCTACGCCTTTCGGCTACCCCGACCGTCCCGGCCCCCGGGCTCTACCCGCCGCTGCGCGCGGTGGGACGGGCGTCAGCGCGGCGCCTGTCCCGCCAGCGGTGAGGTCTCGTCGACGAATGTCAGCTTGGCGGCGACCCGCTCCGCCAGGACCCGGCGGCGCGCGGCGAAGAGGGGCTTGAGGATCGGGTTGCCTTTCAGGAAGGCCGCGATCCTGGAGCGGGACGTGAAGATGGTCGACTCGAAAGGTTTCCGCGAGACGGCGTTCGGGACGAGCGCGCGACCGCATGTCAGGGCGCCGCGCTCGAAGAAGTAGGCCCAGTTGTCCGACGTCACCGCGACCGGGCGGTTGGCCCGCAGGATCCCCTCGGCCGCCGACCGGGTGATCACGTAGGCTGCGGCCGTGCCGAGGCTGCTCATGTCCATGGGCAGGCACAACCGGTATTCTCCGATGGTGACGGTGTCGACCGAGCTGAACGGCCCGACCGTCTCGGCCCAATTGAAGAGCAGGACGACGTCGCCCGGCCGCAAGGCGGCCTCGATGCCGGCCACGATCTGATGGATCTTCGGCGGCAGAACGACGTCATCCTCGACGATGAGCGCGTGCGGCAGGTCGAGCGCGATCATCCGCTCGTAGGCGCTCATGTGGGACAGCGCGCACCCGATCTGACCGGCCGTCAGGTCGGGTTGGAACGGGGCGTTCGGATCCGGGACCGGGCCTTCATAGCCGGTGATCTCGCAGCGCGGCCCCCACACCTCGGCAAGGTGCCGGGATAGGTAGGCGTGCCGTTCGCGGAACCGGGGCAGGGAGATCCCGAAGCAGTACATCGTAGTCACCTCTGATGGGGCCCGTCGGGCCGGCCGCGTTCGGCGGCCGTGATCCTTCCCGACCGCGTCCTCCGGCTCCGGCCGTCCGGATCTGCGCCGGGGTCCGGACGGCGCTCGGGCCTGCGAGCTCAATCGCGGGCGGCCGGGTCGCTCCCGTCGACGGTCGGCGACCGCACCACCGGCAGGATCGCCGCCAGCAGGAGCTGGTGGAGACCGTGATTGACGAAGAGCGGGCACTCGAAACAGACCAGGACGAAGAGCTGGCTCATGAACAGGATCGGCCACGCCTCGACGTAGCCGGAGGAGCGCGCGAAATGGGCGATCACCCGGCGCGCGGTGTCGAGCAGCGCGGCCGTGAAGAGGACCAGGCCGACGATCCCGAACGCCACGGCCGTGTCGATGAAGTTGTTGTGGAAGAACCACAGCTTCTGCTTCATGACGAAGTGCAGGTAGGCGGCCGTGGTGAGCGGGCTCTCCCAGTAGGCCTTGTAGCCGATGCCGATGAGCGGCTCCCGCCAGAACTGGTCGAGGCCGAACTGCCAGAGGATGGTGCGGCCGGTCAGCGTGGTGTCCTTGCCGAGATCCGACAGCACGCTCGCCGAGATGTCGGCGCCCCGCGCGGCGACGACGAGGATCCCGACGCCCGCCAGGGCGATGGCGATGCCTAGGCAGAAGCCCGTCACGTGCTTGCCCTGGCGCCACGCGAAGATCGCGGCGAGCGGCAACAGCCCCGCGGCGGCCGCTACCAGGGCGGTGGCCGAGTGCGTCGACACGAGGAGCGCCAGGGCCAGGCAGAATCCGAACGCGGTCAGGAGACGGTTCCAGCCCTGCAGGAACAGGCAGGCCGCGCAGAGGATCTGGAGGCTCGACAGGGATCCGAGGACGTTCTTGTGTGAGTAGATCCCGGCCCAGTTGCCGTCCGTCCCGCGCGTCAGGGCGGGCGCCGCCACCGTGAGAAAGGCCGACAGGAGCTGTCCCGCCAGGAGGCCCAGGAAGACGATCCTGACGAGGCGGGACAGGCCCATCGTCGTCCGCAGGGTGATGCCGGCCACGATCGTCGCGAGCAGCTGGAGCCCGTGATAGGCCGAGAGGCCGGGCGTGAGGGACCACAGGGCGGACGCGATCGCGAGGAGCGGCCAGCTGAGCAGCAGCAGACGGCTGCCGAACAGGGTGGCGGCGAGGTCGCGGCGCATGACCAAGAACGCGAAAGCGATCAGGTCGCTGCCGATCCAGATCGCCTTGTCGATGCCCGGCAGCTTGATCTGCTCGCCGACCACCGGGGCGAAGAGGAACAGCACGATCCACGCGGCGGCGGCCACGCCGAGCCGCGGCATGGCCTCGGCCCCGCCATCGCCCGGTGCGCCCGAATGGGCCCAGCGGTGATCCGTTCCGTACGGCCCGCCCGGTGACCAAGCGAGGCCGCCGGCAGGACCGTGTCCGAGGCCCGTCAAGTGTCGTGGAAACGCCATCGCTCGATCTCAGACGTCCCGGGTGAGGCGGTGTCCCATCCGCCCCGCGGCCTGACACCGCTCGAGGCTGCCGCGGACACGCCCCCTCGCGAGTCGACGCTATCCGGGCATCCCGGCTCAAGAACTCGACCACACGAGGTAGCGGCGGCGCGGCGCTCGGGGACGACCGGATCGATGCGCGGTCCCGCCGGGCCGGATGAAACAGCTCGGCCGGGCCCCGTGGGATAAGATGCCGCACCGAAGATCGGCCGCCGCGACGTGAGCGGCACGGTATCTTCAGCGCCAATGTCTGAATTCATACATTTATCCGCGTCGAAGGCACCGAAATCCGGTGTGCGGCCCGCTCTCAATCGAAGATCTGGGCAGTCGCGACGGAACTCACGGGACGATTAGGCACTTGGGAGATCGATAAATCCTGGAGGAGCGTTTGATGAAGGTCTCTCACCTGGCCGGCGCGGTTGCGCTTCTGGCCCTCGCTGCCGGGCCCGCCCTCGCGGCCCCGTGCAACACCGGAACCACGAAGTCGAACAGCCCCGATCAGCAGGCATCGAATCCCAAGAGCTCCGACGTCGACAAGTCGAGTAAGAATCTCGCTGGCGGCAACCAGCCCGCGTCGCCCGGCACGGTCGGTGCCATGAACAACGTGGGCGCCAACCAGACCGCCGACCGTCAGGCGCAGACGGACGCCGGCTCCAAGTCGAACTCGACCGATCCGGCCGCCGCGAACCTGGCCGGCGGCAACCAGCCGGCGTCGCCCGGCACGGTCGGCGCCATGAACAAGGCCGCCGCCGATCGGCAGACCGCCCCGGTCTCCGGCAACGATTGCTGATCCGAACCGACATAATCCCAGCAGACCGGAAGCCCGCCTCGCACCGTCGAGGCGGGCTTTCGCGTTCCCGAGCACCCGCGAGGCCCGACCCACGACCGGAACCGAGCGTGACAGTTTGAGCTGGCCGAGTTCGGGTGTATTCGGCACCGAAACCGGGTAGATTCGGCAATCGGTCCAGGGGAGGAGAGCGACGTGCGTGGTCGCCGAGCGCTGCTGCTCATCGGAGGGGTCCTGCTCGCGGCGGCCGGTCTCGCGGTCACGCCGACGGGCGAGCGCCTCCGGGCCGATGCCGGCCCGATCGTCGCCGAGGTGCGGGCGCGCGTCGCGGCGCTGATCCCCGAGCGGCGGGACAGCCTGTCGGCGGCGGCGCAGCTTCCCGCGCCGCGCACCGCCATCGAGGACGGCCGGACCTTGGTCCGGCTGACGCCGGCCGAGCGCGCCCGGATCGGTCTCGTCGCCGAGGCGCGTCCCGCCGTCCTGCACCCCCAGGAATTGACCGCCTACGGCAGCGTCCTCGACCTCGCCCGCATCACCGAGCTGACCAACAGCTACGCCGGCGCCGTGGCGGCGCTCCAGACGGCCCGCGCCCGGGTCGAGGTCTCGGCCAGCGCCGCCCGCCGGGCGCGGACCCTCGGCGCTGGCGTGGTGGCGGTGGCGCAGATCGAGACCGCCGAGGGCACGCTCCTGACCGATCAGGCGTCGGTCACGGTGGCGGAATCGCAGTTGCGCACCTTCGCGGCGACGGCGCGCCAGGAATGGGGGCCGGTGCTCGGAAAGGCGATCATCGAGCGGTCGCCGCCGGTGACGCGCCTGATCGAGCGGGCCGATTTCCTCATGCAGGTGACGTTGCCGCCGGGTGAGACCCTGCCGGAGGCGCCCAAGGCCGCCTTCGCCGAGGTGCCGCCGCAGAGCGAGCGGGTCGCTCTCCGGCTGGTCTCGCCGGCGACGCGGACCGATCCGCGGATCCAGGGGCAGAGCTTCTTCTATCTCGTCTCCGGCGACAGCGGTCTCCTGCCCGGGACCAGCACGATGGCGTTCCTGCCGGCGCCGCGCGCGGTGAAGGGCGTCCTCGTGCCGGAGGACGCCGTCGTCCACGGCGAGGGCGGCACCTGGGTGTATCGCGGGACCGGCGACGGCGCCTTCGTGCGTCACCCGGTGCGGCCGGACGCGCCGATGTCGGCCGACGCCTTCGTGGTCGAGGATCTGGCGGACGGCAGCGAGATCGTGCTGCGGGGCGCGCAGGCGCTCCTGTCCGAGGAGATGAAGAGCCGCATCCGCGTCGTGGGCGACGACGATGACTGAGCCGCCCGCTGCCGCCGGTCGCGGCGGTCCGCAGGCGGCCCTCGTCGGTTTCGCCGTCCGGCTGCCCAGGGTGGTCCTGGCGCTCGCCTGCGCCGTCCTCGTCTTCGGGCTCTACGCCCTCTCGGGGGCGCGCTACGACGTGTTCCCGGAATTCGCGCCGCCGACCGTGACCATCCAGACCGAGGCGCCGGGCCTCGATTCGGAGCAGGTCGAGGTGCTGGTCACGCAGCCCGTGGAGGTTTCGGTCGGCGGCCTGCCGGGCCTGGAGACCCTGCGCTCCACCTCGATCCAGGGCCTGTCGGTGATCACCGCCGCGTTCCGGTCCGGCAGCGACGTCGACCGCATCCGCCAGCGGGTCAACGAGCGCCTGGCGGCGCTCGCCGGCCGCATGCCGGCCGGCGTGGCGGCGCCCGCCATGACCCCGCTGACCTCCTCGACGCTGACCGTGCTCCTCGTGGGTCTCACCTCCGAGACCCGCGACGCCATGGACCTGCGCCAGGTCGCGGAGTGGACCGTGCGGCGGCGGCTCCAGGCGGTGCCCGGCATCGCCCAGGTCTCGATCTACGGCGGCGGCGTGCGCGCCCTGCAGATCCAGGTCCGCCCCGACGACCTGATCCGCTTCCAGATCGGCCTCAACGACGTCCTCACGGCCGCCCGCAAGGGGACCGGCGTGCGCGGGGCGGGCTTCGTCGACACGCCGAACCAGCGCGTCCTGCTCCGGACCGAGGGGCAGTCGCTCACCCCGGAGGCGCTCGGGCAGATCGTGCTCCACAACGACGGCGGGGCGAGCGTGGTGCTCTCCGACGTGGCGACCGTCACGGCCGCGCCCGAGCCGGCGATCAGCGCGGCCCTCGTGGACGGCAGGCCCGGCGTGCTGCTGATGGTCGGCGCGCAGGTGGGCGTCGACACCCGCGCCGTGACCGCCCGCCTGGAGGCGGCCCTCGACGAGCTGCGCCCGGTCCTGAAGCGCGACGGCGTGAGCCTGCGGGCCGACCTGTTCCGGCCGGCGAACTTCGTGGACGTGGCCACCGGCAACGTGATCGAGGCGCTGGCGCTCGGCGGCGTGCTGGTGGTGGTCGTGCTCCTCGTCTTCCTCGCGGACTGGCGGGCGGCCCTGATCAGCGCGACGGCGATCCCGCTGTCGCTGATCGCCGCCGCCCTCGCCCTCCAGGCCTGGGGCGAGAGCCTCAACACGATGACCCTCGGCGGCCTCGCCCTCGCCATCGGCGAGGTCGTCGACGACGCGGTGATCGGCGTCGAGAACGTCGCGCGCCGGCTGCGGGAGTCGCGGGGCGGACGCCGCGGCCTGCCGCGCGTGGTGCTCGCCGCGATGCTGGAGGTGCGGACCTCGGTCGCCTACGCGACCCTCGCGGTGATCCTGATGTTCCTGCCGGTCCTGGCGCTGACCGGCGTCGCCGGCCGCCTGTTCGGGCCGCTGGCGCTCGCCTACATCGCGGCCGTCGTCGCCTCGCTCCTCGTGGCGCTCACGGTCACGCCGGCCCTGGCGCTCCTGCTCCTCGGTGGCCGCATGGCGCGCGACGCCGGCGCCGCGCCGCCCGATCCGCCCGTGGTGCGCTGGAGCCGCGCCGCCTACCTGCGGCTGCTTGCCGGGATCGGGCGGGTCCCGCGGGTCGCCATGGCGGGCGCCCTGCTGGTCACCCTCGCGGGCGCCGCCGTCCTGCCGACCCTCGGCGCGGTGTTCCTCCCCGACCTGAAGGAGGGGCACATGATCCTGCACATGGTCGCCATCCCCGGCACCGCGCTGCAGGAATCGGAGCGGCTCGGGACGCTGATCACCGGCGACCTGAAGGAGATCCCCGGGGTGCGCGCCGTGGCGGCGCAGATCGGCCGAGCCGAGGCCGCCGAGGACACCGCCGGGCCGCACTACAGCGAGATCCACATCGACCTCGAGCCCGGGCTCGACGGCGCCGCCCAGCGCCGGGTCGAGGGCGCCATCCGGCAGCTGATCGCCGGCTTCCCGGGGGCCGCCTTCTCGCTCAAGACCTTCCTCACCGAGCGCATCGAGGAGACGGTCTCGGGCTTCACCGCGCCGGTCGTGGTCAACGTGGTCGGCAGCGACCTCGACCGGATCGAGGCGGCCGCCCGCTCGGTGGCGCAGGAACTCTCGGAGGTGAAGGGCGCCCGGGACGTCCAGCAGGCCTCGCCGGCCGGGCTGCCGCAGGTCACGGTGGCGCTGCGCCCGGTGGACCTGCGGCACTGGGGGCTCGACCCCGTGGAGGTGCTGGAGGCCGTGCGCACCGCCTACCAGGGCGACACGGTCGGCCAGACCTATCGCGGCAACGCCGTGTTCAACGTGCTGGTGATCCTCGACGCCCGCGTGCGGGACCGCCTCAGCGCGGTGGGCGACCTGCCCCTGCGGACGCCGGGCGGGCGCTACGTCCGGCTGTCGCAGGTCGCCGACGTCTACGAGAGCGCCGGCCGCTACCAGGTCCAGCATCTCGGCGCACAGCGGGTGCAGGCGGTGACCGCCAACGTCGCCGACCGCGACGTTGCGGGCTTCGTGGCGGCGGCCAAGCGCAAGATCGCCCGCGAGGTGCGGCTGCCGGAGGGGGTCTACGTGACCTTCTCGGGGGCCGCCGAGGCGCAGGCGGCCGCCCGCCGCGACCTGCTGGTCCATGCCGGGATGGCCGGCTTCGGCATCGTGGTCCTGCTGGCGATCGTCACCGGCTCGGCGGCGAACCTGCTCCTCGTCCTCGTCAACCTGCCCTTCGCCTTCGTGGGCGGCGTCGCGGCCGTGGCGCTCACCGGCGGTGTGCTATCGCTGGGCTCGATCGTCGGCTTCGTGACCCTGTCGGGCATCTCGCTGCGCAACAGCGTGATGCTGATCGCCCATTATGAGCAGATGGTCACCCGGGACGGGCGCGCCTGGGACGCCGCCACGGCGGCGGCGGGCGCCGCGGACCGGATGGTGCCGATCCTGATGACGTCCCTGGTGACGGGCCTCGGCCTGCTGCCGCTGGCGCTCGGGGCCGGGGAGCCCGGCCGCGAGATCGAGGGCCCGATGGCCCTCGTGATCCTCGGCGGCCTGATCACCTCGACGGTGCTGAACCTGCTGGTCCTGCCGGTGATGGCGCTGCGCTACGCCCGGTTCCGGCGCGCGGACCCCGCGGATCTGGAACTGACCGCGGTCGGGTCCTGAGGCCGCGGTTCGCCGGCGGCCCTACCACCAGCTCGCGCGGGTCTCGGGCGCGGGCGGCCGGCTGCTCGTCGCCGGGCGCAGGGAGTGGTCGAGGGCGGCGAGCACGCGGCGCACGGCCTCCTCGTAGGTCGCCGCCACCGGTTCGCGCGGCCGGGCGAGCGCGACCGGGACGGTCTCGTCGAGGCGCCCGGGCCGCGGGCGCATCACCACCACCCGGTCGGCCAGGGTGACGGCCTCCCCGACATCGTGCGTGACGATCAGGATCGTCGGCTTGGACTCGGCCCAGAGACCGAGGAGCTGGTCGTGCAGCCCCTTGCGGGTGAAGGCGTCGAGGGCCGAGAACGGCTCGTCGAGGAGCAGCACCCGCGGCCGCGCCACGAAGGCGCGGGCGATCGCCACGCGCTGCTGCTGCCCGCCGGACAGCTCCCGCGGCCAGCGACCGCCGTGCTCGGCGAGCCCGACGCGCTCCAGGGCGTGGGCGACGCGGGCGCGGCGCTCGGACCGGGGCAGGTCGGCGAGGCCGAAGCCGACATTGCCGGCCACGTCGAGCCAGGGCAGCAGGCGCGGCTCCTGGAAGACGACGCCCACGCTCGGATGGGGCGCGCGGATCGTCTCGCCGTCGACCGCGACGGCGCCCGCGCTCGCGTGGTCGAGCCCCGCGATCAGCCGGAGCAGGGTCGTCTTCCCGCAGCCCGAGCCGCCGATCAGCGCAACGATCTCGCCCTGCTCGACCGACAGGTCGATGCCCGCGAGCGCCTGCGTGCCGTCCGCGTAGGTCTTGGAGAGGTCGTCGACGGTCAGCACGGGCGTCTCTCGGCGGGCGTGGCGTGGGGATCGCGGCGCGGGGCGGCCTCCCGGTCCGCGGTGCGCGTCCGCACCGGAGACGCGGTCACAGGCTGTCCCGCACGGTATCCTGCCACCGGGTCAGGGGGGCTGTCAGCGTGACCAGGGCCATGTCGGCCGCCTTGCCGACGAGGGCGAAGGCGATGATCGCCGCCACGATCTGATCGGGCTTGCTGAACTGCTGCCCGTCCACCAGCAGGTAGCCGAGCCCCTCCGAGGCGCCCATCAGCTCCGCCGCCACGACGAACAGGAAGCCGAGGCCGAGCCCCGTGCGCAGGCCCACCAGGGTCGCCGGCAGCACGGCCGGCAGCAGGATCCGGCGGGCGAGGGCGAGGCGGGACAGGCGGAAGATCCGACCGACCTCGACCAGCTTGCGGTCGACCGAGGCGATCGCACCCGAGACGCCGACATAGACCGGGAAGAACACCCCAACGGCGATCAAGAGGACCTTCGGCGTCTCCAGGATGCCGAACCACAGGATGAAGAGCGGCACCCAGGCGAGCGACGGGACGGCCCGCAGCGCCTGCAGGCTCGGGTCGAGGAGCCAGCGCAGCGGCGGGACCGTGGCGACGAGGGCGCCGGCCAGGATCCCGGCCGCCGCGCCGCAGAGGAAGCCGAGGCCGACCCGCACGAGGGTCGCCTCGACATGCATCCAGAGATCGCCCGAGACGGCCAGGGCCCAGAGGGTCGCGGCGATCCGGCTCGGCGGCGGGAGCAGCCGCCCCGACGCCGCGCCGCTCGCGACCGCGATCTCCCAGCCGATCGCCAGGACGAGCGGCAGCAGCAGACCCAGGCCGGCGCGACCGCCCCGCCGCAGAAGCGGCACGCGGCCGCTCACTGCCCGGCGACGGGATTGAAGCGCGTGTCGAGCAGCCCGTCGACGGCGGCGGACACGTCGGTGCCCGCCGGGATGATCCCGGCCTGCTGCAGGGCGGTGCCGGCCGCCTTGATCGACTGCGCCTGGGCCGGGCCGATCGCCGGCTGGGAGAGGTCGGTCCGCTCGAGCTGCCGGGCGATCACCGGCTCGGGCAGCTTGGTGGCCGCCACGAGGGCCGCCGCGAGCGCCTGCGGGTTGGCCAGCGCGTAGGCGCGCGCCCGCTCGTAGGCCGCGATCACCGTCCGGACGAGGTCGGGATGGGCGGTGGCGAAGTCCTCCCGGACGTCGAGCAGGCCCCAGGTGTTCGCCGCGGCGTCGCGGTAGACCAGCACGTCGCCGTTCTCGATCTCGGCCGCCGCCATCATCGGGTCGAGGCCGGCCCAGGCATCGACGTCGCCGCGGTCGAGGGCGGTCCGCCCGTCCGCGTGCTGCAGCAGCACGAGCTTGGCGTCGCGCTCGGTGAGGCCGGCGCCCTGGAGCGCGCGGATCAGGAAGATGTGCGGATCGGTGCCCCGGGTGACGGCGACGCGCTTGCCCTTCAGGTCGGCGGGCTTGGTGATGCCGCTGTCCTTGCGGGTCACGAGCGCCGTCCATTCGGGGCGCGAGTAGGCGTAGATCGCCTTGATCGGGTTGCCGTTGATGCGCGCCACGAGGGCCGCCGCGCCGGCCGCCGACCCGAAATCGATGGCGCCGGCGTTCAGGAACTCGAGGGCCTTGTTGGAGCCGAGCGACTGGACCCAGCGGACCTTGATGCCCCGCGGCGCCAGCGCCTCCTCCAGGAAGCCCTTCTCCTTCAGGAGCAGGCCGACCGGGTTGTAGGTCGCCCAGTCCAGGCGGATCTCCTTCGGGTCGTCGGCGCGGGCCTCGCGCGGCGCGAGCGCGCCGAGGCAGGCCAGGGCGAGGCCGGCGGCCAGGAGGGATCGGCGGGTGGAGCGCATGGTCGGGCCTGATGTCGTGGCGAAACGGAGGGCGGGGTGCGGGGCCGGCGCGGGGCAGGGGATCCGCGCCGCGGCGCGGTCCCGAGCGGTCTCGTCCGGGCGGCTGGGTTCAGGGACGCGGCGCCGTCGGCGAGACGATCGGCCGGGCGCATCCGGCGCGTCCGAGACCCGGGACCGCCCCGATCGCGCGATCCGCGCCGACACATCCCCCGGCTGCGGGATCACGCCCGGTCCGCCCCTGCGTCTTCATCGTACCTGCGCGGCCCTCGGCGTGACTGTGAATACAAGATCCTGTCGGCCGGTCGCGGAGTCAACAAAAGGGCTTTCTCTACTTCACGGCGTCGAAGCAAGAATTTTCGGTCGGCCGACCCAGGACGAGAAGAAATTACGCGTCCGCGCGCGCGAGGAGCGGCGTCTGTCCTCCCGGGCCGCGCCGCGGCCACGCTGGAGCCGCGCGGCCCGCACTCACGTGAGACCGCGGCTGCGGGCTGACGGGTCGTTCCGGCGCCCGAAGGCGCACCAGGATGGCGGCTGCCACGACGGCTGAACCGACGGCGCTCGACTGTCGGAAGCGATCCTCGCCCGCGCCAGGACTGTAACCGTTGCCGCATCGCCGAGCGACGTGCAGAGTTCGATGTCTCCGGCACGGGGGGAACTCTGCCATGGTCTCGAGAATCGTCGTGATCGGCGGCGGCTTCGCCGGTCTGTGGGCCGCCGCCGCCGCGGCGCGCGCCCGGACCGAGTTCGGTCTCGGCGACCGCGTCGCGGTCACGGTGATCGCGCCGGACCCGTTCCACGTCATCCGGGTCCGCTGCTACGAGACCGATCTCGGCGCCCTGCGCGTGCCCCTCGACGACGTTCTCGGGCCGATCGGCGTGGAACGCCGCGAGGCGCGCGCGATCGACATCGACCCCGCGGCGCGCACGGTCACGGTCGAGTCCGCGGCGTCGTCCGCCGCGTCGTCCGCCGCGTCGTCGGGCGTCGTCGAGACGCTGGCATACGACCGCCTCATCCTCGCCGCCGGAAGCCTGCTGTGGCGCCCCGAGATCCCGGGAATCGCGGGCGCCTTCGATGTCGACACCTTCGCGGGGGCCCAGGCCCTCGCGGCGCATCTCGATCGTCTCGGTGACCCGGGCGGGCCGGATGAGGCCGGCCACTGGACCGCCGTCGTCATCGGCGGCGGCCTGGTGGGACTGGAACTCGCCTGCGAGCTGCCCGCCCGGCTCGCCGCTGCCAGGGACCGGGCCGGGGCCACGGGTCCGGTGCGGACCATCCTGATCGATCACGCGCGCGAGGTCGGGAGCGCCATGGGCGCGGCGGCCCTGCCGGGGATCCGCGAGGCCTTGCGCGATGCCGGCGTGACCTGCATCGGCGGTGCGCGGGTCGGTGCGGTCGATCGCGCCGGGGTCACGCTGGCGGACGGGACGCGCCTGCCGGCGTGGACGAGTGTCTGCGCCACCGGCATGCGGGCGAGCCCGCTGGGCGGCACGCTCGGCCTCCCCCTCGACCCGCTCGGGCGCCTGCCCGTCGACGCCTTCCTGGCCGTCCAGGGGCTCGCTGGCGTCTACGCGGCCGGCGACATAGCCTCGGCTGCGGCGGACGATGCCGGTCATCGCACGGTGATGTCGTGCCAGCACGCCCGGCCGATGGGTCGGTTCGCGGGTTTCAACGCCGTCTGCGATCTCGCCGGCCGGCCGGAGCGGCGGCTGCGCTTCGCCGCGCCCGACTACGTCACCGTGCTGGATCTGGGCGCCTGGGGGGCGGTCTACACCGCCGGCTGGGATCGCGGCACGCTGGT
The DNA here is from genome assembly GCF_900116245.1 of Methylobacterium sp. yr668. Lineage (NCBI taxonomy): Bacteria > Pseudomonadati > Pseudomonadota > Alphaproteobacteria > Hyphomicrobiales > Methylobacteriaceae > Methylobacterium > Methylobacterium sp. yr668. The sequence goes on along the minus strand of NZ_FOZY01000013.1, from coordinate 23,491 downwards.
CTCGTCGGGCGCCGCCGCGAAGGCGACGAAGCGGATCATCAACGGCACGCGCATCTATCCGCCCCTCGACCGCGACGCCGCGTCCATCCTGGCCGCGGCCGCGCCGATCATCCAGGCCGCGCCCGCGACGCAGGCCGCGCGATGATGCCGGCCCGAGCGCGGCCGGTCCGGGAGTCCGGTCGTCGGCGGTCGATATCCTGCCGAAACCGCTCGAAGCGCCTCGGAGACTGGAACCGAACCGGCGGAAGATTGTCGAGCCTTCCCGTCCGGGCCTGCCGAGACTGATCGGGCCGCCACGAACCGTCCGGGATTCGCGCCGCCGCGCCGCCGATTAACCACCCATTAACCATACCGGAGATTGTATTAGCTATTGCCAAAATCCCGCCAGGGTAGAGCCATCATGGTCGCGGCCCCCACAGCCACGTGGTCCCACATCCTCTCGCAGGTCGCCGACAGCCTGGACCGCTTCGTCGAGGGACCGTCCGCCGAGATCCTGAAGCTCAAGCCGACCTTCGACACGGTCGAGGGGCCGGCCGCGCTGTCCGCGCCGCGCATCGAGCCCGTCGCGCACCCGCCGATCCTGCCGGACCCCGCGGTCAACGACGCGGGCCCCGCGCCGGTCCCCTGCGAGTCCGAGGCGGTGTCGGACTGGATGAGCACGCTCGACATCATCACCGGCATGGCCGGCCGCGCCGAAGCGCAGAAGCAGCGCCTGCAGGAGCAGAGCATGTCGCACGAGGCCGCCCTGGCCGCCGCGCAGCGCGCGCTGGCGGAGACCCGGCACCGCCTGCAACTGTCCGAGATGCGCGTCCGCGAGGTCGAGGCCCGCGCCGATATCCGGCTGCAGCGCGTCCAGGCCGAGGCGGACGCCCAGGTGCAGGACATCCGCGCGGAGGCCGAGGCGCGCGTCCGGACGATCCGCGCGGAGGCCGAGGCCTGGGTCCGGGCCGCCGAGGAGCAGGTCCGCGTCGCCGACCTGCGCGCGGAGACCGCGGAGAAGTGGCTCGGCCGGATCGACGCGGCCGCCAAGGCGCTCCTTCTGGGCGGCCACGTGAGCCGCGGGCCGGCGGGCGCCTGAGGTCGAGTGCCGGGGCCGGACCATGGCCGCGTCGGGCACCCGGCCCCTCCGCGGCGCCGCTTCGGGCCGTCCGCCGGGACCCGTTTCCGGACGCGCTCCGCGCCGAGGACGGAGCGCCGCGGTCTCCCGCGCGGTCGAGGCCGGCTCGCCGATCCGCGGGTGGACCGTACCGATCCGGTCTGTCGCCGTCGCGGCACTCGCCCTGGCGCTGCCCCTCTGCGGCTGCGTCTCCGGCCGCGCCCCGTCCGCCGACATCGCCGTGGCGGAGCTTCCGACGGCCGCGCCGGCCGCGGCGCGGCCGCCCGATCCAGCCCTCGACCCGGCCATCGTCGCGGATTCGTCCGGGTGGCGCCTGCGGCTCACCCACCTCTGAGGCGCGGCCTTCCCGGCACGGCCGATCTCCTCGGCGGCCTCCGCGCCCGCTCAGAGTCCGAACGTCACCCGACCGCGTTCATCGATCCGCCAGGCCGGGTTCCAGGCGATCTCCCAGGCATGTCCGTCCGGATCGCTCAGATATCCGCGGAATCCGCCGTGGGGCGGTTCGTCGGCCGCGCGCAGGAGCGTCCCGCCCGCCGCGACGAGCCGCGCGATGGTGGGCGCGACGTCGCCGCGGTTCGGGACGTTGTGGGCGAGGCAGAACGCGCTCGGGCTCGGTTCGCTCGCGCGCCGCATGTCCTGGTCGAGGTTGGGGTTCTGCCAGGTTCCGAGCATGAACCCGTTCATCTGGTAGAAGACGATCTCGTCGTTCTCGAACACGGGAGCCCAGCCGAAGCCGTCGCCGTAGAAGGCGCGCGACCGGCCGAGCGATGAGACGCCGAGCGTGATGACCGAGATCTGCTGCTGCATCGTCGGATCCTAGCATCCGACACGGGCGCGTCGCGCGAAATCTCGAAGGCCTTGCGCCGTCGACACGATGCCAATCGGCCAGCGCACGCGGTGGACGGGCCCATTGTCCGGCCGCGCGCTCGGCGCCGACGCGCCGCTCTCACGATCCTCGGTCTTACAGTATGTTCACGTCGTCGAAGGGCAATTGTCAGCTAGGCAGCGCAACCCGGGAAGCGGTCAGGGATTGACGAGGGGGAGCAGACTTGAAGAGCTCTCAGGCCCCGGCAGGGGCGATTCACTGCAGAGAGTCGAGACGATGATCGATCCTGGCACTTTCCGCGAAGCCATTCTCGCTGTGGTTGTTCTTGGAGGAGGGGCTCTCGTGGTCGAACAGTACATCCGCACCCGCGCCTGGCCGCGCTCCCGGCAGAATGGCCCGGATTGCGGGGAGCGCACGCGCTGAGCCGCGCGCGATCCCGAACGATCCGGCGACGGAGCGGAGATCTCCGAGGCGGTCGGCACGAACCTCGAGGATCTCCGCGGCGGCGCGCGCGGGAGCGTCCGCCCGGATCGCGGCTGCCGCGCGGCGGCCGTGACGGAGGTCGACCGGGTTCGTCCGATACTGCCGGACGTCGCAGGTCGTAAGCAACGCGGTCCACGAATATTGCTCGCCGACCGCGTCGTCGCCTATTCTCGACGCTGAAGGGCCCGCCAGGACCGGCCGGCGAATGAGGGCGCGAACATGGGCGCGAACCGGCGACACGCGGTCCCGGACTTCTCGGGCTACCCGGACCTCGTCGTGATCTATCTCGGGATGAAGGTCCGCACCCTGGCCGGCGTGAAGACCCTGCTCGGCTTCGGGCCGCGGATCGACAGGGTCGGCGCGGCGCGGCCAGAGGGCCTCCTGCACTACGAGAACAACATCATCTTCAGCCTGCGCCCGCTCCATGTCGGCATGCGCTGGTACTGGCGGGACATGGACAGCATGGTCGCGTGGTCCAAGTCCGAGCCGCACCGGATCTGGTGGCGGGATTTCCTGCGCGACACCCGCGGCGTCGGCATCTGGCACGAGACCTACCACATGCGCGGCGGCATGGAGGCGATCTACCACGACGTGGCCGAGCCGGTCGGATTCGCGGCCTTCATGCCGATGCAGGAGGCAAGGGGCTCGCTGGCGGCCCGGCACGGGCGTTACGCCTCGTCCGACCTGCGCGACCTCCCCGCCGACAACGCGCCGGACGCCGCAGTCCCGCGCTGAGGCTCCGGCCGCCCGGCCGGAGTTCCGGTGCGGCGGATGAGCCGTGTGCGACGCGGGGTCCGCCCGTGCGCACGGTTCGGCTGGACACCGGCCCGCGCGGAAGGCACGGAGCGGATCAGGCACGATGACGGTCGGTTCGATGAGACAGGGTACCCTGCGCCTCGGCGCGTTCTTCTACGCGACCGGCCACCACGTCGCGGGCTGGCGCCATCCCTCCAGCGAGGCCGACGGCGGGCTCGTCCTGGAGCGCTATGTCGGCTGGGCGCAGCGCGCCGAGGCCGCGAAGTTCGACCTCATCTTCCTGGAGGACGGGAGCGGGATCCGCGACCTCGACCTGCGGTCGAGCGAGCGCACCGCGCGCTCGACCCATTTCGAGCCGCTGACGCTGCTGTCCGCCCTCGCGGCGGTGACGCGCCGGATCGGTCTCGTCGCCACCACCTCCACCAGCTTCAACGAGCCCTTCAACGTCGCGCGCCGGTTCGCCTCCCTCGACCATCTCAGCGGCGGGCGCGCCGGCTGGAACCTCGTGACCTCCGCGACCGACGCGGAGGCGGCGAATTTCGGCGGCGACCGGATCGGCCGTCACGCCGACCGCTACGAGCGCGCCGAGGAATTCGCGGACGTGGTCCTCGGCCTCTGGAACACCTGGGACGACGGCGCCGTGATCATCGACCGCGCGAGCGGCCAGTTCTCGAAGCCGGACGGCTTCCGCCCGCTGGATCACCGGGGCAAGCATTTCGAGGTCCGCGGTCCGCTCAACATCTCGCGGACGCCGCAGGGCCAGCCCGTGCTGGTGCAGGCCGGCGCTTCCGGGCCCGGCAAGGACCTCGCGGCGCGGACCGCCGAGATCGTCTTCACCGCGAACCAGACGCTGGACGAGGCGGTCGAGTTCTACGGCGATCTCAAGGGACGCATGCCCGGCTTCGGTCGTGCGCCGGATGATCTGAAGATCATGCCCGGCCTGTTCCCCGTCGTCGGGCGCAGCGAGGCCGAGGCGCGGGCGAAGTTCGAGGCGCTGCAGGACCTGATCGACCCGGTGGTCGGGCTGGCGCTGCTCGGTCGCATGATCGGCGGCCACGATCTGTCGGGCTACGATCCCGAGGGGCCGGTGCCGGAGTTGCCCGAGACCGAAGGCATCAAGTCCCGCCAGCAGCTCATGTTCGACCTCGCCCGCCGCGAGGGCCTGACCCTGCGCCAGCTCTACCTGCGCATCGCCGGCGCGCGCGGCCACTCGCAGATCGTCGGCACGCCGGCCCAGATCGTGGACGAGATGGAGGCGCGGTTCCGGGCCGGCGGGGCGGACGGCTTCAACATCATGCCGCCGACGCTGCCCGGCGGCCTCGACGACTTCATCGCGCTGGTCCTGCCGGAGCTGCGGCGGCGCGGCCTGTTCCGCACCGAGTACGAGGGCCGGACGCTGCGGGACCATCTCGGCTCGCGCCCGCCGGCCGGGTTCGGCCCCGGTCGGGCCGCGGTGTAGCGGCGGGCCTCTTCCCGGGTCCGATCGGGCGAGGCGTCGCGACCCCCTGCGGCGTCTCGGCCCGCATCATGATTGCGCACAAGCGATCCCCGCTGTGGTACAGCCACGCCACGAGGGCCGAAGGCCGCCATCGGCGAGTCGTGACAGGGGCGACCGGGCATTGACGGATCAGCAGGAACGCACGCGTTTCGAAGCGGAATTCGCCCGCACCGACGCGAGCACTGACCCCTTCGTCTCCGCCGTTCGGGCGACGCGGATGCCGATGCTGATCACCGATCCCCATCAGCCGGACAACCCCATCGTCTTCGTCAACGCCGCCTTCTCCAAGTTGACCGGGTACGGCCACGACGAGATCATCGGCCGGAACTGCCGGTTCCTTCAGGGGCCCGAGACCAGCAAGGCCGACATCGCGAAGATCAGGGCGGCGATCGCCCGCCGCGTGCCGATCGAGATCGAGCTCCTGAACCACAAGAAGAACGGCGAGCTCTTCTGGAACCGGCTGCTGATCTCGCCGGTCTTCGATCGCGACGGGGAGCTCACCTACTTCTTCGCGTCGCAGTTCGACGTGACGCTGGAGCGGGAGAAGCTCGCGCGGATGCAGCGCGACCGGGAGGCGCTCGAGCAGGAGATCGAGCGCCGCACCAGCGACCTCACCCGCAGCGAGGAGCGGCTGCGATTCATCCTGAAGGCCGGACGTTTCGGCTCGTGGACCCTCGATCTCGCCGACATGCGGCTCGTGGCCTCCGAGACCTGCAAGGAGAACTTCGGGCGGGTGCCGGGCGAGGCGTTCAGCTACGAGGACCTGATCGCCGCGATCGAGCCCGAGGACCGGCCGCGCATGCAGGCGGCGGTGCAGACCTCGATCCGCGAGCACAGCGACTACGACATCGAGTACCGGGCGCGCACGCCCGGCGGCGAGCTTCGCTGGTTGCAGATCCGGGGTCAGACCTTCTACGACTCGGTCGGGCAGCCGCTGAGCATGGCCGGCGTCTCCATCGACGTGACCGAGCGCAAGCGCGCGGAGGAGCACCGCGCCCTCCTGGCCGACGAGCTGAACCACCGGGTGAAGAACTCGATGGCGACCATGCAGTCGATCGCGCACCAGACCCTGCGCAACGCCGCCTCCTTGGAGGAGGCGCACAGGACCCTCGACGCGCGGCTGCACTCGCTCTCGGCGGCCCACGACGTCCTGACCCGCCAGAGCTGGATCGGGGCCACGCTCGACGTCATCGTGGAGGGCACCCTCCAGGCGTTCCGGGGCGGGGCGGGACAGCGCTTCCTGATCAACGGACCGGAGGTGTGGCTGACGCCGCGCCTGACGCTCGCCTTCACGATGGCGCTGCACGAACTGGCGACCAACGCCGTGAAGTACGGCGCCCTGTCGAACGACCGTGGGCGAGTGGTCCTGAACTGGGACGTGGTCGACGGGGCGACGCCGGCCCGTCTCTGGTTCCGCTGGGAGGAGGTCGGCGGACCCGCGGTGACGGCACCGGCCCGCGGCGGGTTCGGCACGCGCCTCATCGAGCGGGCGCTGGCCGCCGAGATGGGCGGCTCGGCCGAGATCGAGTACCGCCCCCGCGGCGTGGTCTTCACGCTGGACGCGCCGCTGCCCGACCGCGCGCCCGCCGCGGCGGAGGTGGCGGGCTGAGGATCGCGTCCCGCGGGCCCGCCGCCGGTCAGGTCATGCGGGTCAGGACGGTCTCTTTCCAGAGCCTGCGGTGCAGGAACGCCATCGCGGCGTGGCCGAGCACGACAACGAGGAGCGTGAAGCCCAGCCAGTAGTGGAACAGGTCGGCGGGCAGCATCATCCACTCGATCTTCGTCTCGCGCGCCGGCATCACCGGGATGCCGTAGGGCGCGAAGGGCTTGCCCGATCCGTACTGGCGCAGCAGCGCGAGGCTCGGGACCAGGACCATCAGGAGATAGATCAGGCCGTGACCGGCCGCGACCGCGCGCCCCGGCGCGCCCGGATGGGCGGGGCGCCGGTGAAGGTTCGCGAGGCCCCACACCCCGCGCAGGAGCACGAGCACGAACAGGGTGAAGCCGAGGGTGAAGTGGCTGCCGCCGACGAGGCGGGTGAGCGCCGCATCGCCGATCGTGACGTAGAGCAGCGCCCCGGTGAATTGCCAGGCGAACAGGGCCGCCATCACCCAGTGGAAGCCGCGGCTGACGCGGCCGTACCGCTCCGGCGTGTCCAGCCAGACGGTCCGCGATGCGGTGGCGTGGCCGCTCTGCCCCGTCACGCGGCGTTCTCGGTCCAGAGGTCACCGGCCAGGCCGTCCCCGCGCAGGATCTCGGAGGCCGCGCTGGTGAGCGCGTGATCCGGTCCCGGCTGGCGCAGGTAGGTGGCGAGATCGCGCGACAGCCGCTCCAGCGGATGGCCGCGCAGGAAGCCCTGGAGGCCGACCGAGCGCTGGGCCAGCTGGAGGATGTCGAGGCCGGCGCGCTCGACCGCGAGGCGGACCAGGTTGATGTAGGCGACGACGCGCTCCGGCGGCATCGCCGCGTCCGACGCGATCTGCGCCCCGCGCTCGACCCAGAGACGCGCGCCCTCGACCGCGATGGCGCCCTCGCCGAGGCGCGCCAGCTGGTGCGGATCGCTCCCCCGGCCGAGGCGGCGCAGATGGCCGCGCCAGGCATCGAACACGGCCTCGATGCCGCCGAGCTGCACCGCCGCGAAGCGCCACGCGCCGCCCGAGAAGGCCGGCTGCCGGAAGTAATCGTCGGGCTGGCCGAGGATATCGTCGGCCGCGAAGGCGAGGCCGGTGAAGTCGATCGTGCCGGTCGCCGAGGCGCGCATGCCCTGCGCTCGCCACGCCGAGAGATCGGACCGCGCGCCGGCGTCGAGCGGCACCACCATCATCGCCGTGCCGCCCTGTCCCGGATGCCGGGCGGTGACGAGGGCGCGGGTGACGAAGCCGGCGCCCGACGCGAAGGTCTTCACGCCGCGGAGATGGCCGTCGACGTCCGAGGCCTCGATCGTGAGGCCGCCTTCCCCCGGCTCGGTGTTCCAGACACCGAACAGGTGGCCGGCGCGCGCGTCGGCGAACAGGCGGACGCGCTGGGCGGGTGAGCCGTACCGGGCGACGAGCTGGAGGGCGTTGACGTGACCCTCGTAGAGCCGGCCGAGAGCGAGGCTTCCGTAGCCGACCAGCCGCAGAACCTCCGCCAGGGCACCGGCGCCCGGCTCCGTGCCGAGGCCCGCGCCGCCGTGATCCACCGGCACGGGCGCGGCGAGCAGCCCGAGGCGGGCGAGATCGGCGATGTCATCCAGTGGGAAGCCGTCGTCGTGATCCTGGGCGTCGGCGCGCGCGGGCGCCGACGCGGCGATCGCGCGCGCGGCCGCCTCGGAATCGTAGACGGGATCCAGGCGGGTCCACTGATCCATGCGCCTGACTCCTCTCAGAGCGCCACCGCGTCGACATCCAGGCGAATGGCCGCTGAGGGGCGGTTGCCCACGGTCGCGCGCTCGGGTCTCGTCACGTATGGGCCCCCATTGCCCGCAGAAGATGCGGAAGATCCTAAAAAACTAACCTAAGACTGAGCCATCCTTTCCCCGGCCGCGGCTGCGACCAATGCGACCGTCGTCGATCCGGGCTGCTCTCAGTTCAGCGTCCGGTTGGCGCGCAGCCGCGCCACGGCCAGATCGACGAACGTCCGCACCTTCGCGGGCGCGTGCCGGCCTTCCGGGTACAGGACGTGGACCGGCAGCGGCGCTTCCTCGTAGTCGGCGAGCACGATCTGTAGGTGGCCGTCCCGCAGGTCCGGGCCGATCTGGTAGTTCAGGACACGCGCCAGCCCCCAGCCCGACCGTGCGGCGCCGATCGAGACCTCGTTGGTGTTGCCCTCCAGAGTGGGGCGGACGACCACCCGCTCGTTCCGGCCGAACCGCCACTCCGGCGACGCGAAGGCCCCGGTGGAGACGGCGATCCGGTGGCGCTTGAGATCCGCCGGGGTCGCCGGCACGCCGTGCCGCGCGAAGTAGTCCGGGGCGCCGCAGATGACGTGGCGCACCGACCCGACTCGAGCGGCCGTGAACCCGGAATCGGTCAGGTGGCCGATGCGGATCGCCACGTCGATTCCCTCCTCCACCATGCTGACCGGCCGGTCGACGAAGAGGGTCCGCGCCACCATGGTCGGGTAGGTGTCGAGGTAGTCGGTGACGATCGGGAGCACGTGCATCCGTCCGAACAGGACCGAGGCCGTCACCGCGAGCGTGCCCGACGGCGTCGCGTTGGAGCCGGCCGCCGCCGATTCCGCCTCGGCGATGTCGGCCAGGATCCGCCGGCAATCCTCGTAGTACCGGCTGCCCGCTTCCGTGAGCTTCACGGAGCGGGTCGTCCGGATCAGGAGGCGGGCGCCGATGGTCTCCTCGAGCGCCGCCACGGCGCGCGTCACGGCCGGCGGGCTCATGTGCAAGAGGCGGGCGGTCTGCGCGAAGCTCGCCGTTTCGGCGACCTTCGCGAAGATGCGCATGGCCTGCCACCGATCCATAGCCTCGCTCCGGGTTCTCGCGGCCGGGTCGCGACGCTCACGCCCGATCCGGCCCGCCGCGTCGGCGTCCCGGCCGATCGGTCAGAAGCCGAAATGGCTCAGGCCCGGATGGTCGTCCGGCCGGCGCCCGAGGGGCCAGTGAAACTCGCGGTCCGATTCCGCGATCGGCAACGCGTTGATGCTGCTGTGCCGATAGCGCATCAGCCCGTCCTCGGCGAGGCGGACCTCTGTGATCGCGCTCTGCGCGTCGAAGGGCGGCGGCGGCGGACGGGACAGGACGGGCTCCTCGTCCTCGGGGAAGGTTCAGCCCGGCTCCGGTAGCGGCGCAGGATGATCCGCCGGCGCCGGTCCCGCAAGGCGGAACACGGCGCGGGCCGCGCAGTCGCGCGCGTCACAGTGCGAGCTGCACCCGGTCCGTGCCCTCCGCGGGCACCGCGGAGCAGATCAGCACCTCGTCGTCAGCCACCGGTGCGCTCGGTTCCCTCGGATAGGTCACCGCGCCGGCGAGCAGCTTGGTGCGGCAGGTCCCGCAGCTGCCCTCGCGGCAGCTGAACTCCGGTGCGAGACCCCGCGCCTCGGCGAGGTCGAGGAGGCTGCCCGAATCCGGCGTCCAGCGCGCTTCCTTGCCGGTGTCGAGGAAGGCGACCTGCACCGTCTCCGTGGAGGCCGGCGGGCGCGGGGGCGCGGCCGCCGCCGTTCCGGTGTCGCGGATGAGCCCCGAGGGACCGAACGCCTCCGCGTGAATCCGGTCGTCCGCCACGTTGTAGCCGCGCAGGCCGTCATAGAGCGCCTGGGTGAAGGCCGACGGGCCGCACAGGTAGAAATCGTAATCCGCGAAGGCCAGGAACCGCGTGAGCAGGGCCATGTCGATCCGGCCCGCGGCCTCGTAATCGACGCCGGCCGTCGCATCGGAGACTTCGCTCAGGACGCGCACGATCCGCACGGCTCCCTGCGCCGCCGCGGCGAGTTCGGACAACTCCCGGTCGAAGGCGCGCTCGGCGCGGGTGCGGGCAGCGTAGACGAGCGTGGTCGGTCGGATCTTGCGGGTGCGCAGGCCCTCGTAGACCACGTGCCGGAGCATCGCGAGGAGCGGCGTGATCCCGACGCCGCCGGCGAGCAGCACGGCCGGGCGCGCCGCGCTCGCATCGAGGGTGAAGCCGCCGCCGGGCGCGCGCGCCTCGACGATGTCGCCGACCCGAACTCGGTCGTGGAGGTGCCGCGAGACGGTGCCGTCGCGCTTCACGCTGATCCGGTAGGTCGGGTCCGAGGGTGCGACCGAGAGCGTGTAGGTTCTTATGACCGGCGCGTCTGCCCCCGGCAGCGTGACGCGGATCGGCAGGTGCTGGCCCGCGCGGTGCGGGAGCCGCCCGGCCCCGTCGTCCGGGGTCAGGTGGAAGGACCGGATCGTGCGGCTCTCGTCGACGATCTCGGCTACCCGGAACGGCCGCCACTGCGTCGCGCGCTCGGCCGCCCGGACGCGGTCGGCGGCCTCCGCCCAGTCGCCGGTCATCAGCGCGTTCGGCGACCAGCCGTCCGGCCGGAACGACCAGCGCAGCGGCAGGGCACCGCGTCGGCGGATTACCCGGCGCGGCCGGAAGCTCCAGAGCCGCTCGGCGCCCTGGAAGGCCGCGATCTCGGGCGAGTCCAGGATCACCGCGGCGTCGCCGGTCAGCTGCAGGAGATCGCCCGTCTCGAAATCGGTGAAGACCAGGCCGGCCCTGCTGTTCAGGAAGATGTTCCCGAGCGTGGCGAAGAACAGGTTGCCGGCGAAGTCGGGGATGGTCAGCGTGCCGTCCGCGGCGACGCGGACGAACCCCGCCTTGCCGCCGCGATGCGAGACGTCGACCTGGCGCCGGCCCTCCCGGTCGGCGTAGGAGGCCACGAAGAACGTGTCCGCCGCCGCGATCAGGCCGCGGGCTGCCGGGTCGAGCTCCGCGCTCTCCTCGGCGGGGGCCGGAGCGGGGGCGCCCGGCTCGCCGACGAAGCTCATGTCGCGCAGCTGGATGTATTGCGGGCAGTTCCCGAAGCTCTGGTCGACTGCGAAGTGCAGGACTCCGCCGGCCGTGGAGCGGACGAGGCCGTTGACGCGGTTGCGGCGGCGGCTGTCCAGCGCGATCCCGAGGAGGCCGATTGCGTCGCCGTCGCCCGTGCCATCGGACGCGGGGTCGGCCGGGTCCGGCCGCGCGGCGATGTCGAGGGTCGTGGCGGTCGGCGAGGAGATGAAGCCGGGACGGCCGGCCAGGAGCGTGGCCCAGGCGTCGCCCTGCCGGTCGACGCTGCCCAGCACGATGAAGGGGATCTCCGCGAAGAAGGCGCGGTGCTGATCGGGCATGAAGTCCCGCACCACCCGCTGGCCGACCACCGCCATCCGGTCGGCGGCGCCGACCGTCTCCTGGATGGACGTCTCGCCGGCATGCCATGTCGGCAGCGTCGCAAGGGTCTGACCGTCAGCCATCTTCGCGCCCTCCATCTGCATCCGCCCCCGGGCGCGGGTGCGCCCGGGGCCTTCCGGTCACGCCGCGGCCGTGAGGCCCGCGGGGGTCTGGGCGAAGGGGACGAAGCCCGGCAGGCCCTCGATCCGGCGCAGGAAGGCCTCGACCCGCGGGTAGCCCGACAGGTCCACGTTCCCCTCCGGGGCGCGGGCGAGGTAGCTGTAGACCGCCACGTCCGCGACGGTCGGCCGCTCGGCCGCGAGCCAGTTCCGGCCATCGAGATGCGCCTCGAGCCGCCCCAGGAGCGTGTGCGCCCGGGCGATCACCTCCTCCGGATGGAACGTGGCGCCGAACACCGTGATCAGCCGCGCTGCCGCCGGCCCGTAGGCGAGTTCGCCCGCCGCGACCGAGAGCCAGCGCTGGACCGCCGCCGCGGCGCGCGGATCCTCGGGCAGCCAGTCGGATCGGCCGAGCCGCTTCGCCACGTAGACGAGGATGGCGTTGGAATCGGAGACGATCACGCCGTCGTCGTCGAGCACCGGCACCTGACCGAACGGGTTCATGGCCAGGAAGGCCGGCGTCTTGTGTCCGCCCGCCTTCAGGTCGACCTCGATCAGCTCGTGCGGGGCCTCGACCAGGGAGAGGAACAGGCGGGCCCGATGCGCGTGGCCGGAGAGGGGATGGTGGTAGAGCTTCATGACCGTGGATCTCCGTCGCGGGCCGGGATCGCCCCGGGCCGTGTGAGGAGAATGCCGCCGCGTTTGGGCGAGCAGAATAGGCGTTCTCCGCAGTTCATCATTCCGTAAATCGGAATAATTGCGGGGGCCAACGGTGCCGAGCGATCCTGCGCCGGGCTGGCGCGGCCGTCATCCGCCTCGCCTCCGCGGGTACAGGCGCCGCGGAGGGGCCTGGCGCGGGCGCTGATCAGCGACCCGGGAAGCAATCATCAAGACGCCGGCTCCGAAAAGACTGCGCGGGACTTGACACCGAGGCCATTACCGAGGAGCCTAGTTTTCAGGCGCGGGGCAAAGCTGCCCAGTTTCGCGCCAATACGTCACCATCTTTCACGGCGATGCCGCCCGCAGTGCTTCCGCACTGGCGGGCTTTTTGCGTTCTGAAGGATTGCATGGGCCTCAGCCATCACCGCATCGGCATCCTGTTCTCCGCGGACGGACCCTACGGTCTCGTCGGGCGGGCGATGCTGAACGGCGCGCTCCTGGCGGTCGACGAGGTGAACGCGCGGGGCGACTGCGTCCTGGAGCCGGTGATCCGCGATCCGCAGGGCGCCCTCGCGGGCTACGTCGCCGGCGCCGAGCGGCTCCTCGACGCGGGGATCCGCCACGTCGTCGGCTGCTACACCTCGTCGAGCCGCAAGGAGATCATCCCGATCTTCGAGAAGCGGGACGCCCTGCTCTGGTACCCGTCGCATTACGAGGGCTTCGAGACCTCGGCGAACGTGGTCTACACCGGGGCGGCGCCGAATCAGCACATCGTCCCGCTGGTGCGGCACCTCCTCGCCCGGGGCGGCCGCACGGCCTTCTGCGTCGGCTCCAACTACATCTGGGCCTGGGAGAACAACCGGATCCTGCGGGAGACGCTGGCGATCGCCGGCGGTGACGTCGCGGGCGAGCGCTACCTCGCGGTGGGCGAGACCGCCTTCGATCAGGTGATCGCGGCGATCCTGGCCGCGAAGCCGGACTTCGTCTTCAACACGCTGATCGGCATCTCGGCGTACCGCTTCTTCCGCGACTTCCGGAGTGCCTGCGCGGCGCGCGGCATCGACCAGGCGCGGACCATGCCGGTGGCGAGCTGCAGCCTCGCTGAGCCGGAACTGGAGGCGATCGGGCCGGAGGCGGTCGACGGCCACCTGTCTTCCAGCGTCTACTTCACGTCGATCGACACGCCCCGCAACCGCGCCTTCATGGCGGCCTACGCGGCGCGTTTTCCCGAAGGCCCGACCCCCTCGGCGGATGCGGAATCCTCGTACATCGCGGTGCATCTCCTGGCGCGGGCGCTGGCGCGTGCCGGGACCGAGGATGCCGCGACGGTGCGCCGGGCGGCCTGCGCCGACGAGTTCGAGGCGCCCCAGGGACCGGTGCGCCTCGACGAGACGACCCTCCACGCCTGCCTGACCCCTCGGATCGGCCTCTCGACGGCGGCGGCCCGCTTCACCATCGTGGCGCAGGCCGAGGCGCCGGTCGCGCCGGACCCCTACCTGGTGCGCAGCGATCCGCGCGTCGTGCCGGTGAGCCGGCGCCCGCACCTGAAGGTGGTGCCATGACGACGCCCCGGCTGATCCAGAATTTCAGCGGTGCGCAGGCCCTGCTGATCGCGCCGCCGAGCACCGCCACGGACGTCCTGGCGAGCACCCTGATGAAGCTCGGGCTCACCGTGGCCTCGGTCGTCCCGGCCGGCGAGGCGCCGTGGCTCGATTTCGAGATCCTCGACCCCGAGCACCACATCGTCATCGTGGACGGCGACCTGCCACTGCCGGGCCTCGCGGCGAGCGCCGTGCCCGACCTGCCGCCGGTCCCGGTGGTCGGGCTCGTGGGCGTCGAGGCGCCGAGCCGCCTCAAGGGGCTGCTCCAGCTCGGCGCGACCGGCCTGCTGCGCAAGCCGATTCACGGCGCCTCGGTCTACGCCGCCCTGTTCCTGGCGGTGAACGAGCACAACCGGCGCCGTCTCCTCGAAGAACGGCTTGCTCGCCACGAGGAGCGGAGGCGCGGTCGGCGCCACGTCGTCAAGGCGATCCTCCGGCTGATGCAGGAGCACGGCCTCGACGACGACGCGGCCTACGAGACGCTGCGGCGCGACGCCATGCGCGCCCGGCAGCCCCTGGAAGCCTACTGCGAGGCGCTGGTCCGCGCCCGTCCGTCCGTCGCCGCGCCGGCCCTCTCGCCGCGGCTGGCCCGATCCTGAAGCACGCACTCCACCCCGTAGACGAGGACGACCCGATGACGAGAACGCCCCGCGGATCCCGCCTGTCCGCCCTCGCGGCCGCCCTGCTCGCGAGCGTATCCCTGGCCGCCCCGGCGGCGCGCGCCGCCGACCCGATCAAGCTCGGTGTCCTCGAGGACCAGTCCGGCGACTTCGCGGTCGCCACCATCGGCAAGGTCCACGGCATCCAGCTCGCCGCGGACGAAATCAACGCCGCGGGCGGCATCGCCGGGCGCAAGCTGGAGCTCGTGATCTACGACACGCAGTCCGACAACACGCGCTATCAGGAATTCATGCGCCGGGTGCTCCAGCGCGACAAGGTCAACGCCGTCTTCGCGGGCTTCTCCAGCGCGTCCCGCGAGGCCTACCGGCCGATCGTCGACCAGCTCGACGGCTTCGCGTTCTACAACAACCAGTACGAGGGCGGCGTCTGCGACGGCCACATGGTCGTCACGGGCGCGGTGCCGGAGCAGCAGTTCTCGACGCTGATCCCGTGGATGATGGAGAAGTTCGGCAAGCGGGTCTACACGATCGCGGCCGACTACAATTTCGGTCAGATCTCGGCCGAGTGGGTGCGCAACATCGTCAAGGAGAACGGCGGCGAGATGGTCGGGGAAGAATTTATCCCCCTCGGCGTGTCGCAATTCTCGCAGACGATCCAGAACATCCAGAAGGCCAAGCCCGACATCCTGATGACGCTGCTCGTCGGGACGGCGCAGGCCTCCTACTACGAGCAGGCGGCGGCCGCGAACCTGAAGGTGCCGATGGGCTCCTCGGTCAATATCGGCCAGGGTTACGAGCACAAGCGCTTCCAGCCCCCCAGCCTCGCCAACATGTACGTGACCACGAACTACATCGAGGAGGTCGACAGCCCGTCGAGCAAGGCGTTCCTGGCCAAGTGGAAGGCGAAGTTCCCGAACGAGCCCTACGTGAACCAGGAGGCCGAGAACTCCTACCTCGCGGTCTACCTCTACAAGCAGATGGTGGAGCGGGCGAACGGCTCGACCAAGCGCGCCGACCTGCGCAAGGTCATCGCGGCGGGCGACGTCTGCGTGGACGCGCCGGAGGGCAAGGTCTGCATCGACCCGAAGAGCCAGCACGCCTCCCACACGATCTACCTCGCGAAGGTCGACGAGAAGCACGCGATCTCCTTCCCGAAGACCTGGGACAACATCCAGCCCTACTGGCTCGGGAAGGCCGGCTGCGACCTGACGCAGAAGGATCCGATGGCGCAGTACACGCCGAGCAACCCGCCGAAGCCCTGACCTGCCGGGTCGGTCATCCGCGCGCCGCGGCCCCGGGCCGGAGACGACGCGACATCGCCGGGGCTGAGGCCCCGGCCCACAGCCATCACGATCGGGCCTCCGGATGGATCTGCTGACTCACGCCTTCACGTTCCTCTACCAGATCGGCGACGCGTTCTCGTTCCTGGTCCTCTCCGCCTGCGGCCTCGCGGTGGTGTTCGGCATGATGGGCGTGATCAACCTCGCGCACGGCGAGCTGATCATGTGCGGCGCCTACGTCACGGCGGCGTCCACGCGGGCCGGGCTGCCGCTGCCGCTGGGCATCCTGGCCGGCGCACTCGTCGCCGGGGCCGTCGGCATGGTGATGGAGCGCCTCGTCATCCGCCATCTCTACGGGCGGCCCCTCGACACGATCGTGGCGACCTGGGGCATCAGCCTCGCGGCGACGCAGGGCACGCTGATCCTGCTCGGCTCCAGCATGCCGGGGATCGGCACGCCGCTCGGCAGCTTCACGGTCGGCGGCTACTCCTACTCGACCTACCGCGTGGTGCTGATGGTCGCCGCCGTCGCGGTGCTGGCCGGGCTCTACCTCGCCTTCAACGCCACCCGCTTCGGGACGCTCGCCCGCGCCACCATCCAGGTGCCGCACATGGCCGAGGCCCTCGGCGTCGACACCCGCACGGTCTACGCCCTGACCTTCGGCCTCGGCGCGGCGCTGGCGGGCCTCGCGGGCGGGCTCTACGCGCCGACCATGACCATCGTGCCGACCATGGGGACGACCTTCATCATGGAGGCCTTCGTCACCGTGGTCGTGGGGGGCGCCGACATCTTCCTCGGCACGGCGCCCGCGGCCCTCGTGCTCGGGACGGTGCGGGCGCTGCTCACGACGTGGCAGGGCCAGCTCTTCGGGCAGATCGGGCTCCTCGTCGCGGTGATCCTGGTGATCCGGGTGCTGCCGCGGGGCATCTCGGGCCTGATCCTGCGCGAGCGGGCCTGAGGCCATGGCGATGATTCCGGCCATGTTCTCGGCGAAGACCCTGCTCCGGCGCCTCGAGGGCCCGCAGACCCTGGGGCGCGGCCCGGCCTTCTGGACCGCCTTCGCGCTCGCGGTGGCGGCCGCCGTGGCCTACCCGTGGTTCGCGGACGGCTACACGGTCGGCAACACGGCCTACTTCTTCTGCTGGGTGTTCATGGCGCTCGGCCTGTGCCTGATCTGGGGCTACGGCGGCGCGCTCAGCTTCGGCCAGACCGCCTTCTTCGGCCTCTCCGGCTACGCCTACGGCGTGCTCACGCTCAATGTCGGCGCGGCCTACGGCTTCACCCTGGCGGCCCTGGTGCTGGCGGTCGCGCTCTCGGCCGTGATGGCGGCGCTCCTCGGCTACTTCCTGTTCTTCGGCCGTATCGGCGGGGTGTTCCTCGGCATCATCACCCTGTCGGTGACGCTCGCCCTGGAACGCTTTATGGCGCAGACCGCCGGCCCGGAATGGAAGATCGGGGCGGCGCGGCTCAACGGCTACAACGGCATGAGCGGCATGCCGCCCCTGACGGTGCCGTGGCCCGACGGCGACGTCGTGCTGTTTCCCGACGTCACCCTCTACTACGGGCTCCTGGGCCTCCTGATCGTCGTCTACCTCGCGCTGCGCATCCTGGTGAACGCCCGGTTCGGCAACGTGCTGGTGGCGATCCGCGAGAACCCGGAACGGGCCGAGATGCTCGGCTACGACGTGCGGCGCTACCAGCTCGCCGCCTTCGTGATCGGCTCGGCCCTCGCGGGGCTGAGCGGCACCCTCTACACCGCCTGGGGCCAGTACATCACGCCCTCCAGCATGGGGCTCACCGCCGCCGCGCTGCCGGTGATCTGGGTCGCGGTCGGCGGCCGCGGCGACCTGACGGCCACGCTCATCGGCACCCTCGTGGTCCTCGGCGGCTTCCAGGCGCTGACGATCTACGGCAGCCAGTACGCCCTGGTGGTGATGGGCCTGCTCCTCGTCGTGGTGGTGCTGGCGGCGCCCGACGGCCTCGTGGTGGCGGCCATGCGCGGGCTCGGGCGCCTCCGCCGCCGGGAGGCGGGCCGATGAATCCGCTGCTCGAGACCCGCGATCTGAGCAAGCATTTCGGCGGGCTGCACGTCACCAACGACGTGAACTTCGCCCTCGCGGCGGGGGAGATCCACTGCCTGATCGGGCCGAACGGCGCCGGCAAGAGCACCTTCTTCCGCCTGCTGCTCGGCGAGTACACGCCGGAGCGTGGGCAGATCCTCTACGCCGGCGAGGACATCACCGCGCTCAAGCCCTTCGCGCGGATCCGGCGGGGCATGAGCGTCAAGTTCCAGGTGCCGGGCATCTTCCCGAGCCTGTCGGTGGCGCACAACCTGGAGATAGCCCTGCAGCACCATCTCGAGGGCGCCTCGCTCGGTGCCGAGATCCGCCGACTGCTCGCCTTCCTCAATCTCACCGCGGCGGCCTCCGACCGCGCCGGCAACCTCAGCCACGGGCAGAAGCAGTGGCTGGAGATCGGCATGGCGATCAGCCTCAAGCCGCGCCTGCTCCTCCTCGACGAGCCCACCGCCGGGATGTCGCCGGACGAGACCTTCGCCACCGGCGAGATGGTGCAGGCGCTCAACCGCGACGGCGTCGCCGTGCTGGCCATCGAGCACGACATGGCCTTCGTCCGGCAGATCGCCCAGCGGGTGACCGTGCTCCACGTCGGGCGCATCTTCGCCCAGGGCACCACCGACGCGATCATCGCGGACGAGCGGGTCGCCGCCATCTACCTCGGGGAGGCGGACGCGCCGCCGCTTCGGAGCGTCGCCGATGCCTGAGCCGCTCCTCGCGACGACCGGCCTCCGCGCCGGCTACGGCGGCAAGCCCGTGCTGCAGGGCGTCGACCTCGCGGTCCGGCCCGGCGAGATCGTGGCGGTGATCGGCCGCAACGGCGTCGGCAAGTCGACGCTGATGCGCAGCCTCGTCGGGCTCCTGCCCGCCTCCGCGGGCGGGATCGCGTTCCGCGGCGCGGCCGTCGAGGGGCTCGCCGCCCACCGGCGCGCCCGCCTCGGCATCGGCTACGTGCCTCAGGGCCGCGATGTCTTCCCGCGCATGAGCGTCGTCGACAACCTGACGGTCGGCGCGTCGCTGCTGCCGAAGGGCGAGCGGCCGGATTACGAGCGCGCCTTCGGGCCTTTCCCGATCCTGCGGGAGCGGCGCGGGCAGCGGGCGGGGACACTCTCGGGCGGCCAGCAGCAGCAGCTCGCCATCGGCCGCGTCCTCGTCGGCGGGCCTGCGCTGATCCTCCTCGACGAGCCCTCCGAGGGCATCCAGCCCTCGGTGGTGCAGCAGATCGGCCGCACCCTGGTCGATCTCAACCGCCGCACCGGGGTGACGATCGTGTTCGTGGAGCAGAACCTCGACCTGATCCGCGCCATGGCCCAGCGCAGCTACGTCATGGACAAGGGCCGGATCGTCGCGGAGCTGACGGCCAGTGACCTCGACGACCGCGACCTCGTGCGGCGCCACCTCGCCGTCTGACGACACGGCAGACAACCAAGGGAGAGACGACCATGCAGTGGCTCGACCAGTCCATCATGGCCCGCAAGGGCGTCGCCGGCGGCAAGCCCGGCCGGGAGCACACGATCACCGAGGCCGAGCAGGGCCGCTACCACTACGTGTACGGGCCCTTCGCCGAGCCGGTGCTGACCGTCGATCCCGGCGCCGTCGTCACCGTCGAAACCCACGACGCCTTCGAGGGCAAGATCCGCCACGAGACCGACAGCCCGACGCAGATCCTGAACTTCCCGTACCTCAACCCGCAGAACGGGCCGATCTACGTCAACGGCGCCGAGAAGGGCGACTGCCTCGCGGTGGCGATCCGCTCGATCCGGCCGCGCGGCCCGCAGCCCTGCGGCACGACGCTGATCATGCCGGAATTCGGCGGCCTCGTCGCCACCGGCGACACCGCGCTCCTCAATCCGCCGCTCCCCGAGAGGGTGCGCAAGCTCGAGGTCACGGCCGAGAAAGGCGTGCGCTGGAACGACCGGATCACGCTGCCCTACCAGCCGTTCATCGGCACGATCGGCACCTCGCCGGAGATCGAGGCGATCTCCTCGCTGCAGCCGGATTATTACGGCGGCAACATGGACCTGCCGGACGTGGGCGTCGGCGCGGTGATCTACCTGCCGGTGAATGCGAAGGGCGCGCTCCTCTACCTCGGCGACTGCCACGCCGCGCAGGGCGACGGCGAACTCTGCGGCGTCGCGGTGGAGCACCCGACCCACACGACGGTGCAGATCGACCTGATCAAGGGCTGGACCTTCCGCTGGCCGCGGCTCGAGACCGAAGACTTCTACATGACGATCGGCTCGTCCCGGCCGATGGAGGACGCGGCGCGCATCGCCTACCGGGAGCTGATCCGCTGGCTCGCCGCCGATTTCGGCTTCGACGAGATCGACGCCTACATGCTGCTCACGCAGTGCGGGCGCGTGCGGCTCGGCAACATGGTCGATCCGAAATACACGCTCGGCGCCTCGATCACGAAGGCGATCGCCCACGCCTGACCGGCGACGGAGGAGGACGGCATGGATCTCGGGCTCAGAGGCCGCCGCGCGCTGGTGACCGGCGGCACCAAGGGCATCGGCGCGGCGATCGTCGACCTGCTGGCCGACGAGGGGGCGGCGGTCGCCCTCTGCGCCCGCAACGCCGCGGAGGTCGCCGGCAAGGTGGCGGCCCTCCGCGCCCGGGGCGTGGCGGCGACCGGGCGCGCCGTCGACGTCGCCGATTCCGCCGCGCTGCGCGGCTGGGTCTCCGAGGCTGCGGAGGAACTCGGCGGCCTCGACATCGTGGTGCCCAACGTGAGTGCCCTCGCGGTCGGCAGCGACGAGGCGGCGTGGCGCAGCGGCTTCGCCGTCGACATGATGGGCACCGTCTCGGCGGTCGAGGCGGCGATGCCTTACCTCGAGCGCTCCGAGGCCGGCGCGATCGTCGTCATCTCCAGCGTCTCCGGGCGGGAGATCGACTTCGCGGCCGGTCCCTACGGCGCCTTCAAGGCGGCGCTGATCCACTACGCGCAGGGGCTGGCCTTCCAGCTCGCACCCCGGAACATCCGCGCCAACTCGGTCTCGCCCGGCAACACCTACTTCTCGGGCGGCGTCTGGCACCAGATCGAGACCGGCAACCCGGCGCTGTTCGCCGAGGCGCTCCGGCTGAACCCGACCGGCCGGATGGCGCGGCCGGAGGAGGTGGCCCGCGCCGCCGTGTTCCTGGCGAGCCCGGCCGCGAGCTTCATCACCGGCACCAACCTCGTGGTCGACGGCAGCCTGACCCGCGGCGTGCAGTTCTGACGCCGACCGGCCTCGCCCCGCACCGGGACACCTGCGACGTCCGAAGCACACCCGGCGCGTTCAGTACGGTCGTTCAGCGACGAAGTCTGGAGATCGCGAGGACTCACCACACTTGCGACGCATTTCGGCCGCTCTCGACTCTGTAAAGACAAGCTTGCCACGCGCGCTGGCACGCGGCACTCTCAAGCTTGGCCGTTCGCGCGGCGGTGGCACGCCGCGCAGTCGCGCCGGGCTGCAGGACAGGGAAGTCCAGGGCGATGATGACGGACGATCGCGAGGCCGGCGGGCTCGACGGGCGCGGGCGCCTCGGATGCGAGGCGGGAGTTCTCAGCCGCCGGTCGTTCCTGGCCGGCTCGGCCCTCGGGATCGGCGCGCTCTCGCTCGGCGGGTGCGGGACGACCGACACCCTGCTCATGGCCGAGGCGGCGAAGACCTACGGGCCGATGCCGAACGAGAAGTTCCCGATCCCGGCGGTCGACGTCAGCAAGGTCAACCCGAAATACTACCGGCGGACCGTCCAGTACGCCTCGTCGGAAGCGCCCGGCACGATCGTGGTCGATCCCGCCAATTACTACGTCTACCGCATCGAGGGTGACGGCACCGCCACCCGCTACGGCGCCAATGTCGGCCGCCAGGGCTTCCTGTGGAACGGGAACGCCTATGTCGGCCGCAAGTCCGAGTGGGCGACTTGGACCCCGCCCAAGGAGATGATCCGGCGCCAGCCCGAGGCCGCGAAATACGCCCGCGGCATGCCCGGCGGCCTCGACAACCCGCTCGGTGCCCGCACGCTGCACCTCTACCAGAACGGCGCCTATACGCTCTACACGATCTACGCCAGCAGCGACGCCGAATCGATCGGCACGGGCATCACCAGCGGTTGCGTCGGCCTGCTCAGCCAGGACATGATCCACCTCTACGCGCGCACGCCCGTGAAGACGAAGGTGGTCGTGCTGCCGGCCTGAGGGCGGGCAGCGCCCGCGCCGTCCCCGCTTCCCGGCGCCCCCGACATCCTGCAGGATCGGGTCCCCTGAGGTCCGACAGCGCGCCGGGAGCGCCCGCATGGCCTACGCGACGACGATCGAAGGCACACGCTTCACCTTCCCCGACCTGCGCAGCCTGCTCGCCAAGGCTACGCCGGAGCGCTCGGGCGACCAGCTCGCCGGGCTCTGCGCCGACGGGCCGGTCGAGCGCTTGGCCGCGCAGATCGCTCTCGCCGACCTGCCGCTCAAGACCTTCCTGGCCGAGGAGCTGATCCCCTCGGACCAGGACGAGGTCTCCGACCTCATCGCCCGCCGGCACGACACGGAAGCCTTCGCGCCGGTCTCATCCCTGACGGTGGGCGCCTTCCGCGAGTGGCTGCTCGCGCCCGCCGCCGACGCGGACGCCCTCTCTGCCCTCGCGCCCGGCCTCACGCCCGAGATGGTCGCGGCGGTCTCCAAGATCTGCCGGCTGCAGGACCTCGTCGCGGTGGCCGCCAAGCGGCCGGTGGTGACCCGCTTCCGCTCGACCCTCGGCCTGCCCGGGCGCCTCGCCACCCGCAACCAGCCCAACCACCCGACCGACTCGTCCGAGGGCATCCTGCTCTCGGCCCTCGACGGCCTGCTGATGGGCTCGGGCGACGCGGTCATCGGCGTCAACCCGGCGACCGATTCCCTGCCCGACTACTTCCGCATCGTCGAGCTGCTCGAGACCCTGCGGCTGCGCCTCGACGTGCCGACCCAGCACTGCTGCCTCGGCCACGTCACCGTGGCGATCGCTGCCATGGCCCGGGGCGCGCCCGTCGACCTCGTGTTCCAGTCGGTGGCCGGCTCGCAGAAGGCCAATGCCGGCTTCGGCGTCGACCTCGCCGTCCTGCGCGAGGCCTCGGACGCGGCGCGCGCCCTCGGCCGCTGCCCGGCGGGCGGGCAGGTCATGTACTTCGAGACCGGCCAGGGCTCGGCGCTCTCGGCCGACGCCCACTGGGGCGTCGACCAGCAGACCATGGAGGCGCGCGCCTACGCGGTGGCGCGGGAGTTCGACCCGCTGCTGGTCAACACGGTCGTGGGCTTCATCGGTCCCGAGTACCTCTACGACGGCAAGCAGATCATCCGCGCCGGGCTGGAGGACCACTTCTGCGGCAAGCTGCTCGGCCTGCCGATGGGCGTGGACGTCTGCTACACCAATCACGCCGATGCCGACGGCGAGGACATGGACGCGCTCCTGACCCTGCTGTGCGCGGCCGGGGTCAACTTCGTCATCACGGTGCCGGGGGCGGACGACGTGATGCTGAACTACCAGTCATTGTCGCACCACGACGCGGTCTACGCCCGCGAGACCCTGGGTCGCCGTCCGGCCCCGGAATTCGAGGCGTGGCTGCGGGCCGTGGGCATCACGGACGGGCAGGGCCGGCTGGCCAGCGCGACGGGCGCGCT
>NZ_FOZY01000089.1:0-2230 GCF_900116245.1 Methylobacterium sp. yr668 | reverse complement strand
CTCCTCAGGCTTGGGTCGCTTCCTCGACATCGATCCGTCCTCCAGGCTCGAAAGCCATACCAAAGGGCGGACCACTTCATTGGGGGCGGATCACCGGCATCTACGACCGCGACCTCGCCAGCGTCGACCGCAGCCTCAAGGCGGGCTACGGCAGCATCGTCGTCGCGGCGATCGACGGCGAGATGAGCTGCAAGCGCCTCGTGATCGACGGCAACGTCGCCCGGCTCGCTTTCTGCAACCCGGACCTGCCCGCCTTCGCGGTCGACGAGTGCGGTGAGGGCGCGATCTGGGGCGTGGTCCGCTTCTCGATCCGCTGGCACGTGGCTCGGGGTCACATGACGTGACGCGGAGCGCCACCGGATCCGCGTCCGGCGGATGACGCTGTAAGCCAGTCCCTCGGCCTCCAGTTGCTCCAGCGCGCGGGTCGCCTGTCCTTGATCACGGCTTCTGCCAGCTTCCGCGCCGGCCCGGACGTCTGTTTCATCTTCGCTCCCGGGGGCTACGATGAACCAGCCATCCTCTGTTCGTGAAGACCCTCAATCTGTCTCAGGAGTGCTGACGGCGGACCTCAATGCGGGCGAGCCCGGCAGCCAGCTCTTCGTACACACGGTAGCCGCGGCCTCGGCACGGCGTCCCAACCAGACTTCCTGAAGCTTAGTCCACAAAGGAAACAGCGTGAGTCCGAGTTCATCACGCCAAAGGCCGACCCAGCGGGTCTATGGCTTACTCGCGGCCTTCTTTGAGGTCTCGGCCGGTTTGATACTTCCCGTCTCGGATACTCGATCACGAGCTTGATCGAAGCGCTTCTTCGAAGCGATAAGCTCACGCTGTGAACCGGCTAGCTGCCCCTTCGCTGCGTCACGAGCCGCAATAGCTTGGCCGAGTTCCGCGCGGGCGGAGGCGAGTTTGCCCTGCCACTCACGAACGAGCTCGATGCTCGCCTGCTTCGACTCTTTCTGACGGCTCACTAACCCGTCTCGCTCCGTCTGAAGGAGGCTGACCTGAGTGGTGAGATCGCGGTTGGCTGAAGCTTTATTCGCATAGGCTCCCCAACCGGCTAGGGCGTAAACCCCCAGGATCAGGGGTAGCAACTGAGCACGTGTCGGCTTCCATGCAAAAAGCACCTGAAGTTTCCAGCGCAGCAGTTCGAGCAGGCGAGGCATGGACCGGTTGTCTCCCGTCTCGAGTGGGCGGACCCCGTCGGTCCAAACGGCTAATCGATCAGGCACAGAACGATGCCCGCGCAGAGTTAATGCTTGTTTACGGCGCACATCATCGGGCGGTTGAGGATGTATCGCGAATTGCAGAAATCGGGACGCCGCCGCTTTGCGCCTGGTCAGTCGCGCCGCTGCGCCTCAAGCCGCGCTCATCGAACTCACAGCATGGATGCAGCCGTTCAATCTCTACCCAGCGCGTCTGCGCCGGATAGACTTAGCGGTTATGCTGCGGAGCGATCTCAACGCATGGATGTAACGAGAAGCTTCCGCCCTTTGGCCGAGGCCGAACGCCCAGCAAGGTAGCCGATACCGGCTGCAGCAGCGCAGACGGCGCAGGCCCGTGCAATTCTGGCTAACGTCAGTTTATCGGATCTGCGACCATGCCGTGCCTCCAGAGTTTGCATCTTCGCACGAACGAAGACGTGTGCGGCGACATCGACTTGCGCCGGAGAGAGAAGCTCCTGAGCCGCCGGTATCAGCTCCTGAGTGTAACGGCGGAGGTGCTGACCGATCAGAGCGACGTCGAGGATCATACCCGTCTGCGAGGAAAAGCCGCCCTGCCGCGATCTCGCGAGAGCATCAAGTTGCCCGAGGAACTGCGCATGCTCATGGTGCAGGTCCTCGGCGAGCTGGCGTGTCCGATCCAGGTGGCGCAGCGGCGCATAGAGACTGGCCTCCAACGCCTCGGCATGAGCGGCAAGCTCATCGATTAAGCCGCCCAGCACCTCTCACGGTCGTGGATCGCCGACCCACCGAAAGTGTACCGACTCTCTGCGATCAGATGCGCGAGGTAGGCGTGATCGTGGGCGATGATCTGCCAGACGTTCATGCGCCGGATCATCTTTGCGGGTGGCCTTGGCCAACCCGGAGGAGGTCGGCTCGTTTCCAACGGGCGATCGGTTGATCCGGCGTCGTAGTACTGATCCGCCCCCAATGAAGTGGTCCGCCCTTTGGTATGGCTTTCGAGCCTGGAGGACGGATCGATGTCGAGGAAGCGACCCAAGCCTGAGGAG
>NZ_FOZY01000086.1:0-3432 GCF_900116245.1 Methylobacterium sp. yr668 | reverse complement strand
CCGAGCACTTCAGCGCCGCTCGCTCGCCCAGCCATCGTCACGCGACCGACGATGCACTAACTTCGAACCTGGGCCACCGCATGGGGGCAGGCCACGCTGCGGATCGCGATCGAAAATCTTGCTTTGAATACGCGTCTACGGAGCTTTCGATGCCAGCCGCAAGTTGTTGCATAGGAAAATATCTAGGTTCATTTCTGCTATATACCGCCGGATCCAGCGTCGTTTTCGCGGATATGAGGGTGAATCGTTCCGTCGACGGCAAAATTGTCTCGATGTCTAACCTGTCGCCGGCGAAGGACTGTTCTTCGATGGCCTTGCGCGGCCGCATCAGCGATCTAACATTCGAGCAGGGAACGGTACGCGGATTAACACTTAACCAAAGAGGCGGCGAGCAGCACATCAACGTACCCGCTTTGTACGATTTTCCCGATCCACGCCAGAAAGCGATTACTCGCGATAGATATTCCACATTGATCCGCAACGGCCGCACCGTGACGATCAAGGCTCTGTTCTGCGGCGCAGCGGGAAAAATCGTGAAAATGGACGCGATCTCAACAGAGTAGGGACCATATCATGTCAACCAGATCGGGGGCGGTCGCCCTCCTATTCATGCTGTGCTGCGTCCAGGTTGCGAACTCGGGGTGGAAGCCGGCAAAAGGAACTCCGTATCCTGCGTTCACCTCCTGCGTCTCCTCCAATCTGTGCATATTCGTCTCGTGCCGGCGCGGTGGCGAAAGGTCCTTCGAGATCTACTCCGTCGAGAATGGTCTAAGCGCTGGAGATACGCTATCCCTCTCCGCTGCCGGACGACAGATCAAGCTGACCGTACTGCCGAGGACCAACAACGAGCTGTACAGCTGGCCGTTGCGACCGGACATAGATGAACTACTGAGCTCGGGCGGTAAAGCGGCCATCGTCTTCGACGAACGCACCAAGTGGCCCGTAAGGACTCACGGCTATGCATCGGCGAAGTCAAGCCTGTCGCGTCAATGCAAAGGCTGACTCCGGGCTGCTTGGGACGACTATCGGGAGACGTACGATGTTTATGGGAAGACTGACTTTCGTGATCCTGATGGGTTCGCTCTTTGCAGCGCCGGCTGTGGCGGAATCAAGAGCGGCGGCCTACTTGGCAAAGCAGGAGATCAATGACGGGTGCGATGGTCGTCAAGGGCGCATCGATCCCGCCGGCCTGATCGAGCGGGATCTCGATGGTGACGGCATGCCCGACTTGATTATATCCCACGAGGCGATCCGATGTGCCGGTAAAAATTTCACGGAGCAGTCATTGCGGCATGCAGGTTTGCTCCGTACTGTTCTATCTGCGTCGCGGATCATTGCTCCAGAAGGCCCACGATATGCTGGGTGCCAACGTCAAGGTAGGCCGCGAGCGCATCCCGAAGGTCCATATGGATGCCCATGGCGGAGGTGGAGGCTACGTTCGTTGGAATGGGAAGTCTTTTGATTGAGAACTGATGTCTCGCGACGACGTCCAACATTCATAGATATCCGCGGTCGGAGCCATCACAAATCATGACATCTCCAGCATTCGGCCGATGCGGCTACAGCCGGACGATCGGCGAGATGCGCTTGGAGGCGGCGTTCGATCGGATCGCTCCCCGGCCGAGGTTCTCGGCACCGACAGCCAGGATCCGGGACGATCCGACGACCGACGACCGACGTCGGTCGCCGATCAAGCTGTCCCGACATGCGTGGCCCGCGATCGGGTGGCCGTGCACCGCAACGTCGGGCATGATGCCCTGCACATGATCGGCGGACCTGGGGAGGTCACATGCGGTTCCTGGTGGCGACGATTGTTTTGATCGGACTGTGCGGTCAGGCGAATGCCCAGGGCAAATCGAAGAAGCCGCAACCTCAGCAGCCGTCGACCCGCTACCTCAGCTTTTCGGAAGGGTCCCTGGACGGTTCGGCGACGTATCTGATCGACGGCGTCCTGAAGTTGACCTCGCAGGGCAGCCAGATCACCGACGCGAGCATCGACGTCTGCTACCCGACAAGCACCCTGTCGCGGCGCGTCGACCGTCTGGTGATCCCGCTGAAGGCCGACGGCGCGAACTTCTCCGGAGCCGGAGCAAGCTCGGCGGGGGATCGGGTCGCCGTGTCGATCAAGCGGAGCGGCTCGAAGGACGAGCAGCAGCTGAACGGCTCTCTGAAGCTTCCGGACCATAGCGTCGCCATCGCAGCCACCGGCCTGACGTTCTCGGAGGAGGATCCGACCGCGTTGCCCTCCGGTTCGACGGCAGAGGACGAGACTGAAGACGTGAGCGACAAGCCCGTACCCGATCCCGGAACCCTCTCGGTGACGACGAAGCTTCCGAACGTCGTCGATCTGGTGAAGCTGGTCCGCACTGAAGGTGCCCGGATGGATCCCGCCGGTCTGGTCCCGAACTGCGCCGACCTGAGAGGCGGCACCTCGTCGATCTCGATCGACGTCGATCCGGAGAGAGCTCCCGCGCTCCTCGAGAAGGTGAAGAAGCTCCCGGGAGTGGCGACTGCGGAATACGGGCAGGTCGCCGACAAGTCCCAGCTCGTCAAGCTCAAGGCGAAGCCGGGCGACGCCGATCTGATCGCCGCCCTCGGTCGCGCATTGCCGAAGGCCATCCCCGATGCGACGATCGTCTCGTCGGGCAAGGACGCCGGGCGAGGCGAGATCCAGATGGCCCTCACCCGCAAGGTGTCCTACCTGGATCCGATGGGAGCTCAGGAAGCGATCTCGCTCCGGGCTACCGCGTGGCAGGATCCTCAGGACAAGTCCGTCTCCTACGTCCAGCTCCGGGGTGTCGATGCGAGACTTGTCGATACCGGCAAGGAGAAGGTCTTCTCGGTAGGGCCCGCCGAGTCCGAGGGGGAGGACGCCGTCGTCGCCTCCGATCTCGACACGGCGACAGCACAGCAGGCGATAGCTGCGGCATTGGCTTCTGATCTGCACGGGCAGATCTGGGCCGAAGATGCGTGGGTGTCGAAGTAGCAGGTCGCCCGCACGCCTGGATGCCGACGACGGGCGAGTGCTGGAGGCGGCCGCACACTCGAAACGCCGCCCTCACCGTGGAGCGCGATCGGTACCTGCCGAGCGTGAGCCCCGGCCGCATGGTCGACGAGGAGGCCGACCTGGAGAGTGACACGATCGGATGATGCGTCGGAGGCTATGCCGGCCGAATGCGGGGGAAAAGGCCACGTAAACGATCGGCGGGCGACGACATGCATCCGCCGATCGTAAGGCTAGCTAGGAACGCTCGAAGGTCCGTCGATGCTCTACCACGCGGCCTGAAGGCCAGCGGTGAACACCTGGGCGGTGGCGCCGGGGCGGACATCGCCGGTGTAGCCCACCGACAGCCGCACGCCCGCGGCGACCGCCCCCGTCAGGCTCACCCCCAGAACCGCGCCGTCCCGGCCCAGCGCGCTCGTCAGGCCCGC
>NZ_FOZY01000085.1:0-3479 GCF_900116245.1 Methylobacterium sp. yr668 | reverse complement strand
AACCTCCTGCCCCCGAACGGCACCGCCTACCTCAACGGCGCCGCCGCCAAGACCGAGTTCGCCGTCGTCCGCGCCGGCCTGAACTACAAGTTCGGATCCTACTGAGATCGGGTCGCGCCGCTCCCGGCCCCCGTGCCGGGAGACGCGGCGGCGGGCGAGGGGGGCAGGTCCGCCTCATCGCCCTGCGCCGCCGAAGAGCAGCCTTCCGGTTGGCCTTCGCATCCCCAGCCCGATCAAACTGGCCGCGAGGTCGGCGACACCCTGGGAGCACACGCTCCCAGGGTGTTCCTGCGTTCCGTCACGGTGCGCCATGGCGGTCAGCCGATCGCCCCGAACAGCGGGCGCGTCGCTACCAGTACCGGTTCGGCCAGCAGCGCCGCCCGCCGCGACCCAGGTGGAAGCCGCGCGGGCAGGCCCGACCGACATAGCCGCCCCACTGGCCGCCGGCGCGGCACCCGCCATAAGGGCCGCGATGGCCGTAGGGCCCGCAGCCGCCGTAGACGTGCTGGATCAGCCCGTCCTGCGCGGCGGGGAGCGGAGAACCCGCGACGGGCAGCGCCGAGGCCGGCGCGGCGATGCCGACGGCGAGCAGCGTCGCGGCGGCGAGGGACTTGAGCATCAACCGATCTCCAGGTCTTGGCTGAGCCGATCTCCGTCGGCACCGCTCGAATACCTGATCCCGGCTGAAGGCCGGGTGACACGAACCGTCTCGATTGCCCGTATCGCTGGAGTTTTTCTTTAAGCGCTGTCTCGATATTGGCGCTCTACCCGCCCAAGCGCCCGCCTTCACGGCGATGACGGTGTCCGCCGGACCAGCGGTCCGGATCACCCGCTCACGTCGGGAGAGCCGTCGCCGATCCGTCGCTCTGCTGCGAGGCGGTATGCTGCTGGCCGCCGGTCTGCCAGGTCCAGTTGCCCGCGATGGACCCCGCGGAGACGCGTTCCACGACGACGAGCGCGATCACCAGGGGCTTTGAGGTCGCGCTTTTCCACTTCCCCCGATCCGTCCACACGGTCTCCCATCCGGCTTGCGGCGAGCGGTCCGCGTGCCGGCCTGGATCGGCCCGCGCCCGTCTCTCCAGAGTCAATCCGCCGAACGGCGCGACGGGTCCGAGGCGTTGCGGCCGAACGCGGCCATTCGTCGGCCATCCGGCACATTCGGCTCTGGGAGAGCGCGGTTGAAATGCCCGAATGTCTCAGCTGCGATTGTGCGGCGGCTCGACTGCCGAGGGTTGGGGTTCGATGCAGAGGATGAGAACTCGGCATCTCGAACAGGCAGCGGCGTCGCGCACGTCGACGACCCGCACTCCGCTCGCCTGTGGGCCGAGGATCTACAGCCCGATCGTTGCAAGGGTCGATCTTATTCCCGACACCTTCATGCATGCGCCGCATATCTGGCGTGAGGCATGTGGCATACCAAGAAATCGCGTGCAGTGCGATATAGCTTCTCACGCACCGCACAAAAGGACGCCGCCGATGACCCTCCTCACTGCCCTCGCCCTTCTCCCCTTCGCCGCCATCGCCAACTTCGCCTTCGTGGTGGCGCTGGCCAATCACTTCGACGCCGACAAGCCGGCCACGGGCTTCACCGGCCCGGTTCCGACGCTGGCCTGAGCCAAGCGGGGGCCCTTTCAAGCAGCCTAAATGGAGGCTCCCGGATCTCAGGCGGGCAGAAAGGTGAGGCTCCAAGCCTCATTCGGCGCCCCGTTGAGGCGCCGCCAAGGCGAATTCCTGGGGCAACTATCTCGGCGTGGTCGCGCTCATTTCCGTGTCCTGGCAAGGACTTGAACCCACCACGTCTTACCGCGGAGGTAGGTGTCGGTCATTCCGGCACCGTCCTCGTCGAAGCATCCTACCACTGACGCACGGCACGTTGGTCGAACACCTACGATGACTGTGCACCGAACGGCTGTCGAGCATCAGCGTTTCGCCCGGCCGCAGCCTGGCGGATTCAGTGCCGTTCGGTGAAGCCGAATACGCGCACCAAGTCGGCGGCGCTGGCCAACTGCTCACGCGGCACTGCCCCCTCCCTGCTCCTTCAGCCTAGCTTCGTCGAGATCGGCCAATGCCTGCCGGCCAGCGTCGGTGATTCGGACTGCGCGCGACTCGCGCGGCGCCATCTCAGCCCAGCCGCAGCTCACCAGACGCGGGATGAGCGTGTCACCGTTCCATGGGATGAGCTTCACGTATGCGAGCTCGAGGAGCGGCACGAAGAACGGGCCGCGGTCAATGCGCTGAAGCAGTTGCACGTGCTCGTCTTGGATAACCACGAAGGTCTCACCAGCTACCACGGACGGGACTATGGCCGCCGTTGAGATGGTGGAGGGCCGATCCGGATCGTCGGCGACCTTCCGAGCTTGGCCGGGGTGAATGCCAGAGCTAGCGCCGGTGAGGACCGCGACCTCCACCTGCGCCCAGATGGCACGCACCTCCGGTGTCAGGCTGTCCCACGAGTCGAACTCGCGTGGCCGGGCGTATGCGAAGCGCGCGTAGTAGGCGGTGCGGCCGGGATCTGAGGTCATCGTCAACCTCCACAATGCAAGCCTGCGCAACTAAGTTGGCGGACGGAGTGACTGGCACCGCTTGCAGCGGTCGCATCAGTGCTCCGCCGCACCTCGGAAGCCCGTAGCGAGGCGTAGGCCGAATACTCAAGTGAGGGAGTATTCCAATGAGCACAATCGATCTCCACCGATCCAATTCGCGCATTTTTACGCGCTTTATGGGATCGTGTGTGTTCGTCGCAGTGGCCCTTTGGCTGGCTCTGACTCAGCCTAATGTCGGCACTGATACCATAATTCCTGGAAGCTTCCGGGATTATGAGATGCGCGTTGGCGTAGTGATCTTCGGCCTTGGCGCACTTGTGTGGGGCCTGAAGCTGTTCCAGCCCGACGTGGTCGTCTCCATTGGTCCTCAAGGGATTTATGACCGACGCCTCTCGACGGATTGGATCCCGTGGAAGACGATCCGCGCCATCAATCCTCTGCAATTCTGGATAAGCAGCTACTACCGGCTGGAGATTGATCCCGAGTCTGCTGCGCGGATCCATTGGACGAGACGGGCTCGCTTTACATCTTGGCTGAACATCATGTTCGGGCATTGCTACTGGATCAGCGGTGCCGAAATCATCGGCGGCTTCCCTGCATTGGCGGAAGCGATCGGACGTAGTCGGCCGGACCGCTGAGGAGAGGCGAACCCGCGCGTCCTCGGAAAACTTGCATCCAGACATCTGGAACGCTCCAGCGCAGTTGGCCGTACCCGATGGCGCATAGCCCGCACACTGGTACGAGCGAACTCTTCTTGTGTCTTAGGTTCGTCAGTAAGAAGGAACCTCATATCCGACCAAACCAAAGGGACGAAGCCCGAAGATCTCACGTCGGATCGCCCTCGCCTCAACCCGCAGGGGCACGGCAGCGGCTCCGTCAGCGGCTCCGTCAGCGGCTCCGTCAGCGGCTCCGTCAGCGGCTCCGTCAGCGGCTCCG
>NZ_FOZY01000083.1:0-4623 GCF_900116245.1 Methylobacterium sp. yr668 | reverse complement strand
CCGCCTCGCGCTCCAGGCGTCGGCTTGACGGGACCCGGTTGAGATAGCCGTAGACGTACAGCTTCAGCAGGGCGGCCGGATGGTAGCCCGGTCGACCCGTGCGTGCCGCATCGACACCCGCAAAGCCGAGCGCGCCGAGTTCCAGGGCCTCCACAAAGGCATCGACGACGCGGACAGGATTGTCCTCGGCGATCCAGTCCTCAAGACAAGGCGGAAACAGCGTCGTCTGATCGCGCTCGGCACCGACAACGAACCGTCCCATGCCATCCTCCGGTCGTGCAGAGGAAAGCTACCACCTTCGGGGTTTTGACACAGCCAGGGTCGGAAGCAGCCACGCTGTTCTTGAACGGCCTGTTATGGGATTGATCCTGTTCACTGGAATGGGGCGTGCCTTCCGATTGCCGAGGGACGGCGAGTCCCCTTCCCACCACGGGAAGAGGCGCCGGTCCGCCGTTTCCGGCGCGGCAGGCGATCGGTGTCGGCAGGATGACGCCGGCTGGGCAATTAGTCGGCGCCGCCATACGGCACGCGGGACGCGTCGGTCTCGGCGCAGCTCCCGCCGGTCTCACTCGGACAGGCCGAAGGCTCTGACATGCCCGGCGGAGCGATGACCCAGTTGGAGGCACGACCGTAGCGGTTGCGGCGCCTATCGCGCGCCCTGCCAACGCACCGTCATCCGACGAAGGGCTAAATCGCCATTCGTCTCCGAAGCGCCCTCCGAATCGAAGGATCGGGCCGACTGGCGCACGATCACGTCGTCCCGCGTGATCGACCAGTCGAACCGGCCGGGCTCCTTCGCCGATGGCATGACCTGTAACTTGTGGGGATCGGATCTGAAAACGATCATCTGATCTGTTCAATGCTCCGATAAGAACCGTTTATTAATCTTCCGGGACCGATATTATAAGTCCTTTGGCAGTCACGCCGACGGCGCCTGACTTGTTTCAGTCGCGGAGGCGGACGCATGCTTCCGTGCCTCGACGCTGGCTGCCGTGCTCGCCAGTTGCGAAGCCAAGTATTGCAGCGCTTCCGTGCAACGACCGTCTTCGCGGCGCAAATCAGCAGCGCGAGCCCGATCGTCGCTCGCCGCGACAAGCGAGTCCGCAACGAGCGTCAGTCGTTCGGCGACGCGACGCATCGATTGCGGCCCGGTGAAGCTGGTCCGCGCATCGGTGGCGACGGCCTGAATCAGACCTCCAAGATCAGGCTCGAGAACCATCTCCCAGTGCTGGGCATAATTTGACGCCATCATCTGGCACTTGGTGAACCAGCTGAACTCCAAGCCTGTAAGTCTGGGTTGAGCCATAACGCACTCCTTGCTGGACGGGCTGAATTCACGCGCATGCAGACAGCCGACGGCCGCTGTCCTGCCAAAGCGCCGGCCGATGACGTCACCGTTTGCTCAGGTGGCCAGGTCGACTGGCGACGTAGAGCCGCTCCATCATGTCGAGGGTCGTCCCCGAGATTCGCCATGCCGGGAACTCAGCGCATCACCTGCTGACTGACGTCAGCACGCGACAGGACCCGCGTCCGTCCGACGACACAGTCGCGCGTCGCGGCGATCGCCCGCAGGATGCGGCGACTCTCATAAGATGGTGTGTCGAAAATATTTTACCAGATCAAATAAATATAAATCTGGCGATTTATCGCATATTAGTAATTTTATCCCGGAAAACATGAAACAGGCGCTGATCTGAACGAAATAACGTTCTCGGCGTTTTCAGTACTCGAGCTTCCGTTGCTGTCGTCAAGGAGATCCGCCATGCTCAATCAGAAACGTTTTGGGCGCAAAATATCGATCCCCTCGACGATGGAGATCAAGCGCGATCTGATGGTCATGGCGCATTCGGACACGATCGTGAAGTCCTTCAAGAGTCGTGGCCTTACCAGGGACGAATTCGGGGAAGTGGTTTCGGGCCTGGTCGCTGATGGTCTGCTTTCGCTGGAGCGAGCTCAGGTATTGACCCTCCGCTTCGAGCGCACAGACCCCCAAAGCCCAAGTCTCGTGGATGATCGTGACGCTCGATGATCTGGGAAAGCGACAGCGAAGTGGCTTGGAGATGCGTGCCGCGGATGGCTCTGTCGGCGAACGCCTTGGCAGACCGTGGCGCAGTTTCGTGAGCTGACGCTTGTCGCCAGCCCCCTCGGGAAGTGTCGGCGGGCGGTGCCGTGCAGGCCACGTTTTTGCCGAGGGCTCGAATAAGGGTCCGATCGCGGGCAGCATGACCGCCCAAGGCAACGGCACGTGACACGCATCGTGAGGATTGGTCCCGTGCCATTGTCGGGGCCCCAGCCGCCGACCTGCCGTTGTGCACGGACGAGACGCGCTTGGCCGAGGGGCGGGGGGATGAACGCGGCATCGGCATATCTGCCGGCTCGGCTTGATCAGGCCAGGATGACCTCGATTAAATGGCGGTTCGCCCAGATGGACGTGATGGTCCGGTCGATCTCCCGCAGAAGCAGTTCCGCGGCGGCTCGGGTCTCCGGGCTATTGAGCGGGCCGGCGACGATCCGTGCCTGCTGGGCCCGGCGCAGCTCGGCCGCGGCGAGTTCCTGTTCCGCCTTTGCAAGGATGTCCCGGAGGTAGGCGTCGGGCAGTGTCGGCATGGTGGCAGCCTCCCGTCCATGACATGGATCCCGCCGCGCGACCCGGTCACGGGCAACGCGGCTTCGACGAGCCCGCAGGTCAGACGGTGAAGATCTGCAGGAGGACTCCGAGGCTTCCCAACGCCGCAGTGCTGATCCCACAGACGAGGACGATATCCCCGCTCGCTATGTGCTTCGACACCGGTGCAAACCGGTAGGCTGCCGACGTCAGCGCGATGCCGAGCAACGCAATCGCCAGAGCGACGGCCATCAGAATTGTCATGACAATGATCCTTGTCCGCCAGCGGCGGGACTGACCATCGCGCGGACAAGTGTAACGTGTGAAAGAGACGAAATATCCGTCTGCCACCGGCCAGATTTTCGATTGTCAAAACTCTTGGCGATTTCAGGCGAGACAGTTGCTTTTCACGGTGAAATCGTCGCTGGTCGGCGGAGCGGTGGGCTGACTGATCGTCTTGCCATCCTCCAACACAGTCCTGCTTGAGCGGCCCGATCAGGGCGGACGATCGCGCAGGTTGATCCGCGCGGCGCGGAGATCGGTCGATCGACGCAGGCGGTTCGAATCCGCTGTCCCTCGCTGAAGGGGCCGTTTAGGCGTTTTGCCCCGGCTTCCGGATGAGCGGGGCCCGCTGTCCCATCATAAGATTAGCACTTCCATGCGGCGAGTGCTAACAGTCGGTCGATCAAGCGGCGAAACAATCTCGCCGGTCTCTGTCCCGCGACAGCGCCAATCACCGCGGTTGGATCTCGCTTGGGAACGATCAGGATCTCACAATGAAATTCCGTCCGCTGCACGACCGCGTGGTGCTCCGTCGCATCGAAGGCGAGGAGAAGACCAAGGGCGGGATCATCATCCCCGATACGGTCAAGGAGAAGCCGCAGGAGGGCGAGGTCGTCGCTGTGGGGCCCGGTGCACGCGACGAGGCCGGCAAGATCAACGCGCTCGATGTCAAGGCGGGGGACCGTGTGCTGTTCGGCAAATGGTCCGGCACCGAGGTCAAGATTGACGGCCAGGACCTCCTGATCATGAAGGAATCCGACATCCTGGGCATCGTCGCCTAGCCTCGATCAGGCCGTTCGCGGCCTCGAACGACGACCTTCCCGTCGAGGCGCCCGCTGTGGCGTGCCTTGGGGCCAGACGACAGATGATGAGCGCACCACCATGTCCGCCAAAGATGTTCGCTTTTCGGTTGATGCTCGCGAGGGGATGCTGCGCGGTGTCGAGCTGCTCGCCAGCGCAGTGAAGGTGACGCTGGGCCCGAAGGGCCGCAACGTCGTGATCGAGAAGAGCTTCGGCGCCCCGCGCATCACCAAGGACGGTGTGACGGTCGCCAAGGAGATCGAGCTCGCCGACAAGTTCGAGAACATGGGCGCCCAGATGGTGCGCGAAGTGGCCTCGAAGTCGAGCGACATTGCGGGTGACGGCACCACCACGGCGACCGTTCTGGCGGCGTCCATCGTCCGCGAGGGCGTCAAGTACGTCGCCGCCGGCATGAACCCGATGGACCTGAAACGCGGCATCGATCTGGCCGTGGCCGCGGTCGTGAAGGATATCGCGGGCCGCTCGCGGAAGGTCGCCTCGTCCGAGGAAATCGCCCAGGTCGGCACGATCTCCGCCAACGGTGACACGGAGATCGGCGAGATGATCGCCCACGCGATGCAGAAGGTGGGCAACGAGGGCGTGATCACGGTCGAGGAGGCCAAGACGGCCGAGACCGAGCTCGACGTCGTCGAGGGCATGCAGTTCGACCGCGGCTACCTCTCCCCGTACTTCATCACGAACGCGGAGAAGATGGTCGCCGAGCTCGAGGATCCCTACATCCTCATCCACGAGAAGAAGCTCTCGTCGCTCCAGGCCATGCTGCCGGTGCTCGAGGCCGTCGTTCAGACCGGCAAGCCGCTCCTGATCATCGCCGAGGACATCGAGGGCGAGGCTCTGGCCACCCTCGTCGTCAACAAGCTCCGCGGCGGCCTCAAGGTCGCGGCCGTCAAGGCGCCGGGCTTCGGTGACCGCCG
>NZ_FOZY01000079.1:0-5488 GCF_900116245.1 Methylobacterium sp. yr668 | reverse complement strand
CTGCAGCCAGGCGACGTCGTCGTCATGGACAACCTGCCAGCCCACAAGGTCGCCGGCGTGCAGGACGCGATCGAGGCTGCAGGAGCGCGGCTGCTCTACCTTCCGTCCTACAGCCCTGATTTCAACCCGATTGAACAGGCCTTTGCGAAGCTGAAGGCTCTGCTACGCAGCGCGGCTGCGCGCACGATCCCGGATCTCTGGGCGGCGATCCGACAGGCCTTCACACGCTTCACTCCGCAGGAGTGCCGCAACTACCTCGCCGCAGCCGGCTACGAGGACGACTTGGCCGTCGCTACCTGACCGGGAACTGCTCTAGATCTGATCGATGAGTACAAGCTCCTCGTCCATCCTCGGATCGTTGGCCACGGCCCGACCCTTTACCAGGGTGGCCTTCCCAGCACACGGCGGCTTGCGTTGGTTTCGGCCAGGCCGCTCCAGAACGGCGCGGTTGCGATGCACTACCGGCGCGAAGCTTTAGCCAACGCAGCCCCCCTGCACCGCTCGGGAACCGAGGTGCCCGGATGCGCTGCCACCTAGCAGTCGAGCGACTACTTCGGCCTTCCACCCTGAGCCGATGTTGCGGCGTCGCCGACCAATGGCCGCTTTCAGGAAGTGCCGATGGCTGTCGGGATGGCTGGCACGGGTCGATAGGAGGCCGTCCGCATTTCTCGCGGACCTTCACGGAAGCGGACCGGCGGCTTTCGGCCAGACTCCGTCACGCCGGATCGCCAGAGTCCGCAGGACCAGACATTCGGCTTGGCGCCCATCCCGGCGATTCAGCTGACTGTGGCGACTTCCCGTAAGCGGACGTTGCAAGCTACGATCAGCCAATAGCGCTGCGCGGTGTGCTTCAGGCCGCATGCACGCGGTCTGAGTCGGATCGCGGGTGCGGGGCGGCCTGATGGATCGACTCCGGAACGGGAAGGGGCTGCGCGGATGTCGGTCAGCAGGGTGGACCTCGTGGACGCGGGCTCGCCGGAGGCGCTCGTCAAACGCATCCTACAGGCCGAGCCGAACCTTCCGGTGCCCGTGCCGATCCAAGAGCTGTGCGCACGACTCGGCATCCTCCGGATCGAGGACCTCGACACCGACGAGTTCGAGGGTGGCCTCGTTACCGACGCGAAGCGATCTGAAGGCACCATCCTCGCCAAGCGCGGGGGCGAACCGCGGCGCCGCTTCACGATCGCACATCAACTCGGCCACTTCCTGATGGTGCAGCACGTCCCGGATCAGCCCGGGCGGTTCCTGTGCAAGAGCTCTGACCTGCTCCGCGTCACAGCGAAGGAGGGCGATCAGCGGCAACGCAGGGAGGTCGAGGCCAACCGCTTCGCCGCCCTCATGCTGATGCCTCCGCACCTGCTGCGGGGAGCGATGGCGGCCTTTCGTGAGCCGGATCTGGAGCACGTTCTTGTGCTCACGCGCGACTTCGCGGTCGGCAAGGAGGCGGCGGCTCGGGCCTACGTACAATACCATCCCGAGCGGATCGCCATCGTCGTGGCGGGCAACGGCCGGGTGCAGCGGTGCTACCGGAGCCTCTCCTTTCCCGCCATCATCTGCGCGGTCGGCAGCCCGGTCCCGACAGGCTCGCTCTTTCACAGCAGCCCACATCGGCCGAACATCGTGAGCGACACCGCCGCGTGTAGTCCCGATCTCTGGATCGATGTGAAGCGCGACCTCCGCGCGCCGGACCTCTATGAGCAGGTGTACCGTCAGCAGAAAGGCTTTGCGATGATCCTGCTGCGTCTGGACGCTGTCCCGGAGGAGAGCGCTGAGGAGCGCAGGCTGAATGAGGGCTGGCGTCACCGCTTCCACTCGGGGCGACGGTAGGCAAGATCCGGCTCTGACGGAACAGCCCTGACGGCCCTAACCTACTGCTTCGTCAGAGCGGGCCGTACCGCCGTCTCGTCGCTGATCCGGCGCACTCCCGAGGTCGGTAGGGGAGCAATGAGGTCATGTATGGCGGGAACTGACGACAGCCTTCGGCCGCTCCTCAACCAGACCGCGGCAGAGGAAGCGTTCCTCGACCGTGTCGGCCTCACCGAGGACGCCGAGCTGAACGCGACGGGCAGCGCGCCTGCGACGTCTCCTGCCGTGTCGTTGATGATCACGAACCGTCAGCGGGCGGCGCTTCGTGAGCTTGGCTTTTCCGAAGAAGCCATTCGGCAGATGACGCCCGCCGAGGCGCATGGGAAGCTGGGATTGGCCTAGCCGCCGTACCCACAGCGCATATTAAGCGCTTCGAGGCGCCTGCCGACCTCATCCAAGAGCGGCATACGCTCAGCATCTGGCTCCTTCGCCGCCGATAACCGCCGACAGCCGAGTGCTCGTATATTGGGGATGGTGGCGCCAAAACCGGCGAAAAGGCAGGATCGACTCTGGATTTTGTTCCTGTTTTGTTCTAAATGGCTTCACGGATCGAGCCCCTGCTCAACCCCTCGGTTGCTCCGAGCTACCCCGTGTCATGGCCGATACCGAAATCCCGCCACTCAGTCCCGACGACGCCAAGCTGATCCGCAATGAGCGGGCGAAGCTGACGGCGATGTGGGTCAACGGGGTCGCAGTCGCCTCCGTGGCTGTCGGCGGCATCTCCCCGTCAGTGGCAATCTTCTCGGGCACCGCCAGCGCGCTTACAGCCAGCGCTCTCCTGGTTGGTTGGAGTCTCCTGGCAGGTATACTACATCTGGTGGCTAGACGCCTGCTCGGAGCCCTGCGCGCGTGAGCCTGACGCTCGCACAGATGGTTGTTCTTTTTCTCGGCCCGCTCGTCCTGGCGACGATGGTCGCCGTCGTCCTGTGGCTGACGCATGAGAGAGAATCCGACCGCCTCAAGCGCGCTGAAGCGGATCGCGCAATTTGGCTCAAATATCAAGACGAGCAGAAATTGCCCGGAGAGTAGTTTCTCTTCCTGTCTGTTGGTCCGCCAACGTATATAATTAATCATCCGATTTCGCAACACAGCGAGTTTTTCTTGGCGGTTGGTGTAGCTTTCTCGAGGAGTTGCGAGGATTGATCTTGCGTGGCTCAGCCCGGGTGCGGTCCCATCCGGCGGCGGTCATGCTCGATGGCGAACACATGACTGTAGAGGTTCGCCACCCAGCTCCTCCCCTCAACCGTGAGATCGAGAAAGCGGATCGCGTCCCCGATGACCGGTTCGATCTTGCCCCAGAAGAACGCCGGGTATCGCTCCGCGAGGTCCGCCGGGTTCGCATAGCCGAACTGGTCAGCCAGGCCGACCTCGGCGAACTCATGGAACAGCGCATTCAGTTTACGAGGGTATAGCGGATCGCCAAGTTGCCCGATCAGGTCAGCCGCACGCATCACGCCGGCTTCGGTCCCGGTTTCCCGGTGCTCG
Source organism: Methylobacterium sp. yr668 (assembly GCF_900116245.1). Classification (NCBI taxonomy): domain Bacteria; kingdom Pseudomonadati; phylum Pseudomonadota; class Alphaproteobacteria; order Hyphomicrobiales; family Methylobacteriaceae; genus Methylobacterium; species Methylobacterium sp. yr668. The sequence continues at coordinate 2,137 of NZ_FOZY01000079.1, read as the reverse complement.
TCGTCCGCAGGCACGGGGAAACGGGTCAACTCGATGGCGCGGATCACCCGCTGCGCATCGACGACGTCATTCGTGCCGAAGCGCTCCTGCACTGCCAGCTTCGAGCGCTCGATGTGGTAAGGTGCCAGCGCTGCATCGGACGCGCCTCGTGGCAGACCGATGGTGATGCCCTGCGCGTCGATGACGAAGGCGTTCGCCCGGTCGCCTGAGCAGACATCACGCACGTAGCCGATGTCATGGTACAGGGCCGCCAGGATCATGAGCAGCCAATCCTCCGGCGTGATGCCCTTGTCGAGGAACGGGCCGCGCAGGATGTCCTGAGCGACGAGGGTGACGAGAGCGGTGTGGTCGCCGTCATGGTCGAGCGCATCGCTGCCGACGATCCGCTCGATGGTGAGACGTGCGGACGCCTCGATCACCTCGGCAAAACGCTCGCGACTGCCGAAGGTGCGCTGATAGGTTAAAGCGAGATGCTCGCCGAGCGCGTCGGCCAGCATCTTCGTCAAATCGAACATGACCGGTATCCCGCACATCGAGCAAACGCCGATTTTGGCTGTCGTGTCGGTCTGCATCATGACATCAAGTGAGCGGCAACCCATATCGGGAACTCGCCCTCTGAGCGTCGAGGCATCAAGCTCCGGGTAGGCTCGTATGATTCCACAGCCGCTGTAGCCGCGCTCGCTCTCTAGCTCAGCCGATATCATTAAGCGCCGTTTCGGCCGCCTCAACCGGAGGCCGAAGCACCAGTCAGGCTAGGCCGCCGTTGCGGTTCCTCGCATCCCTTTGCCCGCCTCACTGTCAGGTTGGTTTAGACCCTTCCCAGATCACGTGAAACCAAACCCATAGGATTTCCCATGGCCGGCCTTAAAGATAAACGTGGCTTCATCGACAAGGATCGACTTGATCTGTCGGAACGCAAGGCTGTCGAGTTTTGGATGAAGCGCTGGGGCGTCACGCAGGACCAGCTCACGGCGGCGCATCGGAAGGTCGGTCGAATGACAAAGGATATCGCCGCCGAGTTGGGCAAAAAGCGTTAGGGGGGCGCTCGCCACAACAGGGTAGCTCCTCAGGGGACGTTGTTGATGGATAGGCCACACCCTGATCGTGTTCGGACCAGCGCCCTGGATTTCTGGTTGGCCCGAAGCGCCGTCGCCTGCGTCGCCGCCCTCCAACTGCTCGTTGTGAACGACTTCTCGCTCGGGCCGCGCTGGCTTGCCCCGACGCTCGAACTCGCGCTGCTGGTGCCACTCTCGGCCGCCACGGCCTGGAACCAGGGCCGGGCGCGGCGCGCCACCACGGACGCACACTGGGCCGAGGTCCACCGCCACCATCGCCTGATCCGCAGGATGGCACTCTTCATGACTGCGCTGGTCACCGTGACCAACACCGCCGCCCTCGCAGCCCTGGTCCAAGCCCTCCTAAACGGCAAGGCAGCCGGCGGCCCGACCTTGCTGATCGATGCCCTCAACATCTGGGGCACTAATGTCGTGATCTTCGCCCTGTGGTTCTGGACGACAGATCGCGGTGGTGCAGCTTTGCGCGGCCATCCGAGTGCGCGGGATCCGGATTTTCTGTTCCCACAAATGACGCTTCCGCAGCAGGATGCGGCAGCCCCGTTCGTGCCGAGGTTTGTAGACTATCTGTTTCTGGCCTTCACCAACGCCACCGCCTTCTCACCCACTGACACGCTGCCGCTGACGCCGCGTGCGAAATTGCTGATGATGGCTGAGGCGTTGATCTCCCTGCTTACTGTGGCCCTTGTCGCCGCACGCGCCGTCAACATCCTCGCATAGTCAGGCCGCAGACCTCGATGGGTACTGATCGGCCCCCACGAGGTGGTCCAAGGTCAAAGTTAGTGCAGTGTCGGTCGCTGGACCACGGCGAGCTTGGCCGGTGCAGCCGGCCAAGCGGCTATAGCTGGCACGAACACCTCTGGCGCGGGCGGCCGGTAGCCCAATGCGCCATGCGGCCGAACCGTATTGTAGTGCCGTCGCCAGCCCTCGATCATGATCTGCGCCTCCTTGAGCGTGTAAAAAATCTCGCCATTCAGCAGCTCGTTGCGTATCTGTGCGTTGAAGCTCTCGACATATCCGTTCTCCCACGGCGAGCCAGGGCTGATGTAGGCCGTCCTTACGCC
>NZ_FOZY01000082.1:0-4777 GCF_900116245.1 Methylobacterium sp. yr668 | reverse complement strand
GCGGGGCTGATCAGTTTCCCCGGGCCGCCTCCTGCAGGATCAACTTGTCCAGGGTGAGATCCGCGATGGCTTTTCTGAGCCGCTGGTTCTCCGTCTCCAGATCCTTCATCCGCCGGACCTGATCCGACTTCAGGCCGCCGTACTCACGCCGCCAGCGGTAGTACGTCACCTCGCTCACGCCGATCGCGCGGATCGCCTCCGCCACGCTCTGGCCTTGGCCGACCAGCACGTCCGCCTGCCGCAGCTTTGCGACAATCTCCTCAGGCTTGGGTCGCTTCCTCGACATCGATCCGTCCTCCAGGCTCGAAAGCCATACCAAAGGGCGGACCACTTCATTGGGGGCGGATCACGGGCGAATACTTTTTCGCGAAGAGCCGCACTTTAAGTGCGGGCTACGGTCCGATTGTCGATTCGCCGGCTGTCCGTTTTGCGCCCACGCCATTCGCCTGCGGTGATCGCTCTGGGACCGGCGGGCCTGCGCGATTGCCGACAGCTGCTTCTTTCGAGGTAAGCGGTCGCCCTTGCATCGTTTCCCGTTGCATCCTTGCATGGGCGAGACATCGGGCTGCGCGCCATCATGATCAGCGCATGTTCCCCCGCCGGATCGCCCTACCTAGGCAGGGTGCCGCATCTTTCTGGGTGGATGAAGGAAGGTTAGGTAATGTTACAGCGGCCCATCCGGATCCTGGCCCCGACACGCTATCCCTGGCGCTTCAACGGGCCACGGCAATCGCGACACAGGATCGAGAACCGGAACTTCCTTCCGCTTAACTGGGTGCATCCAGGCATCGAGGGGATAACAGCCTTCAATCCTTGGCCACTGCGGCGCTTCGATCTCATTCACGCCTTCAACAGGATCCCCCTCGGCAACGCGCCATTCCTCATCGGTTTCGAATCTCATATGCCCAGAGGATTCGGCTTAGAGACCAGCCGCTATTACAGCTTGCTCTCGCGAATGCTCGCATCCCCGCGCTGTCGGGGCATCATCGCGATCTCCGAATATGCAAGAGAGATTTTCAAGGAGACGCATAAAAACAGTCCGCTGCGCGATATTCTCTGCGGAAAACTGTCCGTCCGGTACCCAAATATCGAGTTGCCGGCAGAGCCGGCTCGACCTGAGCCGGTGGGCCCGGCTCCGTTCGTCGTCTCATTCGTCGGCAATCATTTCGCGCGAAAGGGGGGGTGCGTTGCAGTTAGGCTGGCCGAATTGGCACTTCAAAAGAAGCTGCCGGTGCAGGTTGAGATCGTCAGTTCGCTGCAGGTAGGCCGCGGTGTCTGGACCGATCCTTTGAACGATCATTTTTATGATCGCTACCGCGCCGCGCTGAAGCTTCCGAACGTTCGCTGGCACGCCACACTGTCGAACGTTGAGGTCCATGATCTGTTTCGCCGCTCGCATATCTCGCTCCTCGCCACGTTCTGCGACACGTTCGGCTACAGTGCCATCGAGTCGATGATCCACGGCACGCCGGTCGTTGGCACGCGACAGGGCGCGTTGCCCGAATTCATCACGCACCGCCAAAACGGTCTTCTGCTTGATCTCGACACGACGCCGAACGGCGAGTGGGCCCATATTGCTCACCCCGACCGCGGCAGCCGAGATTACGAGGGCCTAGTTGAGGGCGAAATTGAACGGATGGCAATAACGGCGATCAGAGAGATCGAGCGGCTGATCGAACAGCCTGACGAACTCTACGATATGCGGCGCCACGCCCGATCCGATGCGGAGCGTCTCTTCGGCGCTAAGGAGGCAAATGAGTATTGGGACCATTTCTACGAGCGTGCGCTCACGGTGAAGGAGGCCGGTGAAGAGCGGTTCAGGCTCGAACTACGCTGACCGCCAGGAGCGTGACGGTGGCTCGGCCGACGTGGGGCGGCGCAAGCGTCCCGCGCCGCAGCTACCGCAGTCAGACTGGCATGGCGTAATGGGCCATGTGCTCGACGAGCATGGCCGGTGCGCCCGGCGCCCATGCGCTGGGAGCCATAGGATAGAAGCCCTTCTCTGCGTTGCCGCCCGCTCCCCCCAGCGCGATCTGAAGCATCATGAAGACGCGGTTCGGATCCTTCGGATCGGCTGGGTTGGCGAGGAAAAATCGATTGGGGACGGAGAACGTAAGGATCTCATCGATTCCGAAGGCCATGTATTCTGGGGTCCATTCGGACCAATACGTGTGGGGTTCGTCGTACCGGAAGTTGGGCAGAAGTCGCTCGATATCGACGAACTGCCCTTCCTTGGAACCGCCTGTTCCGGCTGCGCCCCACCAGTTTGTTTGGTAGGGAAGGACGGACGCAGGATCAGGCTGGTTAAACGAAATTTCGACCGTGTCCTGCTCGCAGTTCGGCCAGCGATAATGCGGAAGGCACAATTGCCAGCCTGCCGGCCAGCAACCCTGCTGCATGTTCAGGAGTGCGAAGCGATAGGCAAACCGACCATATCCTAGCCGTCCATTGTGTTCGGTCGAGACGAGCGGCGTGGAATGAGTGCACAGTTTGGTATGGCCTCCTTGCGCGACCACGGTGGGGCGCGGAAGGCGCTCCGGTACAAGCAGGCGCCGACCGTTGAGCATCTGGAGCGGCGCGGTGCCATGCAGGCCTGGATCCGAATAAAGGCCCACTTCGAGATTGGTGAACTGCGCCCGACCGCTCGGAAGGCTGTTAGTAAAGCATGGGCGTCCGTCTCGATCGAAGCCGGTGGCCGTGCAGTCGAATTCCTTGACGAGATCGCTATAGAAATCGCGCATCCAACCTTTGGCGACGGGTCTCGGCTTCGGCGCGTTCCAGGCCCGAACGATCGCTCCGAGCGCCAACGGAGACGGGTCCGAGGTGTCTGGCCCGATCCGCGCTTCCCCCTTCGCAATAACGGGACGGAAGTCATAGGTCACGAAGGGTCGAATCCGGATGCCTGCGGACGCGCTTGGACTCGGCAGGAGCACCGGAACGAGAACTTCATCGACATCGTGCTCAAACACGAAAGCGCCGGACCGAGGCGACGCGCCACCGTCGATCTCGAACCGGATGCAGCACGAATATGCAGTCGGTCCACCCCGACGGATCGCCACCGTCGCTGTCCGGCCGTTCGGAGCGACGCGCGCGTCATGGATCGAGTAAGATGGCAGGTCGCTGGGCGCCGAACCGGCAGCGGCGTGAGCGGCCGAAACCCGGGGCGCCGTAGCACCGGCTGCCAATAGGGCGAGGATCGCGCGACGATTTGGAGAAGCGAGCGTCGATCTAGAAAATGGCTGGCCTTGGCTCATGGCCTATCCTGCGTGCTAGTGAGGATTTCCGCGCGTCGCGAGCTTTGCTCCGCGATGCGATTGATGGCGTACAGGACACGTCGCAGAACCCTCAAGCGGTTCGCATGCGGGCGAACCGCTTCATGATGAAGCTCTGCGCAGGCCTTTCGACCAGACGATGTAGAAGCACTGCGATAGCGATTGCCAAGCTCACCCCGATCACAACGGCCAGCAGAGCGAGATCCGAACCGACACGTGGGGCGGCGATCTTGATCGCCGCCTGAACAAAATAAGGATGGCTCAAATAAAGCGCGTACGACGCATCCCCGAGCAGAATCAAGATTGCCACCCAGCGCCCGCTTAGAGGGGGCAGCGACAGGAAGGATGCCACGATGAGTGTCGCGACGAAACCGTGCTTGATAACCGAGGGCAGGTCTAGATCCAGCAGATAAAGCAGGAGAGCGCCGATCGCGAGGAGCGCAGCGAGCGCGGTACCTCTGCTTTCGAGCGGCAGCCGAGTCGCATAGACCTGCGATAGGATGAGACCGAAAGCGAACTCGAGGATCAATGGGCTCGTGTAGAAGCGCCAGAGCGCCCCCCCCTCAGGCCGTATCCATCCGACGAGGACGATCAGCGAGAGAAGCGCACAAGCAAACCCGACGGTATATCGGCCGGCGCTCAAACAAAAACAAAACAAAGCGTAGAAATACATCTCAAAACAGAGTGTCCATCCCAGAAAAAGCAGCGGCTGGATGAGTCCATTGTCTTTTTGATAGGGTATAAAGAAATAAGATCGGATAATTTTTTCGGCTGACACAGTGGTGCCGTTGACGAGGGTCGGAGCCACAAGGGCGACGAATACAACACCGGTGGTGAGGAGCCAGTAGAGCGGCACGACCCGGGCTGCACGACGGAGCGCGAAGTGGCCCATCCCACGCGCCGGCTCGGCCGTGTAGGCAATAATAAAGCCGCTCAGGACGAAGAAAATGTCGACACCGATAACCCCGTCATGGAAGGGATTTGAAGCTCGGCCTGCCTCAACCGACAACCCGCTGCCGACGTGAAATAAAACCACCAGGAAGGCCGCAACGAACCGGAGGATCTGAAGAGCCGGCAAGCGCTTGGGGCGCGGACTAGCCGCCGGCGTGGCTGTCGCAGATGAAATAGATTTCGTTCCGTGCACCGAGACGAAGCTGTGAAACATGTCGGCGGCGCTCTCCAGGCACACCATGCAGATTGCCGTGTTTGATTCCGGCACCACCTTGGCCAATTGATTTAGAGAATGGGAAGCGCGTTCATCCAAAAGTACACCTCGACTCAGGACTGCCGACTAACGGCGCCTAATAGAACCGCTTGATCTGATTGTTGCCCTCCGTCAGTCGGTCTTACCAGCCTCGTGCAGGCGCTCCGAGAAGCCTGATGCAGGTGAGCCCAAACGCCGGCCACCTACTAGGTGTATGGTCCCGGAATGTGGTGTGACGGATCGAGCCTGAAGCGTTTGGGCTCTTTGGTCCAGACCTGAAGGACATGCTCGTAGGGCGTGA
>NZ_FOZY01000076.1:0-6092 GCF_900116245.1 Methylobacterium sp. yr668 | reverse complement strand
GCCCTGGCGAACAAGATGGCGAGGATCGTCTGGGCCTTGATGGCCCATGGCGGCTCCTACAGAGCTCCGGCCACGGCGTGATCGCCACGGCCTGAGGCGTCAGGGAGGCAGGGAAGGTCAGCCGAGAGGTATGGCGCAACGGTCAGAAGACGGGGTCGGGAAAACCAGTGAATGGCCAAGCGCCTCGAGCGCGCCAAAGCGACTTGGACCCGATCCGCGCTCTCCATACAGGCCAGCAGCCGTGATGATGGCTGCATCAACAGGCCGGACACACGGCAGCACCTGATCCTGCGCGCACAAATCTCTCCAACACCCCCTTGAATCCGATGGGGCGTCCACACACGGTCATTCGTCGGCCGTTCGGCGACTTCGGCGCAAGTTGAAGACCGAGCCATCGCCGGGACACAATCAGAGGCTCGTTCGACCACCAACGAGTTCTGTAATGCCCCCCTTGAAGCAGCTCCATGCGCATCACCGCCATCGGTATCGCGACTTTCCTGGCTTGCGCGGTGCTGCCCGTTGCAGGAAGCTTGTCCGCAATGTCCGCCAGCGCCGATCTCACCGCAATTCTCGACGTCTGCGAGGCGACCTCCCTGGACGAGGCAGCGAATAGAGGCGAGCAACTCGGCTGGCCTAAAGCTCCTGAGGACCGTGACTGGCGTGCCGGCTTCGAGCGCCACAACGGCGGCCCGGTACAGGTCGTCGGCTGGCGTCGCACCGAGCGCGAGGGCGACGGGCTGCTGTCCTACTGGGTAGCATCGGGACGCCATCCCCACACAGCGTGCAGCTTCTCCACGGATCAGCCGGGCCTGCTGGAAGCCCTGCGCGACCGCTTCGGCACCCCCGATACCTTCGAGGAGCACGACGACATCATCACCGCCTTCTGGAAACGCGAAGAGGCCGAAATTTCCTTGACCCGGGTCGGGGCGAGCAGCAGCCTCAACCTCTCCCGTCGCGGCTGAGTGGGAATGGGAGCGGGGCGCCGCATCCTGAGTGTGGGCGGACTGGCAGAAGTCCACCTATACCGGCCCGGCGGCTCCCGACCCAACTCGGCCATTCAGCATCTCTTTGTCGATGCTCCGAAGCAGACGCGATATTCGTTGCGCATGATCAGGACGCCATCTGGGAAGGCGAAGCCCGTCCACGATGGACGACGGGACGATCTCCACCGACACGGTCGGCGCTGCTGCGACTTCCAAACGTCGATGCCGACCGCGCGGTTACAGCGACGGGTCTGTGCGGGTGCCGTCGCCGGGCCGACCATCGACCAGCCTGCGGATCTGCTTCCTGACGGACGGCGTGGTGGGGTTGTAGACGATCAGGCCGAGGTCGGGGCGACCGTCGACGGCGAAGGAGGAATACTCAAGCTCGATGGCGCCGAGGACTGGGTGCTTCAACCGCTTCGTCCCCTCGCCGTGATGGTGCACCTCGTTCTCGCGCCACAGCGCCGCGAAGTCCTCGCTCGTCCGGCACAGTTCCTCGACCAGCGCGCCGACCTCGGACGCCGCACCGGCGCGGGCCGCATCCGCACGAAACGCCGCGACCACGTAGCGGGCCACGCTGTCCCAGTCATGCTGGATCGCGCGAACCTGACTGGAGCCGAACATGCGGCGAAGGATGTTGCGCTCGCCCGGCGGGACCGTGTCCCAATCGGTCAGCACGACGGCCGAGGCACGGTTCCACGCGACGACGTCCCAGGTGGCTGTCTTGATCAGTGCAGGGCTGGTCTCCAGCGTGTCGAGCAGTCGCTGCAGCCGGGGCGTGACCCCCTTGGCGACCGCGTAGCGGACCTCCGGCGGGCGCCCGAGGCCCAGCATGAACAGGTGCTCGCGCTCGGCATCAGTCAGCATCAGACCGGCGGCAATGCGGTTCAGCACGTCCGCGGAGGGCGCACCGCCGCGGCCCTGCTCCAGCCACGTGTACCACGTCGCGCTGATGTTTGAACGCTGGGCGACCTCCTCCCGACGTAGGCCCGGCGTCCGCCTGCGGCCCGCGAACCCGAACGAGGACGGGTCGAGCTTCGCCCGCCGGTCCCGTAGATAGGCGCCGAGGGGATTCTCTGAGCCGGCCGGCATGGCGATCCTGTGAGAGATTATACCCTGATACGGTCACGTATTTTACGGTGACGCCAGCCGCAGGAAAGTGGGGTTTCCTCACAACGCGGACAGTCATCCATGCGCGTATTCCTCACGGGCGCTACCGGCTTCATCGGCTCGGCGCTCATCCCGGAGCTCGTTGCCTCCGGGCATCAGGTCCTGGGGCTGACCCGGTCCGAGGCCGGCGCGGCGGCGCTCCGCACGGCGGGGGTCGAGCCGCACCGGGGCGACCTCACGGACCGGGTCAGCCTACACGATGGGGCCGCCCGGGCCGACGGCGTGATCCATGCCGCGTTCGATCACGACGACTTTTTGGACTTTGTGGCCAACTGCGAGAAGGACCGGCGGGCCATCGAGGCCCTGGGCTCCGCGCTGAAGGGCTCGGATCGGCCCCTGCTGATCACGTCCGGCGTAGCGATGGGATGCCCGTCGTCCGGCCGTACGGCCACCGAGGACGTCTTCGACAGGGACCACCGGAACCCCCGTGTCGCCTCCGAAAAGGCGGGTGAGGCGCTCCTGCAGGCGGGCGTCAACGTGTCGGTGATGCGGCTCCCGCAAGTGCACGACACCGTCAAGCAGGGCCTCGTGACCTATCTTGTCGCCCATGCTCGAGCCAAGGGCGTCTCCGCCTATGTGGGCGACGGGGCGAACCGCTGGGCGGCGGGACCAAGGCGCGACGTCGCCCGCCTCTACGTGCTGGCCCTGGAGCGTGCCGAGGCGGGGGCCCGGTACCATGCCGTCTCCGAGGAGGGCGTCCCGCTTCGGGCCATCGCGGAAGCCGTCGGCCGGGGCCTTGGCGTCCCAGCGGCCTCCGTCGCGCCCGATGCCGCCGCCGCGCATTTCGGATGGTTGGCGGGGTTTGCCGGGGCCGACATGGCGGCGTCGAGCGCGTTGACGCGGTCCCGGCTCGGCTGGCAGCCTGACAGCCGGGGCCTCATCGCCGACCTCGACGCCATGGATTACGCCCGCGGTACAGCGTGAGGCGTCAGCGCCCAGCCGCATGATCGGTGGGGTCGTGGGCCGCGAAGTCCGGCCCGAGGTCCGTGGTCGAGGTCCGCACGAAGCCCTCTCGCGGCACGCGTTGTCATGCCCTTGGCCACGAGCATCAGCTGGAACTCGACGCCGGTCGGTGGTCGGTGGAAGCAGGCGGCGAGGAAACACGAACGTACGCTTCCACCCTACGTCGAGCGGAAGCAGACTGGCGGCAATCCACCCAAGCGGTCCTACGGCTTGCGACCCACGTCAGCCATTCGTGCCGCTGTCCGATCTTCCCGAAAGCAGCCATCGTTGGTTTCAAGGGAATTCGGCTCGGGATCGTGAGCTGTTATTGGATCTCTGGCCGAACGCCGACGCTCAGCTTCGCGCCCCGTCCATTCATTCCGCATCCGCCTCATGCGTCCGCTCGGATAGTCTTCCACGCATTCCCAGAACGACTGCTAATCGAGCTATTTAATCTGAACTTTCTTGCAGAACCGCATCATTAGCGTGAGCGCGAGCAAGCAGCTTTCCGGCGCCTCCTCGTTATTTAGCGTAAGGATCAAGATAGACGATTCTGTTCAATCGGGATCTATCTTGCTTGTTTCGCCGATTGGCAAACTGATAGCCAACCTTTCCCAATGGTGGAGTCGACATTCTCCCTACAATAGGTGCCGGCGCCTTCCGTCGGCGTCCGCGACCTACTGTTTCTATATTGAAAATAGCAGGTCACGTAGCACGGTTGCCGCAGATGACTCGTCACTATGTTGGTCTCGACGTAGCTTTGAAAGAAACTCAGATCTGCGTGATAGACGAAGAAACGAATATAATCGCAGAGTCAAAAGTTGACACCAATCCCGAGGCGATTTCTAATTTTCTGCGTGATCTTGGGCTAATATATCATCGCATCGGCTTGGAAACCGGCAGCCTCGCGCATTGGCTTTATATCGGACTGGCGAGAAGTGGATTGCCGGCCTTTGTTCTCGATGCACGGAAGGTAAAAGGCTTCCTCAGGCTGGAGACCATTAACAAGAACGACCGAAACGATGCTCGCGGCCTCGCGCGGATGATGTGCTTCGGGACGCCGCATGTGGTTCACGTCAAGTCGGAGCATTCTCAGAAAATGCGAGCCCTGTTGGCTGCCCGCAAGACGGTGCAAATTAAGATGATTGATCTAGAACTGTTCGTCCGGGGCATAATCCGGCAGTTCGGTCTCAAGCTTGGTTCGGTAAGCCGGACGAAGTGGGAGGCGCGCGTCCGCGAACTGATTGCAGGCGACTCTTTTCTTCGGGACGTAACCGAACCGGTTCTGACATGCTGGCGCGCGTTGCGGGCGCAGTTCGCAGAGCTGACCAAGCAAGTTTCGCGTATTACGCGCCTAGATCCGGTCTGCCGCCTGCTGATGACCTGCCCTGGGGTTGGACCCGTGATCGCACTGAGCTTCAAGAGCGCAGTCGACATTCCGGAGCGGTTTCAGAAGTCACGATCAATCGGCGCTGCTCTCGGGTTGACACCACGGCAGACACAGTCGGGCGAGGTCGACCACAGGGGCAAGATTAGCAAGGCCGGAGATCAAGCTCTACGGGCGCTGCTCGTCGAAGCAGCGTTTATACTGCTCAGGATGCCCCGGAGTTCGGCGCTCAAAGCCTGGGGGCTCCAAGTAGCCAAGCGCCGCGGAATTCAGCGTGCGGTCATCGCAGTGGCTCGTAAGCTCGCGGTGATCATGCACCGCATGTGGATGGACAACACCGAATTTCGTTGGCAAGACAGCGAGCTCATGAAGGCCACCTGACCGATGCGTGCCTTCCTCATCCTCATCGGGGATGCTCCTGAAATGTTAAGTAGTCGAGCATTGCGACGAGGTGTAGGGCCCGCTTCCACTAAGCTCCTCCACGGATAAGCTCTTCCACGGCGAGCACTGACGAGACGCAGAATATGGCGCAGGGTTCTAAGCCCGACATGTACGCATGCGCTCGGCAGTCTCTAGCTCGCTCGGGGGAGGTGAAGGCGAGACGCAGTATCGAGCGCCGAACTTCGAGTTCGTCTCGGGGAGTATTGCGCTCGCCTTCTCAAATTTTAATATATTCATCTCGGTCAATACAATGCAATCCACGCTACTGACGCGCCTATTTTGCGTGGCAGTTAAATGATCTGCAATTGGGAAGTCATTTATTGAAATAGGATGATCTCTTCCTTCGCAGGTCGTGAGCGGGTTTTGGCGATGCGTCTGCTCCGATGCGTTTCCGCTCGTAAACAGACTGGCTGAAAACCACCCCCAGCCGCCGTTCCGCACCCGACCCGCCCCGGTCGCGCAGGCTTGTGCGATAGCCGCCGGAAAGCGGACCTCGTGATTTATTGCCACGGATGGCAGCGTTTGCAGCCATAAGATAGAGAGTGTCTTTGCTGGCGGCTTGCATCTCGTTCACCTGGGCGGACGGGAGCCTTATCGGGTGAAGCGTGCTCGGGCCGCCCTGACTGGCTGCCCCGGCTTCCGCGCTTACTTGCCATGCCGCGCCAACCATGCCTCCATGTTGGAGATCTCCGTGACTTGGTCGGCAATGATTTTCTGGGCCATCGCCCTGGTGGCGGGATCGCTGGCGTGTTTCAGGGCGACCCTCGCCATGGCGACCGCGCCTTTGTGATGCGGGATCATGTGGGCGTAGAAGTCGACGTGATCCGCCCCCAATGAAGTGGTCCGCCCTTTGGTATGGCTTTCGAGCCTGGAGGACGGATCGATGTCGAGGAAGCGACCCAAGCCTGAGGAGATTGTCGCAAAGCTGCGGCAGGCGGACGTGCTGGTCGGCCAAGGCCAGAGCGTGGCGGAGGCGATCCGCGCGATCGGCGTGAGCGAGGTGACGTACTACCGCTGGCGGCGTGAGTACGGCGGCCTGAAGTCGGATCAGGTCCGGCGGATGAAGGATCTGGAGACGGAGAACCAGCGGCTCAGAAAAGCCATCGCGGATCTCACCCTGGACAAGTTGATCCTGCAGGAGGCGGCCCGGGGAAACTGATCAGCCCCGC
>NZ_FOZY01000075.1:0-6161 GCF_900116245.1 Methylobacterium sp. yr668 | reverse complement strand
GAGTTCCTGCTGGGCGATCTGGAAGCGGCGCAGGTCGTCACCGGTCGCGGTATCGGGCGATCGCCGCAGGAAGGCGGCCAGCCGCCCGACGTCGCGGATGTAGTTGCGCTGCGTCGCCCGGGAGAACCGGCGCAGGGTCATGTCGTCGATCAGGCGCTGACGCAGCGAGCCGCCGGCAGCGGCGGGAACGGCAAGGACGGTCATGGGATGGCTCCGCTCGAAGGGAGCCGGGATCGTCCGCCCGGGCCGGGCGACGCTCAATCGGCGCAGGGCCTTCGGCTCAACCCGCCGACGTCGACGCTGCCACCCCTCCCGCGCGAGCGGGTTCGTTCTTCCACCCTACGCGGTCATTGGTGCACTTTCTCGGACTCCGACAACCGCCGACGTTGCTGTTTGCGGATCGCCTCACGTTCTTCGGGCGAGAATTGGACGCGGTGAATTATGCCTTGAACGGCTGCGACGAAAATTCCCGCGCCTATGAAGACGAGCGGGTTTGGCTCGGAAATTGTCGGGATTAGGGTGTATATTCCCTCGCATGCGGGGAGAAGCAGTGCACAAAACCCGAGCCCGTGCAGGGTGTTATAGTCCTTCAGGCTAGCCCAGCGACATCCGATGCGTTCGCTCACGATGATGATGCAAACGGACCACATCGCTATACCGGAAATGACCATTGTCGCCTGCGATGAAAGCCCGGCCGCGAGCTGTAACACATTGTACAGACCCAACCAGAGGGCAATACCGAGGCCAAGGATAGCCGCTGTGTGGTTGCGTGGCTCCATGGAAAAACCCCTAAGTCGTTTTTGCCGAGATTTACTTGAGTTCGATCGTTCACACCATCGTTAAGTAATCAGATTTCTACCTTGCAACCTTGCAACCTTGCAACCTTGCAACCTTGTAACCTTGTAACTTATACCTCTGATTTCTACCCGGGTCGCGAACTAGTGATAGACAACATCATTCGCCTCGATAATCGTCTCGCCAAGCTTGGATAAATCTTCCATTTTCCATGTCGATCGCCGTGTCTATTTTGTATACGTTATTATGAAGTCGGTGTATCTTTTCCGGCTAGTCGACCAACCGTAGATACCTCAAGACTAAGTCATCGGACAAGCCGGGAGATGATTTAGGGCAGGTCGGCGACAATGCAATTAGACAACTTCCGCTTCGATGCGTTAGCCATCCAGAAGCAGACGGACAGGAAGCCACCCGACCTGGTCGTACGGCCTTGTTTCATCGTGTGCGTGTAAAACGTGCTTTCCCCGAGTTATGTGGCGGATCGCGATTTCCGGAGATAAGATCAATTCTGCCGTTCACCTGTAACGCAGGCAAACATTAGGATCCTGACGACGAAACGTGCATGTCGGCTCAGCAGGGCTCTCAATAGGTCAAGGTCCGCCTGTCGGTTGGCCGGCAATACTGGCCGTTGACGACCGGCACCGCCAAGCGCATCGGTGCGCAGGTCGCCGTCGAGGAGGGCCGCGAGCGCGACTTGGTCGAGGACGCTTACGTCATCGACCCAAAGTAGCAGCCGGCCGACATCGACATCTGATCCGTGCGTCGGATCAGAAAGGACGCTGGCGGATGAAATCGTGCATTTGGTTTGCGTTGTCGAAGAACCGACACGTGGCAGCGAGCAGAATCTCCTTCGAAACGGCCGCATTTCCCTCGATGCCGATGTAGACCGAAATGAGCTCCTCTTCGGTCACGTCCACCTTGGCATCGAAGATCTCACCCTCCGCCTCCGTGAGGCCATCTCCCCACTTACGGGCGGTGCGGAGCAGCGTGTTGGAGGGGGCCGGCGAACGCTCGCCCGGCGGGAACGCCACAACGCGCGCGCCATCCAACTCCTTAGGGAGCCGGGGCAGGATCAGCGCCTCGGCGGCCTGCTTGACCGTCTCACCTGCCGTCGAGAGGAACGCCTTCGGCAGGCGCTTGCGCGAGAACCGCTTGTCGCTACGGACCCGGCGGTTGCCGAAGATCACGCCAAGGCGCGTGCCGCGCGGAAGGCCCAGGAGGTTCACGCTGCGAGACAGCAGCGTGCCGAGACTGGTCTGAACGAGGGGGATGCGTCTTGCGATGGGCATGAATAGACCCCTGAAATAGCGACGGTACCGCTATATCGCAGGCCTCGATATAGCGGGCAACCCTTTATTTCAAAAACTGGCGTGGCCCGAAACTGGTCACGCCCCCTGCGGGACACTCCGATCAGATCAACAGAGATCCCGCGTGCCGCAGGCCAGCCAGCCAGCGACGACCCCCAAACCACCAGCGCCCGCGCCCGAGGGCCTGCGGCTTCGCTTCGACCGTGGCGAGCGCCGGGCGGCTGTGTCCGTCGACGCCACCCGCGGTCTTGCGACCTGGGTCGACGGCACCCGGACCTTTGAGTTCGTGCTGGCGACCGAGCCCCCCCTGCCGGACCTACCGCTGGGATCAACGACGCTTCAATTGAAGTTGGCCCAGAAGGCGGAGCCGACGGTCAATGGCGATGAGGTCGCCTGCCATGTGGCGGGCGATCCGGGAGACGGCAAGTCCACCGTTGCGCTATCTGTCGCCGGCGTGCTCCGACGCAGCGACGTGGTCTCAATCGACAAGTCCGCAACCAGACAGCTAGTGGCTATCGGGACGCCGACTGACGCGGCGTAAGGGCTGCCGTCCTAACGGACCTAAGGAAATGGTTAGTATACTGGTATCCGATAGTTGAAAGCCCGAAAAATCCGTGCGAATACTGCGTTGACATGTATTGTCTAGGATGTCCGTTATGAGCCCTGGGTCCATCGTCTCGCATTTCGAGGGCATCGCCTACGGCCTGGCCGGCGCCATGGCCGGGCGGCGGTCGGACCGCGTCCAAGCCGTGATTGCGGCCCGGAGGGAGGCCCGTACGCTCGACCGGGTGGCAACGGTGGCGGAGGCGATGTCGCGGGACAGGCAGGAGATCGGCGACCTGCGGGCGGAGAACGCCCTCCTGAGGGACGAACTCGCCACGATGCGGGCGCGCGCCGTTCGCGCCGAGGCCATGGCCATCCGCGACAGCCGTCAGCCGTAGACGAGGCGCGGGCCGCCAAAGGCCGGCTCCTCGGTCTCGGGCTCGGGCGCAGAGACGACCGGCTCGGGTAGCCGAGGGAGCAGGCTGCGCTCGTAGTCCCGGAGGGACGGGCACGGGGGCAGCCCTGGGACAGGCCATGTCCCCAGCATGTGCTCGCCGGCGTGGCGCGGCGTGAGCATCCGCAGGCGGCCGAGCGAATCGTCGTCGAGGCCACGGATCCACGAGAGCGCGGCGTCGTCGAGGGCGCGCATGTCAGGCTCGGGCTCGCCGGCGGCGCGGGCCGCGGCGTACGCCAGGGCGACGTCTCCCCACTCGGACGCCACGCAGACGTGCGGCGGTTCCGCCCTGGGCGGTGCGGGCGTCGGAGCCGGTGCGCTCGCCGCGGCCAGGGCGTCGAGCGCCTCGTCCGCAGCGGAGGCGCCCGGTCCGTGGGAACGGGGGGCGGCGACGGTCTCGGCGACCCACCGACCGGCCCGCCAGACCAGCCGGACGACCGTTCGGAGCGCCTCGGCCATGGCGGCGATCATGACGGAGATGTAGGCGGCGAGACGGCGCATGTGGTGGGCTCCGTGGTGAAGATGGGATGATGCGGAGCGGTTCCGCATTACACCAGGGCGTCAGGCGGCCTTCGGGATCGATGCCCGGTAGGCGTCGAGCGCCGACCTGCCGGCCGGTGTGAAGGAAGCCCGCGTCTGGCGTCTCCCGCCATTGCGGCCGGGACGCATCCATCCGGCCTCGACGGCTAGGACGATGCACCACCCGGAGACCCGGCCGCTGTCCGGCTCGGAGACGAGCCCGGGCGCCCAGCCCCGAAGCGTCTCGCGCGCGGGGTCGTCGGGGCGGGGCACGGCGGCTCGCTCCAACAGGGACCTGCCGTTCGCCACGGACAGTCCTCCCCAGCAGATCTGATGGGCGACGGCTCGGCTCACATACGCAAGGGTCGTATGCCCCAGCGACGCGGCCAGGGTCTCCCAACCCTCGTCCGTCGCCAGGTCGATGGCGTGGTACCACGTCCCGATCCCAAGCAACTCGCTCGCGCCGTCCCACACCGCCTTCAGGCCGGTGATGTCCTCGACGCGACGTACGAACGGGAGATCGGCGCACGCCGGCGTGGAGAGGTAGAAGCGCGGCGGCCGCGTCTCGGACGAGAACCGGTCGCGGATGAGCCGGACGGGGAACCGCAGGCTTCGGGGCAGGTACGGGACGGACGTGTCTTGAAGCGTGCCTCCACCTATCGACAGGCCGTAGGGGTCTGACAGACCGGCCTCGATGAGGGCGCGGTCGATGGGCGTCTCGCCGGACCGTCCATCCCACCTGGCGTGATCGAACGGTGTCGGCGCTGCCGTGTCCGCGATGTCGAACAGGGAGAGTCGGCGGGGGTCGGGGCGGCGGGCCATAGTCACGCCTCCGTGCCGAAGATCGTGAGCCGCAATTCCGTCGGTAGCTGCCGGCGATGTCGGTGGACGGCCGCGAGGGCGTGGCTCGCCTCGATCACAGTCAGGGTATCCAGGCCGGCGAGGACATGCCCGATCCGGCTATGTGACTGGCCCCAGCCGCTCGAATTTCTGATCGTAGCCTGATCCCCGTCGAGTGCGGTGAGGATGCGTGTCGCGGCGTGGACGGCATCTCGGACGAGCGGGTCCTCGGCCCGGGCGAGCCAGTCCTGATCCGGATGCTCGGCGGCCCGGGCGCGGGTCGCGGCGATGGCGGCCTCGACCTCGGCGGTCATGTCGCGGGCGAGGCGGGCCGCTCCGCTCCGGGGCGCACCACCGGGGCCGGGCGGCTCGGCCAGCAGGGCCTCGGCGACGCCGCGCTTCCGAGAGCTCCATGCCCACCGGCGCGTGTCGAGCGATTCGCGAAGGGCAGCCAGGTCGGACCGACGCCCGTCGCCGTTGAGCGCCGCTTCCAACTCGTCAGTCCTGCGCTGGCGGGCGGCCTCGGCTGCGAGACGCTCGTCGTCCTCCGCCAAGGCATCCTCGGCGGCGGCGAGGGCGAAGTCCATGCCCGCCCCCGGCATGTCGGTATCCTCCCAGCAGACCGGCTGGACCATACCTCCGGAGCGTTCAGCGGTGCCCCAGGAGAAGCCGACGTCGCGGAGACCGTCCCGGCTGAGCTTGTACGCCCGCGCGTACCGCTCGTCGGGGCCGTCGCCGATCCACAGGGTCCTGGGGCCGCGGGCGGTGACGACGTCGCGGTGCCGCCGCCATGCCAGGCCGAGGGCCGCGCCGGGTAGGGCCGCCTCGGAATGGGGCGCCTGGTGGGCTGTGGCAAGGGTCGAGAGGTCGACGCCCCCGACGATGGCAAGAAGCACAAGAAAGGAGAGCATCGAACGAATCCTACGCGGCGATTGGCAATTGCTATGATGCCCCTCGCTATCCTGTTTTCGCAAGGCTCACATCAATTATCGTTTCGTATTAGGCCCGCCCAGGGAATGCTTCGAAATTCTTAGGATCGACGGACTGGCAAAAAGTAGACAAGAAAAATTTGTCCACTTTCGGAGGTCCTTGCATTTCATCGGCGCATTCATACTATCTTTGCCAATCGCCGCGATTGGCGAGGATTCGTTGCTCGGGGATGCGGGATGACAACTGGCAATAGACATGAGAGACCGCCGGAAATCCGGCGCATCGATCCCCGCGAGGCGTTACGGGAGGCCATAGAGGCGGACGGCTCGGCCTCGGCCGCGGCACGACGCCTTGGATGCAGCGCGTCGTATCTCATCGACGTCCGCCACGGCCGCCGTCCGGCCAGCAAGCGGCTGCTCGGTGCCCTCGGCCTGCGGCGCATCGTCGTGGAGGCCGCCCGTGTCTAAGAGCCCGTCCGGTAAGGGTCTGAGGCGGGGTTGAGTGGCCGGGATGGCGATGATTCCAGGGGGGTGCTGAAGCCTGACCTGGAAGCGCCATGTGGACCCCGACCACCCGGCGGCAGCATAGCCGCGTGGGCCTTCGCTATGAAACCGACCTTACCGACGCCGAGTGGGCGGTGATCGAGCCACTGATGGGTCGCGTCCGTCAATGAGGTGGACTTTTGGGGTGGAATTGGAGCGGCCATCGGTCAGGCGGCCTGCGGTGGAAGGGTGATGGTGTCGTCGGTCAGTGCCGGCGTGAGGCCGACCATG
>NZ_FOZY01000034.1:0-46931 GCF_900116245.1 Methylobacterium sp. yr668 | reverse complement strand
GTCGCCGGGCAGCCGATCGAGATGGGCGACGAGCCCTGCATGCTGTTCACCTTCGCGGACCTGGAACTGCGCCGGAAGGCCGAGGCCGCCCTGCGCCAGAGCGAGGAGCGCTTCGCCAAGGCGTTCCGGATGACGCCGATCCCGACCGTGCTGGTGCGGGCCGAGGACGGCCAGGTCACGGGCGTGAACGAGGCGTTCAGCCGGGTCTTCGGCCTGGGCGAGGACCGCGTCGTCGGCCGCTCGCTGGAGGAGGCCGGCCTGTGGGTCGCCGAGAAGCAGCGCCTGCAGGTCGAGGCCGCCCTGGAGCGGCAGGGCTACGTGCTGGGTCTCGAGGTGTGCCTGCGCCACGAGAGCGGCGCGAACCTCGACTGCCTGGTCTCGGCCGAGCGGGTCGAGATCAACGAGACGGCCTTCGTTCTGCTGGTGCTGCAGGACATCACCGAGCGCAAGCACTCGGAGCGGGAGCTGTTCGACGCGATCGAGACGGTGATGGCCGACACGTCGTGGTTCAGCCGCGGGCTGATCGAGAAGCTGGCGAACCTGCGCCGGCCGGCCCGGGAGGGCGGCGACGCGGCGGCGCCGAACCTGACCGTGCGCGAGCGCCAGATCCTCAACCTGATCTGCTCGGGGCTCAGCGACGACGCGATCGCGCGCAAGCTCGGGCTGTCGCGCAACACGGTGCGCAATCACGGCGCCGCACTGTACCGCAAGATCGGCATCCACAAGCGCAGCGAGGCAGTCGTCTGGGGGCGCGAGAACGGCTTTCCCCTGAACATCTCTGACGAATGAATACCGCCATACTGGTACAACCACACCATTGATCCGGCGCGCCCGGCGTACATCTTCTGCTCGGCAAGGGTTTTCTCACGCATGACGAGGCGCCCATGACCGAAGACAGGAAGACACCGTCCGCCGAGCACCTCAAGGGCTCGGTGAAGGAGGCCATCGGCAAGCTGACCGGCGATGCCCGGACGGAGACCGAGGGCCGGCGCCAGAAACGCGACGCGCCCGGATCGAAGGCCGGCTCCGGGCCCGCGGGCTCCGGCCCGCGCTGACGGACGTCACCCGGCGCCTCACGGTGAGGCGCCCCCACCACGAGCGCGATCGCGGAGGCGGTCGCCGACGCGACGACGAAGGAGAACGACATGGTCGATACCAATCGGATCACGGGCGCGGCCCGGGAACTCGGCGGCAAGGTGCAGGGCGCGTTCGGCGACCTGACCGGCTCGCGGCGGGACTCGGTCGAGGGCCGCGCCCGCGAGGCCGCCGGACAGGCCGAGACCCTCTACGGCCAGGCCAAGGACACCGTGCGCGACGCGGCCGACCACGTGGCCGACGCGGCCCGCGACCTCGGTGGTCGGGTCCGCGACGCCGTCGACGATCTCGGGGCCGACGACGTCGAGGCCCGCGCCCGCCGCGCCCAGGGCGCCGCGCAGGATCAGTACGCCCGCGCCGAGCGCGGCGTCCGCCACGCCGCCGAGGAGGCGTACGACTACGCCGAGGACGCCTACGCGCGCGGCAGCCACGCCCTGCGCCGCGGCACCCGCGAGGTCGGCCAGCAGGTCGCCGAGTACCCGCTCGCCGCCCTGCTCATCGCCGGCATCGCGGGCTTCGGCCTCGGCCTGCTCGTCAGCGCCCGCCGCGACTGAGCCGCGTCCCGGCAGCCCCCGGGCCTTCCGGGCCTTCCGGGGGCCGGCGGCCCCACGAATTTCAGCGATCCACCACCGGAGTGACAGCGTGACCACCATCCAGACCGTTGCAACGCCCCTCGCGCCGGACGCGCACGCCGACACGCGCGCCGTCCTGCTCAACCAAGTCTCCTGGGGCGCCATCTTCGCCGGCGCCGTGACCGCGCTGGTCACCCAGGTGATCATCAACCTCGTCGGCGTCGGCGTCGGGCTGGCCTCGGTCGGCACGACCGCCGCCGACAACCCCTCCGCCTCCACCGTCTCCATGGGCGCGGGCGCGTGGTTCGTCGCCTCCGGCCTCGTCGCCTCGCTGGCCGGCGGCCTCATCGCCGGGCGGCTCTCGGGCAAGGCCCTTCCGGGCGCGGCCGCCCTGCACGGGCTGGTCTCCTGGGCGGTCACCACCCTGGTGGTGCTGTACATGCTGACCTCGGCCGCCAGCGGCCTGGTCGGCGGCACGCTCGGCACCGTCTCGAGCGCGCTCGGCGGCGCCGGCAACCTCGTCGGCGGCACGGTGCAGACCGCCGCCCAGGCGGCGGCGCCGTCGCTGTCGAAGATCTCGAACCCGCTCGACGGCATCGAGGACAAGGTCCGTCAGCAGGCCGCCGGCCAGGACCCGCAGGCCGCCAAGGACGCGGCCGTGGCCGCGGTGAAGGCCGTCCTGACCGGTGACCCGGCCCAGAAGGAGCAGGCCAAGACCCGCGCCGCCGACGCCCTGGCCAAGGCGCAGAGCATCACGCCGGATCAGGCCAAGGCGCAGATCGACGACTACCAGAAGCAGTACGAGCAGGCGGTGGCCAGCGCCAAGCAGAAGGCCGAGGCCGCTGCCGTGACGGCGAAGTCGGCGGCCACGCAGGGCGCGTTCTACGCCGCGCTGGCGCTGATCCTGGGTGCGCTGGCGGCGTATGTCGGCGGCCGGATGGGCGCGCCCAAGCCCGCGACCCTGCTGGGCGCCTACGAGACCCGGCGCGTCTGACACCTCCCTCTGACACCTTCACCGGCCCCCGCGCCGATCGCGGGGGCCACCACCGGCCGGGGAGACCGGCCTCACCAGCGAAGCAGGAGCACACGCGATGAGCAGCACGACCGACAAGATCAAGGGCCTGGCCAACGAGGCGGTGGGCAACGTCAAGCAGGCGGCCGGCAAGGCGACGGGCAACGACAAGCTGGTGGCCGAGGGCAAGGCGCAGGAGCTGAAGGGCGAGGCGCAGAAGACCGTCGGCGACGTCAAGGACGGCGCCAAGTCCGTCGCCGACAAGATCACCGGCAAGCACTGATCCGTCCCGCGGCGCCGGCTCCCCGGCGCCGCCGCCCCCGCCGAGGCGGGGCTCCATTCCCCCGACACCAGGAGAGCTGCATGAACCGCGACCAGATCCGCGGCGCGTCCCGCCACCTCAAGGGCCGCGCCCAGACCGCCCTGGGCGGCCTGACCGGTGACCCGGGACGCCAGGTGCGCGGCGCCGTCAACCAAGTGGCCGGCGGCGCGCAGTACGCCTACGGCCGCGCCCGCGACCGCGCCGAGGACCTCACGGAGGACCTGGCGGAGAACGGCCGCCATCTGGCCGAGGCCGCCCGGAGACGGGCCGACCACCTGATCGACGAGGGCCGGGACCGCGCCCGGGATGCGCGCCGCCGCGGCGCCGATTACGGCCGGCAGGCGATCCGCACGGCCGACGCCAACCGCACCAACACCCTGCTGGGCCTGGCCGCCGTCGCTTTCGCGGCGGGATGGCTCGTCCGCCGCACCCGCTGACGGAGGCTTTTCCGATGCTGCGCAAGCTCCTGACGGCCTTCATCGTGCCGAAGCTCATCGCCTATCTCGGGCGCCGCTACGACCGGCGCCGGGGCACCGGCCGCACCTACTGACGCCCGGATCTGGAGCCCGGGATCGCTAGCCCGGGGCCTTCCAGATGCCGGCGGCGATCCGTGTCGTCTCGACGAGCGCGGCGTGGAGCGCCGCGTCCCCGTCGCGCCGGCCGGCGCGGAGCGCCGCGACCAGCTCGGCCGGCGATCCGGCGCCGCCCAGCGCCCGCTCCCAGGCCCCGGCCGCCGCGCCGGCCTGCGCGATCTCCCGCATGACCACGCCCATCGCGTTGGCGGCCATCAGCAGGACGTAGCGCTGGCGCCCCGACAGGGCCGGCGCGACCTCGTCGAGGAGGCTCTGCCGGGCGACCGACAGGAGGGCGGCGCCCGCGGGCGCGTCCGGGAAGGATTCGCTCATCGGGCTCCCCACCGCTCGGGCGCGGTCTCGCGCAGGATCGCGGCCTCGAGTTCGGGGACCATCCGGCCGGTCAGCGCCAGCTCCAGCGACGTCTCCTGACCGGAGACGTGGCGGTGGCCCTGCTCCAGGGCGATCACCGCCCAGCGCAGATGCGCCATGACCTCCCAGTAGCGCACCGCCTCCGGCTCGATCGCGCGCCCGCTCTCGGCCTCGTAGCCGCGGTAGAAGGCGGCCCGCGGGGCGATGCCCCCGGCCTCCAGGTCGGGCCGGCCGAAGCGCCAGCAGGCGGCGCAGAACCAGCCGATATCCTGGACCGGGTCGCCCCAGCCGGCGAATTCCCAGTCGAGGATCGCCGTCAGGCCCTCGGCATCGACCATGTAGTTGCCGGTGCGGAAGTCGCGGTGGACCAGGACCGGCCGGGGACAGGGCGGCGCGTGGAGCTCGGCCCAGCGCAGGCCCCATTCGAGGGCCGGGCGCGCGGCGCCGATCCCGTCGAGACTCGCCCGGAGCGCGCGGATCTCGGCCAGGGCCGGCTCCGGCTCGGGCGCGCCGAGGAAGGCGAGGTCGTCCGCCGGGGCGGTGCCCGGGCCGGCCGCCGGCAGGATGCCGTGCGTCCGGGCGAGCTCGCGGCCGAGCCGCTCGGCCAAGGCCGCGCGGTCGCCGCCGAGGCTCGTGTCCTTGACCACCCGCGGCCCCAACCCGATCCCGGAGACGAGGCCCATCAGCGCGAAGGGCGCCCCGACCACCCCCGGATCCGCGCAGAAGCCGACCGGCTCCGGCACCCGCACGCCGGCCGCGAAGGCGGCGCGCAGGATCCGGAACTCCTCCGCCCGCGAGCGGCTCGACGCGATGGTGGCGGCCGCGTCCTTGCGCAGGACGAAGCTCCGGGGCGCGCCGTCGACCCGGCACGACAGCATCCAGTTCTCCTGGATCGAGCCGCCGGTCAGCGGCCGGGCGTCGTCGAGCGCGACCGACCCGGCCCCCAGGGTCCGGCCGATCCAGGCGCAGAGCGCCGTCCTCTGATCCGCGTCCAGCATGGTGCCTCAGGGCCGCGTCACGGGACGCGCTCGAGGGCCATGGCGATCCCCTGGCCGCCGCCGATGCACATGGTCACGAGCCCGTAGCGGCCGCCGGTCCGGGCCAGCTCGTAGAGGGCCTTGACGGTGATGATCGCCCCCGTGGCGCCGATCGGGTGACCGAGGGCGATGGCGCCGCCGTTCGGGTTGACCCTGTCGGGATCGAGGTCGAGGGCGCGGGAGACCGCGCAGGCCTGCGCCGCGAAGGCCTCGTTCGACTCGACGACGTCGAAATCCGCCGCCCGCAGGCCGGTCCGCTCCAGCAGCCGCCGCACCGCCGGCACCGGGCCCATGCCCATCTCGGACGGGTCCACGCCGGCGTGGGCGTAGCCGACGATGCGGGCGAGGGGCGTCGCGCCGTCGCGCGCGGCCCGCGCGGCGCTCGACAGGACGAGGGCCGCCGCGCCGTCGTTCAGCCCCGAGGCGTTGCCGGCCGTGACGCTGCCGGTCTTGGAGAAGGCCGGGCGCAGCTTGGCGAGGTCCTCGGCGGTCGTGGCCTTCGGGTGCTCGTCGGTGTCGAAGGCCACCGTCTCGCGCTTGCGCTGGATCTCGATCGGCAGGATCTGGTCGCGGAACCGGCCCTCGCGGATCGCCCGCGCGGCGCGGGCCTGGCTCTCGGCCGCGAAGGCGTCCTGCGCGTCGCGGGGGACGGCGTAGCGCGCGGCCACGTTCTCGGCGGTGACGCCCATGTGGCCGTTGCCGAACGGGTCGGTCAGCGCGCCGAGCATGTAGTCGACCAGCACGGCGTCGCCCATGCGCGACCCGGTCCGCCCGGTGGTCAGCAGGTGGGGGGCGCGGCTCATGCTCTCGGCGCCGCCGGCCACGGCCGTCTCGGCGTCGCCGAGCAGGATGGACTGCGCGGCCGAGACGATCGCCTGCAGGCCGCTGCCGCAGAGGCGGTTGACCGTCATGGCCGGCACCTCCTCGGGAATCCCGCCCTCCATCGCCGCGACGCGGGCGATGTAGGCGTCCCGGGGCTCGGTCGGGATGACGTTGCCGAGGACCACGTGCCCGACCGTCTCGGGCGCGGTCCCGGCGCGGCGCAGCGCCTCCGCGACGCAGCGTGCGGCGAGGACGGAGGGCGGCGTGCCGGCCAGCGCGCCGCCGAACGTGCCGATCGCGGTGCGCACCGCGCCTGTGATCACGACCTCGGTCATACTCTCGGCTTCCTCTCGGCTTCCCTGTCTGGCTCGGCCTGCCGACGCGCCCCGCGCGGCGGGCGGACGGTGTCGGCCCCGCTCAGGCCCCGACGCTCAGGCCCCGACGTCCCACGACCAGAAGGCGTCGCCCTCGGCCTCGAGATTGCGGTTCAGGACCATCTTGTGGACCTCGTCGGCCCCGTCCACGAGGCGCGCCTGCCGGGCGTAGCGGTAGATCCACTCGAGGGGCGTGTCGGTGGAGTAGCCCCGCGCGCCGTTGATCTGGATCGCCGTGTCGGCGGCCGCGTGCAGGAGGTTGGCCACGTGGACCTTGGCCATCGACACCTCCTTGCGGGCGAAGCTGCCCCGGTCGAGGGCCCAGGCAGCCTTCATCACCAGGAGGCGCCCGATCTCGATCCGCATCGCGAGGTCGCCCAGCATCAGCTGGATGCTCTCCCGGTCGGCCAGCCGGATCCCGAAGCCGTGCCGCTCGGCCGCGTAGGCCCGGGCGATCTCGACGCAGCGCTTCGACAGGCCGAGCCAGCGCATGCAGTGGGTCAGCCGCGCCGGCCCGAGGCGGATCTGGGTGAGCTTCAGGCCGTCGCCCTCGTTCATCAGGACGTTCTCGGCCGGGATCTCCAGGCCCTCGAACAGCAGCTCGCAATGGCCGCCATGCTCCTCCGGCCCCATGATCGGGATGCGGCGCAGGATCCGCCAGCCGGGCTGGTCCCGGTGGAACAGGAAGGCGGTCAGCCCTTTCCGCGCGTCGTCGGAGGTGCGCGCCATCAGGATGAAGTGCTCGGCCTCCTCGGCCCCGGTGATGTACCACTTGCGGCCGGTGACCACGTAGCTGTCGCCCCGCCGCTCGGCCCGGGTCTGGATCATGCCGGGATCGGAGCCGCCGCCGGGATGCGGCTCGGTCATGGCGAAGGCCGAGCGGACCCGCCCCTCCACGATCGGCGCGAGCCAGCGCGCCTTCTGGTCCGGGGTCGCGACCTTCTCCAGCACCATCATGTTGCCGTCGTCGGGCGCGGCCGAGTTGAACACGACCGGGCCGAAGATCGAGCGGTTCATGGCCTCGTAGCAGACCGCCATGCCGACCTTGTCGAGCCCGGCGCCGCCGGTCTCGGGCCGCAATTGCAGGCACCACAGGCCCTCTGCGCGGGCGAGTCCGCGCAGCCGCGTCAGCTCGGTGAGGCTGATGTTGCCGTGGCCGTCATAGGCCGCCGGATCGGCCTCCAGCGGCAAGATGTACGCGTCCACGAAGGCCGCGATCCGGGCGCGGTAATCCTCGACGCGCGGGGAGATGGTGAAATCCACGGGCCCACCTCCTGGGTCGGTGCCGACGACAAAAATCGAGCGAGCGCTCGCTTTTTATCGCCTGGATTCGCGCCTGGCAACGGGCTAGACCTCGGGAGTCGCTCCCGGTCGTGGCCACCGCGGGCTGGCGCGACGACGAAACGACGACGGCGCGACGACGGAGCGACGATGGATCGATGAGCCCCGCAGACGCTCTTCCGGCGAACTTTCCGGCGCACCTGCCGGCGAAAGACGCCTACGCCACCGAGGCGATCTGTGCGCGGATCCTGGCGCGGCACCGGGACCGAATCAGCGTCCGGAAGGACCACGTCGCCGTCGCCAACCTCGCGCGGATCATCGAGGCGGTACTGAAGCTGTCGAGCCGGCAGGGCTTCCACGAGACGAGCCTGCGCGACCTCGCCCGGGCCTCCGGGCTCAGCATGGGCGGGCTCTACTCGTACTTCGACAACAAGAACACGCTGCTGGTGATGATCCTCACCGAGGTGGCCGAGACGGCGGAGGCGGTCCTGCGGCAGGCCCCGGCGGGGCTCGCGGCGGATCCGGCCGCGCATCTGCGCTGGCTGATCGAGACCCATATCCGCCTGACCGAGGCGATGCAGCCCTGGTTCGTCTTCGCCTTCATGGAGGCGAAGGGCTTCCCGGCCCCCGCCCGGACGATGGCGACGGAGAGCGAGGCCGCCACGGAGCGCATCTTCGCCGAAGTCCTCGCCCGCGGCGCGGCGGCGGGCGTCTTCGCGGTCGCCGACGTCGATCTCACCGCGGCGCTGATCAAGCCGCTCCTGCAGGACTGGTACGTGAAGCGGGCCAAGCACCGGAAGCGCGGGATCCCGATCCAGCGCTACATCGCCGGCGTGACCGCCTTCGTCGAGAAGGCCATCGCGGCGGGCTGAACCGGCGCGGCGGACGAACAACCCCTGGTCGAGGCCGCCGCGCGCCCTTATGCCGGGCCCGGAGGGCATTCCGGAGCGCGGGGAGCATGGCCGGACCGATCGGGCGCCGCGCGGACGCACACGGAACCGCCGGAATCGACGATCCGCTGAGCGGCCTCGCGCCGCTGCTGCGCGTGCGGCCGCACCTGGACGACGTCTGCCGGTTCGGCGGCGCCTGGGCCGCCCCGCACGCGCCGGAGCCGACGCGGCAGGCCTATTTCCACCTCGTGACGCGCGGCCGCGCCACGCTGCGGCGGCCCGGGGGCGCGCCGCTGCAGGTCGCGGCCGGGGACATCCTGCTCCTGCCGCGCGGCGACGCGCACCTGTTCCACGGCGCGGGGCCGCCGCCGTCGACGCCCCTGCCCGTCGCGGTCCGCCACGCGCACGATCTGCGGTTCAAGACCACCGTCGGGGCCGAGCCTGACGTCGAGCTGATCTGCGGCCGCCTGGCCTTCGAGGCGGCGCCCCAGACCCTGATCGTGACCGCCCTGCCCGACCTCCTCGTCCTGAGCGTCGGCACCGAGCCCCTGGCCACTCGGTTCGCGCCGCTCCTGGCGGGCATCCGCGAGGAGCTGAACGACCTCCGCGCCGGGTCGGTCGCGGTCGCCGAGAACCTCGCGAGCGCGCTGTTCATGATGATGCTCCGCGCGCATCTCGAGGCGTCGGCCCCGGCCGAGGGCCTGCTGCGCCTCCTGGGGCAGCCGCTCACCGCCCGGGCGGTGCTCGCGATGGTGCGCGACCCGGTGCATCCCTGGACGCTGGATGAACTGGCCGCGACGGCCGCCGCGTCGCGGGCGAGCCTCGTGCGCGCCTTCCGTGGGGCGGCGGGCGTCGCCCCGCTGGAATTCCTCACCGACCTGCGGCTCGGGCTCGCCCATCACCGCCTGCGCACCGAGACGGTCCCGCTGGACCGTCTGGCCGCAGAGGTCGGCTACCAGTCCGCGCCCGCGCTCAGCCGGGCGTTCCTGCGCAAGTACGGGATCCGCCCCGGACAGGCGCGGCAGGCCGAGGCGCCCCCGCAGGCGGTTTGATCCGCCCGGTCATCGGCCTGCGCCGTGCGGTCATCGAGGGCGCGGCCTGCCCCGACTACCTTCCTCGTCATCACGAAGGAGGTCGTCATGCACATGATCGATTGGAACAGCTACCGCCAGCAGGTCACCGCCGGCGTCGGACACTTCGCCAAGCTCAGCCCCGACACGGTGCGGGGCTACGGCACCCTCAGCACGGCGGGCCAGAAGACCGGCCAGCTCGACGCCAAGACCCGTGAGCTGATCGCGGTGGCGGTGGCGATCTCCCTGCGCTGCGACGGCTGTATCACGGTCCACACCGACGCCGCCCGCAAGCTCGGCGCCACCGAGGCCGAGCTGGCCGAGGCCCTCGGGGTCGCCACCAGCCTCAATGCCGGTGCCGCGGTCGTCTACGCGACCCGCGCGCTCGACGCCTTCGCGGCCTCCGCCGAGGCGTAGCCCCTCCCCCCATCCGATTGAGCAAGGAATCGTGCCATGAACACGCAGGTTCGCCGCGTCCTCGGCCTCGTCTCCGGGCCGGGCTCGAACCGCCTCGGCCTCCAGGCCATGCGGGTCGCCATCGCGGTCATCTTCCTCTGGATCGGCGCGCTCAAGTTCGTGCCCTACGAGGCCGACAGCATCACGCCCTTCGTCGCCAACAGCCCGGTGATGGCGTTCTTCTACGCCCACCCCGACCAGTACGCGCAGCACCTCACCCACGAGGGCGAGCTCAACCTCGCCGCCCGCGCGTGGCAGACGGCCAACCACACCTACGCGTTCTCCCGCGGCCTCGGCACGGTCGAGCTGCTGATCGGCCTGCTCGTCCTCGTCGGGATGGTATCGCGGCGGCTGGGTCTGGCCGGCGCGGTGCTGGCCTTCCTCACCCCGGTGGTGACCCTGTCGTTCCTCGTGACCACCCCCGAGGCCTGGGTCGCCGCGCTCGGCGACGCCGAGCACGGCTTCCCCTACCTCTCGGGCGCCGGCCGTCTCGTCCTCAAGGACGTCACCCTCATGGCCGGCGCGTGGCTCGTCCTCGCCGACAGCGCCCGCGCCGTCCTCGAGCGGCAGGCCCGGGCGCCGGGCGCCCCCGCCCGCCTCGACCTCGCGGCAAGCCGCTAGGAGTCCCCTAGGAGGCCGGGGTGCCGCCCGCGGACAGCGCCCCGATCATCGCCCGCAGGCCGCCGATGTCGTCGAGGACGGCGTCGGCGGTCCGCGCGTCGTCCGGGCGCCCGTAGCCGTAGCGGGCCAGGATGGCGGCGGTGCCGGCGGCGCGGGCGGCCGCGATGTCGTGGTGCATGTCGCCGACCATGACGGCCCGCCCGGGCTCGACCCGCAGGCGACGCAGGGCCTCCCGCAGCGGCGCGGGATCGGGCTTGCGCTCGGGCAGCGTGTCGCCGCCCACGACCGTGTCGATCAGCGGCGCCAGCCCCACCGCGTCGAGGATCAGGCCGGTGGCGCAGGCCGGCTTGTTGGTGACGATCGCCAGCGCGTAGCCCGCCGCCCGGAGGTCGCGGACCGCCGCGGCGGCGTTGGGGAACAGGGCGGTGCCGGCGGCCGCGAGCGGCTCGTACACGGCCAGGAAGGCCGGGAGCAGGTCCGGCGCCCGCTCCGGATCGCCGCCCGAAGCCCGCAGGGCGCGCCGCAGCAGCGCCACCGCGCCGTCGCCCACCATGGCCCGCATCGCGGCGGTCCCGACCGGCGGCAGACCCTCCCGCGCCAGGGTGGCGTTCAGGGCCGTCCGGAGATCGGCCAGGCTGTCGACGAGGGTGCCGTCGAGGTCGAGGAGGACGGCGTCGAAGCGCGACGGGGGCGCGGGCGCGGGCAAGGAACGTCTCCGCGTCGCGGGCGACGCGCGGCGGGACGCCGACGCCTCAATCTCCGGGACGGGCGGTTCCTAGCGGGTCCGGCGCTGCCGGGCCAGGGTCCGGCACGCGCCCCGAGCATCCCCCGGGCAGCCTAGCGCGGCTTGGCGTCGGCCGGCGTCCGGTCGGTGCAGGTGACCGGCGTGCCGGCGCCGTCGGTCCACGTGACCGACCGCCCCTTGCCCCGCAGCTCGTGCGTGGCGTCGGCGTAGCGGAACCCCGACCCGCTGAGCTGCACCGGCAGGGTGACGGCGGCGCCGTTGTCCGGCCGGACAACCGCCCGCTCCGGCCCCGCGGCGTTCAGGAAGGTGACGGCCAGCGTCCGACCGTTCGGACAGGCGAAGGTCACGTCGATCGTCTCGGCCTGCGCGGGCGCGGCGGCCACGAGCAGCCCGCCGACGAGGATCGCCAGCCGGGCGACGCGGACACGGATTCTCATCGGCCTCTCCTGAGCCCCGCGGCCGCGGCCGCGACGACGATCATCGCCGGGATGTCCTGTCCGGGCAATCGGCGCCGACGGCACGCGAGGCGGCCGGCCGACCCCCATCCACCAGTCCCTGGAAGAGCAGATGGAGCAGCGAGGCAATTGTACGATCCTCGATACAAGTCGAACCGGATCACTTCCCGCTCAACTTGGGACGGAATCGGTAAATCGTCGGCTCGCCCGCCCGGCGGATTGTCTCCCGAGCGCCGCGATGCGGCGGTCCGGCGCGGGGAATAGAGCCGTGGACGACCGCCGTGACAGCTCGCGGCTTAAATATCTCTTTAATGTTAGGAGTATAATAATACGGCAATCTCTCAGACGCAGCTTCGATGAACCGTCCGAAATATCCTTTCTCGATATTGATCGGGAGGTCGACCGCATCCGCCCCGGGTCTGACGGCCATGCGTCAGCTCGCGGAACTGCAGAAGCATATCCCGTCCCTCTACGGACTGCTCTCGGTCAATGCCGGCGCCCTCGCGGTGACGCATTACGGTCTGGCGCCCGCCTACCTGACCCTCGGCATCCCGGGGACCGTGATCGCGCTGTGCCTCCTGCGCGCGATCCACTGGTGGCGCTTGAGGCCCGAGACCCTGGACGAGGCGCAGGCCGCCCGCCACCTGCGGCGGACGACGGTGCTCACGGTCTTCTTCTCCGTCGCCTTCGTGATCTGGGCGATGGTCCTGAACACGTTCGGCGGCCCCTACGAGCAGGGCCACGTCGCGATCTTCGTGGCCGTCACGGTGATCGCCTGCATCTTCTGCCTGACCTACCTGCCGCTGGCGGCCTTCCTGGTCACCGGCATCGTCATGGGCGTGTTCCTGTTCTGCTGCGTGACGAGCGGGAACCACGTGTTCCTCGCCATCGCGGCCAATACGGCCTTCGTCACGGCCGTGATGGTCCGCATCCTCAACACCAACTACCGGGCCTTCGTCGCCCTCGTCGCGTCCCAGGCCGTGGCGAGCCGGCTCTCGGAGGAGAACGCGCGCCTCGCCCAGACCGACAGCCTGACCGGCCTCCCCAACCGGCGCTACTTCTTCCAGAAGCTCGACGAGGCGCTCCGGTCGTCCTCCGGGGCGGACACGCCCTTCGCCCTGGCGATCTTCGATCTCGACCGGTTCAAGCCGATCAACGACACCTACGGGCACAATGTCGGCGACCGCGTCCTGGCGGAGGCCGGCCGGCGCCTCGCGGCCTTCGCGGGGGCGGACGTGGTGGTGACGCGGCTGGGGGGCGACGAGTTCGGCGTGATCCTGCGCGCGCCGGCTTCGGCCGCGGCGGCGCTCGCCTTCTGCGACGGCGTCTGCACGGCGCTGCAGCGGCCGATCCGGATCGGCGACATCCAGGTCGTCACCGGCTGCTCGGGCGGGCTGGCGCTGCCCTGCCGGATCTCGCACGACGCCGACGCCCTGTTCGACCGCGCCGACTACGCGCTCTACCACTCCAAGGAGCAGCGGCGCGGCGCGACGACCCTGTTCTCGCAGGAGCACAAGGACGCGATCCGCGCCGAGCAGGCGGTGGAGACGGCCCTGCGGACGGCGGACCTCGCCGCCGAGATGGTGCTGCACTACCAGCCGGTCCTCGACCTCGCCACGGGGCGGACCGCCTTCGTGGAGGGTCTGGCGCGCTGGACGAGCCCGACGCTGGGCCGCGTCGCGCCGGACCGGTTCATCGCGGCCGCCGAGCGCGGCGGCATGATCCACACGGTGACGCTGCTGCTCCTGCGCAAGGCGCTCGCCGACTGCGCGCAGCTCCCGCCCGGGACCGGCCTGTCCTTCAACCTGTCCGCCCACGACCTCGCCTCGCCCGAGACCGTCCTGTCGATCCTGGCGGCGGTGCGGGGCAGCGGCATCGACCCGCGCCGCCTGACGCTCGAGCTGACCGAGACCGCCCTGATGCGCGACTTCGACCACGCCAAGGCGGCCATCACCACCCTGCGCAGCCTGGGCATCAAGATCGCGCTCGACGATTTCGGGACCGGCTATTCCAGCCTGGGCTACGTCCACCGCCTGCCGCTGGACAAGATCAAGATCGACCGCGGCTTCATGGCCGACATCGACACCGACCGGGGCTGCAGCCTCGTCTCCACGATCCTGGACCTGTGCCGCAACCTCGGCCTCGACGGGATCGTCGAGGGGATCGAGACGGAGGCGCAGCTCGACGTGGCGCGGCGGCACGGCAGCCGCTACGCCCAGGGCTACCACATCGGCCGCCCGATGCCCCTCGGCGACCTGCTGGAGCGGCTGGAGCGCGAGGGCGCGGCGGAAGCGAAGGTAGCGGCAGAGGCAGAGGCAGAGGCCGGCACGGTGCGCCGGAGGGCCTGAGGCGGCCCCGGCGCGAGGCGGAGCCGCCTCAGGCGCGCCGGAGGTTCCAGAGGATCGGGAAGCCCGGGAGGCGGCCCGTGAGGTCGCGCCGGTAGGACGTCATCGAGCGGTAGGAGCCGACCGGCACGAACACGACCTCCTCGAGGGCGATCCGCTGCATGTCGGCGCAGATCGCCCGGCGCGCCTCCGCGTCGGGGGCCGCGAACCACGCGGTCCGGAGCGCCTCCAGCCGCGGCACCGACGGCCAGCCGAACCACGCGTTCGGCCCGCTGGCCCGGAGCGGCTGCAGGGCGGCGGGGTCGGCGTTGTCGAAGGACGAGAAGGTGGTGAGCAGCACCGACCAGCCGCCCTTCTCGACGGGCTCGCGGGAGACGCGCCGCTGGATCACCGTGCCCCAGTCGCTCAGGGCCAGGTCGACGTTGAAGCCGATCCGGGGGAGCAGGTCGGCCGCGACCTGGGTCAGCGCCGCGGGCGCCAGCAGGTCCGTGGGGCCGATGAGCCGGATCTTCGCGCCGTCGTAGCCCGAGGCCCTGAGCGCCGCGCGGGCCGCCTCCAGGCTGCGCGGCCCGGTGAGCGCCTCCAGGCCGACCTGGCTCGCCATCGGCGTGCCGGGCGTGAAGATCCCGCAGCGGTCGTCGTAGGCCCCGGGATCGTCGCCGACGATCGCCGCCATGAAGTCGCTCTGGACGATCGCCGGCAGCACCGCCCGGCGCACCGCGACGTCGTCGAAGGGCGGCTGCAGGTGGTTCATCCGCAGGATCGCCGGGTTGGTGAGCCGGTCGAGGCCCTCCACCACGATGTCGCGGTTGCGGGCGAGCAGCTGCTGGAGCTCGGGCGGCGGCTGCTCGTACCAGTCGATCTCGCCGTTCTGCAGGGCCGCCGCCGCGGTGGCGCCGTCGGCGATGATCCGCCACTCGATCCGGTCGAAATGGGCGACCTTGCCGCCGGCCGTCAGGCTCGGTGTGCCGGGCGCCGGCACGTAGCCGGGGTGGCGCTCGTAGACCATCAGGCTGCCCGAGTTGAACTCGTCGGCCTTCCAGCGGAACGGCCCGGAGCCGGTGGCGTCGGTGATCTGCTTGTACGGGTCGGTCCGGGCGACCCGCTCGGGCATGACGAAGGCCGGCTGGCTGACACTCGCCAGCGCCTGCGGCAGGAGCGGGAACGGTGCCTTCAGCCGGAACACGATGTCGGTGTCGCCGTCGTGGGCGAGCTCGTCGGTGGCGGCCATCAGGGTCTGGCCGAAGCCGTTGCGCGCCGCCCAGCGCCGGATGCTGGCGACGCAGTCCCGCGCCAGGACCGGCGTGCCGTCGTGGAAGCGCAGGCCCGCGCGCAGGGGGATCGTCACCCGGCGCCCGTCCTGCTCGACCTTGAGGCCGGCCGCCATCTGCGGCTGCGGCCGCAGGTCGGCGTCGAGGCCGAACAGCGTGTCGTAGACCACGTAGGCGTGGTTGCGGGTCACGATCGCCGTCGTCCAGATCGGATCGATGGAGGTGACGTTCGCCTGGGGGACCATGCGCAGGACCCGGGCGCCCTGCGCCCGCCCGACGGAGGGGGCCGCCAGGGCCGCGGCCCCCGCGGCCAGGAAGGTGCGTCGCCTCATCGTCACTCCCCGAACGGTGAATCCCGGCGTCGCAAACGCCGGACCAGGGGGCGCCCCGCCTCAGCTCAGCGGGACGGCGAAGCCCCGCTGCACGGCGGGGCGCTCCATCATCCGGTCGTACCAGCGCCGGACCTGCGAGTAGTCGGCGAGGTCGACCTGGTGGCGCTCGTGGCGCCACGCCCAGCCGAGGATCGCGAAATCCGCCACCGAGAGCGGCCCCGCGACGTACGCGACCTGCGCGAGGCGCCGGTCCAGCACGCCGTAGAGCCGGTGCGTCTCCTTGCTGTAGCGGGCGAGCCCGTAGGCGCGGTCGGCCTCCGCGACGGACAGGAAGTGGTGGACCTGGCCGGGCATCGGCCCGAAGCCGCCCATCTGCCACATCAGCCATTCCAGGGCGGCGACGCGCTGCCGCCGGTCCTCGGGCAGGAAGCGGCCGGTCTTCTCGGCGAGGTAGAGCAGGATCGCCCCGGACTCGAACACCGGGATCGGGGACCCGTCCGGCCCGTCCGGATCGACGATGGCGGGGATGCGGTTGTTCGGGCTGATCGCCAGGAAGTCCGGCGCGTGCTGCGCCCCTTGCGTGATGTCGACCGGGATGACCCGGTAGGGCAGCGCCATCTCCTCCAGCGCCACGCTGATCTTCCGGCCGTTGGGGGTGTTCCAGGCGTAGAGATCGATCATCGCGGGCGCCTCCGCTGTACCGAGGGAAGCTAGGGCCCGTGACGGGATCCGGCAATTCGGCCGGCGCTCAGGCGGCGACCGGGGCCGGCTCCGGCTCCGGCAGGCCGAGATGCCGGTAGGCGTGTCGGGTGAGGACGCGTCCGCGGGGTGTGCGCTGCACGAAGCCGCGCTGGATCAGGTAGGGCTCGATGATGTCCTCGATCGCGTCCCGCGGCTCCGACAGCGCCGCCCCGATCGTCTCGATGCCCACCGGCCCGCCCCCGAACGAGCGCGCGATCAGGCTCAGGTACTTGCGGTCCATCACGTCGAGACCCGCCCCGTCCACGTCCAAGAGCTGCAGCGCCCGGTCGGCGATCGCCCGCGTCACCGTCTCGGCCTCCGCCACCACCGCGAAGTCCCGCACCCGCCGCAAGAGCCGCCCCGCGATCCGCGGCGTGCCCCGCGCCCGACGGGCGATCTCGTTGGCGCCCTCCGCCGACATGCCCAGACCCAGCACCCGCGCGCCGCGCGCCACGATCTGCTCCAGCTCGTCGATCTCGTAGAACTCCAGCCGGATCGGGATCCCGAACCGGTCGCGCAGCGGCGTCGTCAGCAGCCCCGCCCGCGTCGTGGCGCCGACCAGCGTGAACTTCGGCAGCTCGATCTTGACCGAGCGCGCCGCCGGGCCCTCGCCGATGATCAGGTCGAGCTGGTAATCCTCCATGGCCGGGTAGAGGATCTCCTCGACCGCCGGGTTGAGCCGGTGGATCTCGTCGATGAACAGGACGTCGCGCTCCTCCAGGTTGGTCAGCTGGGCGGCCAGATCCCCGGCCTTGGCGATGACCGGCCCGGAGGTCGAGCGGAAGTTCACGCCGAGCTCGCGCGCCACGATCTGCGCCAGCGTGGTCTTGCCGAGCCCGGGCGGCCCGACGAACAGCACGTGGTCGAGCGCCTGCCCGGTCTTCCTCGCCGCCTCGATGAACACCTGCATGTTCGCCCGCGCCGCGCGCTGACCGATGAACTCGGACAGGCTCAGGGGGCGGATCGTCTGATCCGGCTCCGCGGCCGCCGCACCGGACCCCTGCGCGACCGTCCTGATCGGCGTCGCCATTCAGGCCGCCCTGGCGCGACCCGACGCCTTCTCGAAGGGCTGCACGAAGGGCTGCACCAGGACCCGCCGGCCCGAGAGGTCGTGCACGCTCACCCGCCACTCGGCCCAGTCGGTGCGGTTGGCCAGCGAGCGCCGCACGTCGGAGGCGACCTTGCGGGCGCGGTCGACGAGGCGCGCCGTCGCGCGGACCTCGGTGCCGCGGGCGTCGAACACGCATTCGAGGCCGTTGGTGCAGTGGAACCGGTACTTGGCCATCCCTCGCTCCTCCTCGGCCGCCCCGCGCGGCGCTCACCCTGTGTTCACTATATGTTCTGTTCTCGGCCGGATCCAGCCCCGGCGAAGCGTCGCAGGCGTCCCCGGAACGGACCCGCGCCGGACCCGCGCCAGACCCGCGCCGGAGTCGCGGCTGCGGCCGATGGGACCGGACCGGAACACCGCGCGCCCCGCGGGCTTACCGGGCGAGACGCCTCACCGCCGGACCGGGAACCCACCATGCGCGCCACGCTCCTCGCCCTCCTGCTGGCCGTCGGCCTGGGCACGCCCGGACGCGCCGCCGAGGCGCCGGCCGGGTCCGACACCCTGAAGCCGATGGTGGAGTCGAACGACCTCGTCTTCAACGGCATCACCCGGTCCGCGGACGGCCGGCTGTTCTCGCCGTTCCAGCGGCAGAGCCAAGACAAGGGGATCGAGCTCGGCGAGTGGCGGGACGGCAAGGCGGTCCCGTACCCCGACGCGGCCTGGAACGCCTGGAAGACGGGTGACGACCCGGCCAAGGCCTTCGTGGCGGTCAATGCCATCCGGATCGGGCCGGACGGGGATCTCTGGGTGGTCGACAAGGGCGCGCCCGGCATGGGCGCGGCGCCGCTGCCGGGCGGCCCGAAGCTCGTGCAGATCGACCTCGCCACGAACGCCGTGCGCAGGGTCTACCCGCTGCAGGCGGCGACCACCGAGAAGAGCTTCATCGACGATTTCCGGTTCAACGGCGGCCACATCTACCTGACGGATGCCGGCCAGCCCGGTCTGATCGTCCTCGACCGCGAGACCGGCGGCCTCCGGCGGGTGCTCGACGGACACTGGTCGACGATCGCGCAGCGCCCGCTGACCGGCCAGGGCCGGGTGCTACGGGACGACAAGGACAAGCTGCTCTTCATCCACGCCGACCAGCTGGAAGTCTCGCCGGACGGCAAGACCTTCTACTACCAAGCGTGCACCGGGCCGCTCTACAGCATCGAGACCCGGTACC
This sequence comes from Methylobacterium sp. yr668, assembly GCF_900116245.1. NCBI lineage: Bacteria > Pseudomonadati > Pseudomonadota > Alphaproteobacteria > Hyphomicrobiales > Methylobacteriaceae > Methylobacterium > Methylobacterium sp. yr668. The sequence goes on along the minus strand of NZ_FOZY01000034.1, from coordinate 28,273 downwards.
TCGACGACGCGGCCGTGAGCGAGGACGAGCGCGCCCGGCACGTGAGGCTCCACGCCGCCACGGTGGCGACGGGCGGCACCGCCATCGACGCGGGCGGCACCATCTACGCGAGCGACACGGACGGCCTGCGGATCCTCAAGATCGCGCCGGACGGGACGATGAGCACGCTGGTGCAGGACCCGCGGCTCGTCTGGGTCGACGCGATGTGGATCGACGAGCAGGGCGGCCTGTGGATCCCGGCGGCGCAGATGAACCGCACGCCGGCGATGAGCGGCGGCGCGGCCTCGGCGGTCAAGTTCCCGACGACGATCTACCGGATGCAGATCGACGCCGAGCCGCTGCGCAACTGAGGATGGATCGGCCCGGTCCCAGGGGCAGCCTCGCGTCGGGCGCGCGGCGGCTGACGCCGAACCCGGAACCCGGGTTACAAGTTGGATCGAGGCGGGTGCCGGGCCCGGGACCCTGTACCGGGATCCGGCACCGAGGCCCGGCACGAGGAGAGGATGGACCGACCATGCGCAGGATGCAGTCGTCGCGGTGGGCCGGCGCCTTCCTGGCTGCCGGCCTGGTCGTCGCGTTCGCCCCGCCGGCGCGGGCCGACGCCGCCCTGGTCCTGCGGGAGACCCGGCTGCACACGCCGCCGGACTCGCACGAGCCGCAGCGGGCGATGGTCAACCTGCGCAACACCGGCCCGGACCTCGCGACGAACGTGACCGTGCTCTGCACCTTCACGGGGGCCGGCGGGACGGTGCTCGACACGCAGCAGGCCTCGGTGCCGGAGGTCGTGAGCCTCGCCGACGTGCAGGCCGAGACGATCTACTACGGCTGGCCCCGCGCGAGCAGCGCCACCTGCCGCCTCGCCGAGCCGTAGCCGGCGGCCCCCGTCGCCCGCCGGGCCGGCCGACGCAGCCTTAGCGGTTTCCGCGCGTTATGGTCCGGTCCCGTGGCGTCCCAGGTCCGTTTCCGGCAGAAGGCGCCCACGCCCCGCCCCTCTGTCGCAGCGCCAGCCCCGTGCCCGTATCCCTCGCCCTCCCGATTTCGGCGATCCGCCCCGACCGCCCCGCGCGGCCGGCGGGGGAGTCCATCGCGGCGCACGGGCGCTGAGCGTGGACGAGACGGGGACCGAGGCGCTCCTGCGGCGCGCCCGCGCGCTGGAGGCGGAGGCCGCCGGGCTCCGGGCGCGGGCGGCCGCCACCGGCGCTGAGGCGGACGCCCCGACGCTCCCGCAGCCCCCCGCCGACCTGTCCGGGGCCGGCCTCGCCCTCCGGGAGGCCGAGGCGCGCCTGCTGCGGGCGCAGGAGGCGGGCGGGATCGGCCTGTTCACCGTGGGGGTCGCGGACGGGCTCCTGCACCCGACCCCGCAATTCTGCCGGCTCTACGGCCTGCCGGAGCGCGACACCTACCCGGCCGAGCTGGTCGAGGCGCTGATCCTGCCGGAGGACCGGGCCCTCGTCTCGACGGCGGCGAGCCGGAGCCGCGGCGACGCCCCGCGGGACGTCGCCTACCGGATCCGGCGACCGGATACCGGCGAGATCCGCTGGATCGCCCGGCAGGGGGAGATCGAGCGCGACGCCGCGGGGCGGCCGGTGCGGTTCTCCGGGGTGGCGCGCGACATCACCGAGCAGCGCGAGGCCCGCGACGCCCTGCGCGCCGGCGAGGAGCGCTACCGGACGCTGTTCGAGGCCATCGACGACGGCTTCTGCATCATCGAGTTCTTCGACGGCCCGCACGGCCCGCTCAGCGACTACGTCCATGTCGAGGCCAATCCCGGCTACGAGCGCCACACCGGCATCGCCGGCATCGTCGGGCGGACGCTGCGCGACCTCGTGTCGGCCGAGGACGCGGAGGCCTGGCTCGAGCTCTACGGCGGCGTGCTCCGCACCGGTGTCCCGATCCGGTTCGAGCGCTTCTTCGCCCAGGCCGACCGCTTCATCGACGTCTCGGCCGCCCGGATCGGGCCGGCGAGCCGGCGCCAGGTCTCGGTGCTGTTCCGGGACATCACCGCGCGCCGGCAGGCGGAGGACGCCCTGCGCGCCAGCGAGGCGCTCGCCCGGACCAACATCGAGCGCGTGCAGCTCGCCCTCGCGGCCGGCGCCATCATCGGCACGTGGCACTGGGACCTGCCGAGCGACCGGTTCACGGTCGACGAGGGCTTCGCCCGCAGCTTCGGCCTCGACCCGGCGCTGGGCCGGGACGGCATCCCGCTCGCCCGGATCGTCGCGACCGTGCATCCGGACGACCAGCCCGGGCTGGCCGCGGCCATCAACGCGGCCGTCGCCCGGGGCGGCGCCTACGCGCACCAGTACCGGGTCCGCCGGGCGGACGGGCGCTACTACTGGCTGGAGGCCAACGGCCGCGTCGACCACGCGCCCGACGGCACGCCCCTGAGCTTCCCCGGGGTCCTGATCGACGTGGACGAGCGCCGCGCCGTCGAGGCCGAGCGGGACCGCGTCGCCGCGGCGCTGCGCAGCCTCAACGAGACCCTGGAGCAGCGGGTCGCCGAGCGGACGGCCGAGCTGATGCGCGCCGAGGAGGCCCTCCGCCAGTCGCAGAAGATGGAGGCGGTCGGCCAGCTCACCGGCGGGCTCGCCCACGACTTCAACAACATGCTGGCCGGCATCGTCGGCTCGCTGGAATTGATGCAGACCCGGATGCTGCAGGGCCGGGTCGGCGACCTCGACCGCTACATCGGCGCGGCGCAGGGCGCGGCCAAGCGCGCCGCCGCCCTGACCCACCGCCTGCTGGCCTTCTCCCGCCGCCAGACCCTCGACCCGAAGCCGACGGACGCGAACCGCCTGGTCGAGGGCATGATGGAGCTCGTGCGCCGCACGGTCGGCCCCGCGGTGGCGATCGAGTCGGTCGGGGCCGGCGGCCTGTGGCCGACGCTGGTCGATCCGAGCCAGCTCGAGAACGCGCTGCTCAACCTGTGCATCAACGCCCGGGACGCGATGCCGGCGGGCGGGCGCATCGTCATCGAGACCGCCAACCGCTGGCTCGACCACCGGGCCGCCCAGGAGCGCGAGCTGGAGCCGGGGCAGTACGTGACGCTCTGCGTCTCGGACAACGGCACCGGCATGACCCCCGACGTGGTCGCCAAGGCCTTCGACCCGTTCTTCACCACCAAGCCGATCGGCGAGGGCACGGGCCTCGGCCTGTCGATGATCTACGGCTTCGCCAAGCAGTCCGGGGGGCAGGTCCGGATCTACTCGGAAGTGGGCCAGGGCACGATGGTCTGCCTCTACCTGCCCCGCCATCTCGGCGAGGCGGAGGCCGAGGTGAGCCTGCCGGACCTCGCCCACGCACCCCGCGCCGAGCAGGGCGAGACGGTCCTGGTTGTGGACGACGAGCCGACCGTGCGGATGCTGGTCACCGAGGTGCTGGAGGATCTCGGCTACGCGGCGATCGAGGCGGCGGACGGTGCCTCGGGCCTGAAGGTGCTCCAGTCGGACGTGCGCGTCGACATGCTGATCACCGATGTCGGCCTGCCCGGGGGCATGAACGGCCGCCAGATGGCCGATGCCGGCCGCCAGCACCGCCCGGACCTGAAGGTCCTGTTCATCACCGGCTACGCCGAGAACGCCGCCCTCAACCACGGCCATCTCGGCCCCGGCATGCAGGTGATGACGAAGCCCTTCGCCCTGGAGGCGCTCGCCACCCGCATCCGCGGCATCATCGGCGGCGAGGGCTGAGGCCCGGAGGCCCGGGCGGGCGGTTCGCCTCCGGCACACGGCGTCGCAGGCCCGCGCGGAACGGGTTCTCCGGCCCGGGCGTCATTGCCATACCGCGCCGGCGCGCCCATGAGGGCGACCTCGCGGGCACCATCGCGGGCGTCCTCGGCACGGGGCCCGGCGGGCGGGCGGGCCCGGGAGCGGACCGGCAGGGCCGCGCCGAACGGAGGCGACAGGGAAGCTACCGTGGACACGCAGACCATCCCGGCCGAACTCACGACCTTCTTCGAGAAATCCCACATCGCCCTGGCGCTGGCCGCGGCGGGCGACGACAACGTCCTGCTCCTGGTGAACGAGCGGTTCCACCAGCTCACCGGCTACACGGGCGCGGAGGTCGTCGGGCGCAATTGCCGCCTCCTCCAGCGCGACGCCGACAACCGGGAGGCGCGGGCCAAGATCCACGCCTTCCTGGAGAACGACCGTCAGGACACGGTGCGCACGCCGATCGTGAATTTCCGCAAGGACGGGAAGCCCTTCGTCAACCTTCTGTACATGTCCAAACTGAAGGCGCTCTCGGGCGAGGTGCGCTACCTTTTCGCATCCCAATTCGACGTCAGCCGCTCGCAACCTGAGTTGCTTTCCGCCTACGATGCAGAACTGGGCCGGACCCTGTCCCGGCTGACCCCGACGCTTGCGGAGAGTGGGCTCGTCATCGAGGGCTCGCTGATGACGATCGCCAACACGGTCGCCACGGTCGCGCAGGCCAAGCTCACGCTCGCGGATCTCGATGCACCAGGATTTCCTTAGCGCCCCCGGCGGCGAGGCCTCGGAGGTCCTGGACGGCGCCGGCACGGTGACGGCCCCGCCCTTCGCCGGGCCCGTCGTGGGCATCGGCGCCTCGGCGGGGGGCCTCGAGGCCCTGCGGGAGATGCTGGCGCGCGCCCGGCCGCCGACCGGCATGGCCTTCGTCATCGTCCAGCACCTCGACCCCAACCACGAGAGCATGCTGGCGCAGCTCCTCGACCGGCAGACCGAGCTGGAGGTTCTCCAGTGCGAGGGCGGGGAGCGGATCGCGGGCGACAAGGTCTACATCATCCCGCCCGGGCGCGGCCTCGTCATCCAGAACGGCGTCCTCGAACTCACCCACTTCGTCCAGCCGCGGGGCCTGCGCCGGCCGATCGACGACTTCTTCCTGTCGCTCGCGGTCGACCAGCAGGCCAACGCCGCCTGCGTGATCCTGTCGGGCACGGGGGCCGACGGCACGACCGGCCTGCGGGCCATCAAGGAGCACGGCGGCGTCTGCGTGGTGCAGCAGCCCGACACCGCCCGCTACGACGGCATGCCGCTCTCGGCGGTCGGGACCAGCCTCGTCGACTTCGTGCGGCCGCCGGGCGAGATCGTCGACTGCCTCACCACCTTCTTCCGCCGCCGCGGCACCGACGCCGTCGACGCCGAGTCCCGCCTCGTCGCCGACCACATCGACGACCTCTGCCGGGTCATCCGCGCGGCGGTGGGCCACGACTTCGCCGGCTACAAGCGGACCACCCTGGTCCGGCGGGTCGAGCGGCGCATGCACGTCCTCGGGCTCGAGTCCGGCCGGGCCTATCTCGGCCGCGTCCGGGCCGACAAGACCGAGTGCGAGGCGCTGTTCCGCGACCTCCTGATCAACGTCACCCGCTTCTTCCGCGACGCCGAGATGTTCGAGCTCCTCCGGGAGCGCGTGGTGGAGCCCCTGCTGCGCACCCGCGATCCCGAGGAGGACATCCGGGTCTGGATCCCGGGCTGCTCCAGCGGCGAGGAGGCCTACAGCATCGCCATGCTGTTCGCCGACGCCGCCCGCCGCCTCGGGCTGCCGCCGGCGGTCCAGATCTTCGCCACCGACATCGACGAGCGCATGCTCCAGATCGCCCGGGAGGCGACCTACCCGGCCGCCGCGCTCGCCGACATCCCGGCCCATCTGCGGGAGCGCTACGTCGTCCTCCACGCCGAGCGCTTCACCGTCGCGGCCGAGATCCGCGACCTGATCCGCTTCTCCAGCCACAGCCTGGTCAAGGACCCGCCCTTCTCGCGGGTCGACCTCCTGTCCTGCCGCAACCTGCTGATCTACTTCGACGAGCGCCTCCAGCAATCGGTGGTGCCGCTGTTCCACTACGCGGTCCGGCCGGGGGGCTACCTGTTCCTCGGCCCCTCGGAGAGCGTCAGCCGCTTCGAGCACCTGTTCCCGGTCATCGACCAGCACGCCCGCCTGTTCGAGCGGCCGCCGGGCGCGCCGCAATACCCGATCGACCTGCCCGGGAGCGCCCGCCGGGGCGAGGCCCGGCGCGGCGGGCGCGAGGAGCGGCGCGGCGAGCCCTCGATCGCCGACGAGACCGTGGCGGTGCGCCGCGTCATGGAGCGCTACGCCCCGCCCAGCATGGTGCTCAACGAGGACGGCGGCATCATCGCCGCCTACGGGCGCCTGAGCCGCTACTTCGACTTCCCGGTGACCCGGACCGGCGGCACCAGCGCCATCACCCTGGCGCGCCCGGGCCTGCGCGACGTCATCGGCCCGCTGCTCCGCCAGACCCGCGACGCGCGCAAGCGCGTGGTCGTCCGCGACGTGGAGATCCGCTCGGAATACGGCGTCCAGCCGGTGGAGCTGATCTGCGATCCCCTGCCCGACGGCTCGATGCTCCTGGTGCTGCGCGACACCGGCGCCTTCCGGGCGGCGGACGACCTCGACCTGATCGAGATGGATGCCGGCGGCGACCACGTCGAGGCGCTGGAAGAGGAGCTGCTGCGCACCCGCTACAAGCTGCGCTCGGCGGTCGAGGAACTGGAGACGACGAACGAGGAGCTGAAGAGCTCCAACGAAGAAATGATGTCGATGAACGAGGAGCTCCAGTCGACGAACGAGGAGCTGTCCACGGTCAACGACGAGCTGAAGACCAAGGTCGAGCAGCTCACCATCGCCAATGCCGACCTGCGCAATTTCTTCGAATCCACCGACCTCGCCGTCGTGGTGCTCGACCGCGAGCTGAGGGTGCGCAGCTTCACCACGTCGGCCACCACGATCTTCCCGCTGCAGCCGGGCGATCGCGGCCGCCCCCTCGCCGACGTGTCGAGCCGGCTCGCCGGGCACGAGTACCTGCACGACGCCCAGGAGGTCTGCGCCGGCGGCTCGGTGATCCAGCGGCGCGTCGCCACCCGGGACGGGGAGCGCACGCTCTCGCTGCGGGTGCTGCCCTACCGCCTGCAGAACGGCAGCGTCGACGGCGCCACCCTGGTGCTCACCGACATCACCGAGGCGCTGTCGCTGGAGCGCCAGCTCGCCGCGGAGCGCGAGCGGCTGGAACTGGCCGTGAAGGCCGGGGGCATCGGCGTCTGGGAATACAGCCCGGATGCCGGGACCGTCGTGGTCGACAGCATCGCCGGCACGATGTTCGGCCTCGCTCCCGACACCCCGCACCCCACCGCGTCCCTGGCGGCCAGCGTGCTGCCCGAGGACCGTCCCGGCTTCGAGGCGGCGCTGTCCGAGGCGGCGCACGGGCTAAACGAGTTCGAGGCGCGCATCCGCGTACGCGCCGCCGACCACGCGCCGCGGCACATCCGCAGCTACGGGCGCCTGACCCGGAGCGGCGACCGGAAGCGGATCGTCGGCGTCTGCATCGACGTGTCGCCCGAATACGCGCTCGCCGAGACCCGCGACCTGATGCTGCGGGAGATGAACCACCGGGTGAAGAACCTGTTCGCGATCATCGGCGGCATGATCTCGGCGGGCGCCCGCACGCACCGGGAGATCGGCGTCTTCGCCACCGACATGCGCGACCGCATCTCGGCCCTCGGGCGGGCGCATTCCCTGGCCGACCCGTCCGACGGCCAGGGCATGAGCGACCTCGCGGGCCTGATCGGCGCGACCCTGCGCCCGTACCGCGACCACGTCCCCACGGTGATCGAGGGCCCCCTCGTGGCGATCAACTGGCGGCACGTGTCGTCGCTGGCGATGATCCTGCACGAGTGGGCGACGAACTCGGTGAAGTACGGCGCGCTCGGGGCCGACGACGGCGCGCTGTCGGTCACCTGGGACCGGCAGGAGGCGGGACTCGTCCTGGACTGGTGCGAGCGGATGGCCCGTGTCCCGGAGCCGAGGCCCGGACGAGGTTTCGGGACGATGCTGGTGGAGATGTCCCTGCGCCAGCTCGAAGCGACCGTGACGCGCAGCCACGACGCCGCCGAGTACCGGATCACGCTGCATCTGCCCGAGGCGGCACTCCTGCGGGGCTGACGCGCGCTCAGGGATATCCGTGCGTCGGCCGTCCTTGCGAGCGCAGCGAAGCAATCAAGTCGGCGCCACGCTTGCCGATGCTGCGCGACCCTGGATTGCTTCGCTGCGCTCGCAAAGACGGCGAGGTCTCCCGATCCTTCACCGCGGGTTCGGGAGGAGTCACGATGCCGGAGGGCGCCGGACGAACCGGCGCCCCGCCCCCCTCAGTCGATGACTTCGACGATGCGGTGGCCGCGATCGACCAGGACGGGCTGGTCGTTCACGATGGTGTAGCGGTAGCCCGGACGCACCCGGTACTCGGTGGGCACGTCGTAGTAGGTGACGCTGTCCTCCGGCAGCACGGTGCCGACCCGGACCGGGCCGCCCCAGCTGTAGGAGCGCGCGCCGCGCTCGCGGACGTAGCTGCGGAACCGCGGGCGGTCGTCGACGCCCAGGATGCCGCCGACCGTGCCGGTCGCCGCGCCGACCGCGCCGCCGACGATGCCGCCGACCGGACCGGCCGCGTCGGCGCCGACCGCCGCACCCTCGGCCGCGCCCCGCAGGGTGCCCTGCGCCTGGGCGGCCGCCGGGAGGGCGAGGAGGCCGGCGGTCGCCAGCGACAGAAGAAGCTTGTTGGTCATGCTGAGATCTCCAAGGTCGTCAGGGCGCGGCTGGCCGCCGGGGATCAGTTGCAGCCTTCCTTGTGGACGGTCTTGGAGTTGCCCATGCCGTCCTCCTTATGGACGGTCTTCGAACCGCAATCGACGCTGCCGGTGGTGACCTCGCGCTTCTCGACGACGGTGTCGCGGTGGTCGACGACGGCGGGCCCGTCGCGGCGGATGACGGTGGTCTCCTCGGCGCTCGCCGCGCCGCACAGGGCCGCGAACAGGGCGCCCGAGAGAATGATGGTCCGCATGGTTGGCCTCCTGACTTCAATCGAAGCCAGCAACGGCAGCGGCGGAGAAAGGGTTCCACGCGCATTGATCGGTAGATCACGCGGATATTCGCGATGCGGCACGGTATTGGTTGTGTACAATCGACCGCCCCCGTCCCGCTCAGCTGTTCGGGACGGGAGCGACGCCTCAGCCGGCCAGGGGCGGCACCCGGGACCACCACGCGTGCGCCCGCTCGTACTGGTGGGCGACGCGCAGGATCTCGGCCTCGGCGAAGGGCCGGGCGGCGATCTGGAGGCTGATCGGCAGGCCGCGCCGGTCGAAGCCGCAGGGCAGCGCGATGGCGGGCAGGCCCGCGAGGTTGAACGGGTAGGTCAGGCGCCAGGAGGCCGCCAGCACGCTCTCCGCGCGCCCGCCGAGCGTCACCGCCGACTCGTCCGTCCGCCACGCGGTCAGCGGCGAGGCCGGGCCGACGATCACGTCGGCCTCGGCCAGGACGGCGGCCATCTCGTCCATGATCAGGGCCCGCACCTGCTCGGCCCGCAGGTAGTCCGGCCCGGTCACGAGCCGGCCCATCTCCACGAGGTCGCGGACGTCGGCGGCGAAGCCCGCCACGTGGCCCCGGGCGAGGCTGCGGTCGTGGTAGGCGGTCGAGGAGGCGAGCTCGATGGCGTAGATGGCGCCGAGGCCGTGGCGCAGGGACGGCACCGCGACGTCGCGCACCGCGCAGCCCCAGTCTTCGAGGAAGCGGAGCGCCGCCTCGACGGCGGCGGCGACGTCGTCGTCGATTGCGTCGAAGAAGTGGTTGCGGATCACCGCGACCCGCAGGCCCCGGATCGGCCGGTCGAGACCGGCCGTGTAGTCGGGGACCGGCGCCGCGCTGGCCGCGGGATCGCCGGGATCCGGGCCGGCGAGCGCCTGCAGCATCAGGGCGGCATCGGCCACCGTCAGGGTCAGCGGCCCGGCATGGTCGAGGGACCAGGAATGCGGCACGATCCCCGACCGGCCGACCCGGCCGTAGGTCGGCTTGAGCCCGACGATCCCGCACAGGGCGGCCGGGATCCGGATCGAGCCGCCCGTGTCCGAGCCGAGCGCGGCCGGGCAGAGGCGGGCCGCGACCGCCGCGCCCGAGCCGCCGCTGGAGCCGCCGGGCACCCGGTCGGGGTCCCAGGGGTTGCGGGTCGGCGGCGTGACCATGCCCCAGGCGAATTCGTGCATCCGCGTCTTGCCGAGGATCACCGCGCCGGCCGCCCGCAGCCGCGCCACGGCGTGGCTGTCGGCCGCCGGGAAGGTCAGGGCCTCCACCGCCGTGCCGGCCCGGGTCGGCATGTCGGCGGTGGTGTAGTTGTCCTTGACGGCGATCGGGATGCCGTGGAGCGGGCCGCGCGGCCCCGTCCGGGCGATCTCGGCATCGGCCGCGCGCGCGGCGTCGAGGGCCGCGGGCGCGAGGTGGACCATGCTGTTCAGGGCGCCGTCGAGGCGCGCGATCCGGTCGAGGCTGGCGCCGACGAGCTCGACGCTCGACAGCTCCCGCGCCGCGATCCGCCGCGCGAGCTCGGTGATCGGGGCTTGCCAGAGGGGGTCAGTCGCGGCGGTCGTCATGGGGCACCCGGCGGTAGGGGAGCGTCGGATCGAACACGACCGGCGGGTGGATGTCCGCGAGGTCGAGGTCGCGGAGCCGCGCGATCTCGGCGAGCACCGGCGCGAACTGGGCCAGCAGGTGCGCGACCCGCCGGGGCTCCTGGCGCAGGCCGACGACGTCGCGCAGCAGGTCGGGGGCTACATCCCCGGCGGCGCCCGGCCGCTCGGCGGGGGGCCTGAGCAGCATCGCCACGACGTCGTCCGGCAGGGCGCCGGCCGGGCCGTCCTTCCGGGGCATGCCGGCCACGAACGGCACGAGCTGACGGCGGGCGACCGCGAGGACGCGGCGCAGCTCGGCGACGGGCTCGGCGTGCTCGTCGACCCGCAGGTCGAGGAGCGGGTACTCCTCGCCGGCGACGATCTTGAGCGCCGCCGACTGCTTGCCGCGCCGGTCGCCGCCGGCCGCGTCGCCGGCCTCCAGGCTGCGCATCAGCCGCTCGTCGAGATCCTGGGCGGCGCTCCCCTCGAAGGCCGCCGCCATGGCGTCGACCACGCCCGGCCCGGCGAGCATGTTGCCCTGGACGGCGTAGCCGGGCCCGGTGCGGTGGCCGGCCGCCGGCGTGCATCCGGCGCCGGTCCAGGCGGCGGCCCGCCCCTGCCCGTCGACGAGGCCGAGCTGGCGCAGGTCCGGACGGTCGTCGGTGGCGAGGGCCGCCGCCAGCGCGGCGTCGGGATCCTGCCCGCCGGCCAGCCCGTCGAGGATGCGGGCGGCGAGGTAGGGGTTCACCCAGGACTGGGTGGTGACGGCCCCGATCCCGGCCCTGAGGAACGGGCACAGCCCGCCCACCGCCGGGACGGCGCTCGCCACCGCGACGCCGAGCTGGCCGGTCCGCGGGCAGCGGGCGGCGATCGAGAAGGTGTTGAGTTCTCTCATGCGCTTACGGCTTCCTCCTCCCTGCTCCCGATCCACCGCCGTCTTTGCGAGCGCAGCGAAGCAATCCAGCAGCGCCCCGTCCGGGAGCGTGGCGCGACCCTGGGTCGCTTCGCTGCGCTCGCGATGACGGTGGCGGATCCGGGTCGACCTCACACCGCCAGATGGTCGATGACGCGCGCCCGCGCGTCCGGCGCCTGCGCCGGACCGCTGTCGACGATCTCGCCGAGCTTGAGGACGGCGTAGCGATCGGCGAGCGCCAGCGCGAAGGCGACGTGCTGCTCCACCACCAGCATGGACACGCCCGCGGCCCGCTCGGCCTGGAGCACGCCGCGCAGGCGCTCGACCATGGAGGGCTGCACGCCCTCGGAGATCTCGTCGATCAGCAGGAGGCGCGGGCGCAGCATCAGGGCGCGCCCGAGGATCAGCATCTTCTGCTCGCCCCCGGAGAGGGTGCCGGCCCGCTGGGCCAGCCGGTCCTTCAGGAACGGGAAATGGCCGAACAGACGCTCCAGCGCCTCCGGCAGCATCCGGTCGGAGGGCACCGCGAGGCGCAGGTTGTCGCGGATCGACAGGTCCTGGAACAGGGGCTGCTCCTGCGGCGCGTAGCCGACGCCGAGCGCGTTGAGCTTGGCCGGCGTGAGGCCGGCGAGCGCCTGGCCCCCGACCGTGATGGCGCCGCCGCGCAGGGCCACCATGCCCAGGACGGTCTTGAGCAGCGTGGTCTTGCCCATGCCGTTCTTGCCCAGCAGCGCCACGATCTCCCCCGGCCCGACCGAGAGGGACACGTCCCGCACGATGGCGACGGCGCCGTAGCCGCTCGACACCCCGTCGAGGGCGAGGGCGGCCCCCGCCGGCGCGATCTGCCGTGCTGCCCGCTGTGCTGCCTCACCCATGGGCGCCTCCCGAGTAGATGGTCCGGACCAGTTCGGAGCCCACGACGTCCTCGACCGTGCCGTCCAGGACCAGCCGGCCCTGGTGCAGCACCACGATCCGCGACGAGATCTCGCGCACGAAATCGAGGTCGTGCTCGACCAGCACGGCGGCGATCCGGCCCTCGGCGGTGAGCGCCTTGAGGACGGTCCCGATGGTGGTGCGCTCGGCCTTGGTCAGGCCCGCGGTGGGCTCGTCGAGCAGGATCAGCCGCGGCTCCAGCGCCACCACCATGGCGAGCTCCAGCGCCTGCTTCTGGCCGTGGGACAGGAGGCGCGTCGGCTGCGTCAGCTGGCGGTCGAGGCCGGTCATGCGCAGGACGTCGAGGGCGGGCTGCGGCAGGCCCAGCGTCTCGGCCCGCCCGACCGGGCTCAGGCCGTCGTGGGACGCCCGGGCGAGGCGGAGGCAGTCGGCCACCGACAGGCTCTCGAACACGCTCGCCACCTGGAACTTGCGCCCGACGCCGAGGCCGACGATCCGGTTCGGCGTCAGCCCGGTGATCGGCGTGCCGCCGACGGCGATCGCGCCCTTGAACGGCTCGGTGCCGTCGCTGAGGCAGCGCATCAGCGTGGTCTTGCCGGCGCCGTTGGGCCCGACGAGGCTGACGAGCTCGCCCGCCCGGATCTCGAGGTCGATGCCCTCCAGCACCGTCAGGGCGCCGTAGGCCTTGGCGAGGTTCTCGACCTTGAGGATCGGGGTCCCGGTCGCCTCGGTGCCGGTCACCTCCGGCCCGGCCGCCTCGGTCCCGGCCGCCCGCGCGACGAGGCGCGGCGGCGCCGGCTGCCGCCGGCCCACCGGCAGCGCCCGCCAGAGGCGGCCGACGAGGTCGGCGAGGCCGCCCGGCAGCAGGATGATGATGACCACGAAGGCCGAGCCCAGGAGGAGCTGCCAGAGGAACGGCAGGTCGCCCGAGAGATTCGCCGCGAGGTAGTCGATCGCGACGGTGCCGAGCACCGGGCCGAGCAGCGTGCCGCGGCCGCCGAGCGCCACCCAGATGACCAGCTCGGTGCCGAACAGGAAGCCGGCATTCTCGGGCGCGACCACGCCCGAGGCGTTGGCGAACAGGAAGCCCGCGAGCCCCGCCACCGCGGCGAGGGACGCGGTCAGCCGGATCTGCAGGCGCCGCGGGTTGAGGCCGAGATAGGCGCAGCGCGCCTCGTTGTCCCGGAGCGCCACGAGGGCGCGGCCGGCATCGGCCCGGACCAGGATCCAGGCCGCCAGCGTGACGGCGATCAGGAACAGGGCCGCGAGGCGGAAATAGCCCTCGGTCTCGAAGGGCAGCACGTCGAAGCCGACGAGGCCGCTGCTGGAGCCGGTCCATTCCCCGCCCGCGTAGATGAGCTGCACGACGACGATCGGGACGACGAGCGAGATCACCGAGGCGTAGAGCGGGGTCGAGCGGTGGTAGAAGGACAGCCAGCCGACCGCGAGGCCGAGCAGGGCCGGCGCGACGAGCGCCGCCGCGATGGCCGCGGCGATCCCGAGCGGCGTCGCCCCGTAGGCGGCGAGGATCATCGCGGTGGCGTAGGCGCCGATGCCGAAGAACGCCGCCTGGCCGAAGGTCAGGATCCCCGCGAAGCCCCAGAGCAGGTCCACCGTGACGGCCAGCACCGCGTAGATCATCGAGCGGGTCAGGACGTTGACCGCGAAGGTGTCGAGGACGAGCGGCGCGATCCAGAGGGCCAGCGCCGCCAGGCCCGCGACCACGAAGGGCGCGGCGCGGGACAGGCGGCGTCCGCGGGGCGCCGCGGCGGCGCGCTCGGCGACGGGCAGGGTCTCAAGCACGGGAGAAACCTTTCGGGCTGATCCGCAGCACGAGGGCGGCGAGCACCGCGACGGCGATGCTGCCCAGGATCGGGCTCACGAAGGTACTGATCAGGACCTGCGCGGCCCCGAAGACCAGGCAGGCCGCCGCAAGCGCCAGGTACGAGGCGTCGGCGACCATCACCAGCATGAAGGCGCCGATCAGCCAGGAGACGCCCATGTTCGGATCGACGCTGGTGAGCGGCGTGAGCAGGACGCCGGCGAGGCCGGCGAAGCCGGCGCCGAGCATGAACACGACGAGGCGCACCCGGCCCGTGTCGATGCCGAGGCTGCGCGCCAGGGTCTCGTTCATGATCACCGCCCGGGCCGAGAGGCCGAGCCGGGTCCGCTCGATGGTGAGCGCGAACAGCGTGCCGATCGCCAGCGCGATGCCGAGCGCCACGAGGCGGTAGGCGGAGTAGTCGACGCCGAGGAACGCGACGGTGCCGGCGTAGAGGTTCGGGGTGAGCTGGACGTCCCGGCCGAAGGCCAGGGTGATGAGCTGCCCGACCACGATGCCGAGCCCCCAGGTGGCGAGAATCGCGTCCAGCGGCCGCCGGTAGAGCGGGCGGATGATGAAGTGCTCGGCGAGCCCGCCGAGCGCCGCGCCGACGACGAAGGCGAGCGGCAGGGCGAGCCACGGATTGAGCCCGAGCCGGGCGGTCACCACCGCGCAGTAGGCCCCGACCGTCAGCCACGCCCCGTGGGCGAAGTTGATGATCTTGAGCACGCCGAAGATCGCCAGGAGGCCGATCGCGACGATGAACAGGATCGCCGCCGTGGTCAGGATGTCGAGGGTGAGCAGCATCGGGGATTCCGGGTGCGCGTGTCGTCGCGGGCTGAGGGAGGGATTTGGCGGGTGACGACGGTCCCCTCCCCCTCTGCGGGCTTGCCGAGTCACGTATTGACCACGGCACCGCGGCTTCCGGACCGGGCGCGGGTCCCCTCTCCCGTGCGGGAGAGGGACATGGGTGAGGGGTGTGACCTCTCCGGAGAAGTCTCGTCCAAGACAGCGCGACGACGGCGCGCTCGATCCTGGAGCGTCTAATCCCTCACCCCAACCCTCTCCCGCACGGGAGAGGGGGCACGTGGCGCTCCGTCATCGACGTCGGCGCGAGACGGGTGGATATCGTCGCCCGCCCGGGCGAGGCCTCGTGCCCCGCCCCTCACTGCAGCTTCGGGCACTGCTCGCCGGGATCGACGTCCTTGAAGGTGCCGGCGACCTTCACGGTGCCGTCCTTCTGGATCTGGCCGAGATACATGGTCAGCGGCGCGTGGTGCTGCTTGCTCATGGTGATCGTGCCCCGCGGCCCGGTGAAGCTCACGGTCGGGAGCGCCTCCAGGACCTTGGCGGTCTCGGTCCCGCCCGCCTTCTCGACGGCGGCCTTGTAGAGGTAGATCGCCTCGTATTCCGGCACCGAGAGGTCGTTGGGCGTGCGCAGCTCCGCGCCGAACTTCTTCTGCATCGCCGCCAGGAACGCCTTGTTCTCCGGGCTGTCGATCCCGGTGACGTAGGAGGCCGAGAGGTAGACGCCCGCGGCGTCCGCGCCCATGCTCTTGGCGGTGCCCTCGTCCAGCGCGAGGTTGGCGAAGGGCAGCGACACGCCCGCGCCGCGCAGCTGCTTGGTCAGCGTCACGTTCGGCGCGCCGCCCGCGGTCGAGGTGATCAGCGCGTCGGGCTTGGCCTCCTTCAGCTTGGAGATGATCGCCGTCCAGTCGCTGCCGTCCATCGGCAGGTACTCCTCGCCGACCACCTTGCCACCGGTCTTCTCGACGTAGCTCTTGGCGAAGCCCAGCATGCCGCGGCCGAAGGCGTAGTCGCTGCCGATCAGGAAGTAGGTCTTGGCGCCCTTTGCCTTGAAGGCGTCCACCACCGGCGGCACCTGCTGCTCCGGCACCCAGGCGTCCACGAACATGTTCTTGTTGCAGGAATGGCCCTCGTAGAACGAGGTGTAGATGTACGGCACCTTCCCCTTGGTGACGGCGGGCAGGCCGGCGTTGCGGGCCGCGCTCGTCTCCATCGAGATGAGGACGTCGACCTTCTTCTGGTAGATCAGGCTGTCGAAGGCCTTCTGGGCGCCGGCCGCCCCCGAGGCGTCGTCGGCCACCTCCAGGACGAGCTTGCGGCCGAGCACGCCGCCCTTGGCGTTGATCTCCTCCACGGCGAGCTCGGCCGACTGCACCACCGAGGGGGCGACGACGCTGTTGGCGCCCGACAGGCCGATCGGGATGCCGATGACGATCGGCTTGCCGTCGGCGGCCTGCGCGGCCGTGGCGGCCTGCGCGGCGGCGAGGGCGAGCGCCGCGGCGCCGACGAGGGACCATTTCACCATGAACGAACTCCTTGGATGACGACGGTGCGAAGCGGGCTCAGCCGTAGATGTCGGCGCGGCGGTCGCGCAGGAGCGAGTTGAACGCGTTGAGGTCCTTGCGCCCGGCCGCGTCGAGGTCGACCAGCGCCGAGACGGTCTCGGTGCGGTCGCGGCTCGCCGGGCCGGCGAGCGGCCAGCCCTTGGGGCCGATGATCAGGCTCTGCCCCTCGAAGGGCTGGCCGCGCTCGATTCCGACCCGGTCGGCGCAGGCGATGAAGATCCCGTTCGAGTGCGCGGCGGCCCGGTGCAGGGTGTTGGCCATGGCGGCCTCGCCGTCGGGCTGGTCGGGCATCGGCACCCAGTTGGTCGGGACGCAGACGATCTCGGCGCCGGCGAGCGCCAGCTGCCGGAAGGTCTCGGGGAACCAGCCGTCGTAGCAGATCGCGACGCCGACCTTCCCGAGCGCGGTGTCGAAGACCGGGAAGCCGAGATCGCCCCTGGCGAAGAACACGTTCTCCTGGTCCCAGAGATGCGCCTTGCGGTAGGTGCCGATGTAGCCCTCCGGCCCGACGATCACGGCGGCGTTGTAGAGGGTCTCGCCGGCGGATTCGGCGATGCCCGCCACGATGTGCACGCCGAGCTCCGCGGCCAGCGCCGCCCAGGCGCGGGTGGTCGGGCCGTCCGGCACCGGCTCGGCCAGCGCGGCGGCCTCCGCGGCGGATTCGAACACGTAGCCGGTGCTCGCGAGTTCCGGCAGCACGATCAGCCGGCCGCCCTCGGCGGCGGCCGCGCGGACGAGGTCCGACGCGCGCGCCATATTCGCGTCGACCGCGCCGAATTCCGGCTCGAACTGGATGCACGACACCCGTATCGGCGGGCGCGCGGGATCGTTCGCTTGGACCATGAGAGCTCCGAAACGCAAAAAGCCCCTGGGCGCGGAGACAGATCATCCGCGAACCAGAGGCTTCAAAGCCGTGATGTCGTGCAGCACTGCTGCTGCGGGGCAACCCTGCCCGGTTAGACTACGATACGCACCCCGAAACAGACCGCAAGACCATAAATGCGGCAGGCTGCTGCGATCAAGTCTTTTCCGCCAACGCGATGCGCAGGCCGAGACCGCTCATCGCCTCGTGGGCCGAGACCACGCTCTCGGCCACGCTCGCCATCGGCACGCGGGCGGCGGTGGCCCGGTCCCGGAGCATCTTGTAGGCGGCGTCCTCGTCGATCCGGTTCAGGTCCACGAGCAGCCGGACCGCCTTCTCGACGGTGCGGCGGCCCTTCATGGTCTCCTCCAGCCGGTTGATCTTGCTGGTGAGCCGGCCCTCGTAGCCGCGCCGGTAGCGGGCCAGGGCGAACTGGGTCAGCACGCCCCGCGGGTGGAGCGGCTTGTTGAGCACGCCGTGGGCGTTGACGTCCGCGATCGCCTTGAGCGAGGTCGGGCTCTCGTAGGCCACGATGGCGATGACCGCCGGCTCGATCGCCTCGATCGACGGCAGCAGGTGCATCACCTGGGCGTCGTCGAGCTGGATGAACAGCGTGTCGATGTCGGCCGGCAGGGCGGCGGGCGGCGGCCACGCCAGGGAGACCGCGCAGCCGAGGCGGCGGAGCTGCTCCAGCAAAGCGGCGGCCTCCTCGTCCCGGGGATGGATGACGAGGGCGCGGGCGCGCCGCAGGTCGTCCAGGATCTTGCGGGCGGGGGCGGTCACGCGGCGAGCCCCTCCTCCAGCCAGTTCGTCTCGAATCGGGACCACGCGAGGTACGGGTCGGGCCGCACCGGCCGCCGCGCCCGCCAGACGACGTCGAACTGCCCGTCCGCGCGGGCGACCCCGATGCCGGGGGTGAGCCAGATGTGGCGCGTCTCGCCGTCGAAGGCGAGTTCGCCCTCCGGCGCCGCGAGGCGCTGCCGCAGGGCCGCCGCGCCGAGGCGCTCGGCGTCGAGGGTGCCGGCCTCCGCGAGCGCCCGGGCGAAGAGGTGGACCTGCGCGTAGGCGGTCTCCGACCACATGCTGGTGGGGCGCTCAGGCCCGAACCGGGCCTGGAAGGCGGCGACGAAGCGCCGGTTCTCCTCGCCGGGCAGCGCGCCGAAATACGGCGCCGCGAGGACGTGGCCGGTGCAGTGCTCGGGGCCGATCGCGCGGATCTGGCCCTCCGCCAGGGTGAGGCTGGCGATCGGGCAGCGGGCGCGGTCGATGCCGGACGCGGCGTAGGCGCGGTAGAGCCGCTCGGCGCCGCGCCCGACCACCGTGGAGAAGACCGCGTCCGGGGCAGCGTCGCGGATCGCCGCGATCATGGCGGCGTGGGCTGCGTCGTCCGCGTCGAGGGCCGCGTAGAGCTCGCCCGCGATGGTCCCGCCCTTCGCCTCGATCAGGTCGCGCATGACCCGGTTCGATTCCCGCGGGTAGATGTAGTCGGACCCGATCAGGAAGATCCGCGGCCCGTGCTCCTGCATCAGGTAGTCGGCCAGTGCGAAGACGTTCTGGTTGAGGGTCGCGCCGGTGTAGATGATGTTCTCCGAGTACTCGAAGCCCTCGTAGATCGACGGGTACCAGAGCAGGCCGTTGTGCCGCTCGACGGTGGAGAGCACCGATTTCCGGCTCGCCGAGAGCGAGCAGCCGAACACCACCTCGACCCCGTCCTCGGCGAGCATCCGCCGGGCCAGGGTGCGGTAGGCGTCGTTGTCGCCGGCGGGGTCGTAGCAGACGGGCTCGATCGGGCGCCCGAGCACGCCGCCGGCCCGGTTGATCTCCTCGATCGCCAGGGCGGTGCCGAGGAAGTGCTCGGTCTCGGTGATGCCGCTCACCCCGCTGCGGGAGAACAGGACGCCGACCCGCCACGTCGCTTCATCCTTGGCCGCCATGGTCCCCCCGGGCTCGCCGCAGGCACCCGGAGGGCTGCGCGCCCCGCTGTCCTAGCCGAGGGAGGACCCGCCGCGAAAGCCGTTCCCCGCGCCGTCGTCCGGGGGCGCCGGGGGCGGACCCGGGACGGAGCGGCTCCGGGGCGGCCCTAGCGCCGCTGCGCCCGGGCCAGGCGCGAGACCAGGATCCCGAGCCCGATCGCCGCGCCGGTCAGCGCGAGCTTCGCCGCCAGCCCGGACCGGTTGTGGGCCAGCTCGGCCCGGGCGCCCATCTCGGCCGGGACGTTGGGGACGCGGCCCCGCGCGATGTCGTCGACCACGCCCTCGACCACGTTCACCCGGTCGGCGGCCATCAGCATCAGCCAGTGCGCCCACTGGGACTCGCTGTAGCGGAACGCCTGCCGGCGGATGACGCCGCTCACGCCGCGCGGCGGGGTCGACGTGCCGACGACCGCCGGCCGGGCGTTGTACTCGATCGAGGTGAGGACCTCGACGCGCGCCCGCTGCTGCGGCGGCCGCGTCCAGTTCATGCCCCGGCTGTCGTCGCGCGCGATGTCGCGCATCGGGTAGGTCGGATCGTTCTGCGGATCCGCGTCGACGCCCCAGCCCGGGACCGTCGACGGATCGATCGGACGGTTTCTCATCGCCCCCTCCTCACGCGCGTGCCGTCGGGGGGACCAGGACCGGCTTGATGCAGCCGTCGAGCTTGGCCGAGAAGAGGTGGTAGGCATCCGCGGCCTCCTCGAGGGGCACCTTGTGGGTGATCAGTTCCTTGGGGTTCAGGCGGCCCGCCTCGATATGGGCGATCAGCTTCGGCAGCAGGCGCTTCACCGAGGCCTGGTTGGCCCGGATGGTGATGCCCTTGTTCAGGACGTTGCCGATCGGGATCAGGTTGCCGGTCGGCCCGTAGACCCCGACGATCGAGACGATCCCGCCCTTCTTGACCGCGTTGATCGCCCAGTGGAGCGCCACCGCCGAGCCGCCCTCGAGCTTCAGCTTGGTCCCCATCAGGGTATGCAGGGCGCTCCCCGCCGCGTCGCCGCCGACCGCGTCGATGCAGACGTCGGCACCGAGCGAATCGGTGGTCTTCTTCAGGAAGACCACGGGATCCCCGATCGAGCGGAAATTGTAGACCTCGGCGGGACAGTACCGCCGCGCGAAGTCGAGCCGGTACTCGACGTGGTCGATGACGATCACGCGGCCGGCCCCGAACAGCCACGCGCAGCGCGCCGCCATGATGCCGACCGGTCCGGCGCCGAAGACCACGACGGTGTCGCCGCGCTGGATCCCGCCCATCTCGGCCGCCTGATAGCCGGTCGGCACGACGTCGGTGAGCAGCACCGCGTCGTCGAGGTCCATCGTCTCGGGGATCTTGCAGGGGCCGACATCGGCGTAGGGCACCCGGACGTACTCGGCCTGGCCGCCGTCGTAGCCGCCGGCGGTGTGCGAGTATCCGTAGATGCCGCCGACCGCGGTCGCCTGCGCGTTCGCCTCGTGGCAGTTCCCGAACAGCCCCTGCTTGCAGAAGTGACAGCGGCCGCAGGCGATGTTGAACGGGACCAGCACGTGGTCGCCGACGGCGAGATTGCGCACGCCGGAGCCGACCTCCTCAACAACGCCGGTGAATTCGTGGCCGAACGTCGTGCCGACGCGCGTATCCGGCACCATTCCATGGTACAGGTGAAGATCAGATCCGCAGACGCAGGTCCGCGTAACTCGGATGACCGCATCCTCAACATGCTCGCACACGGGGATCGGCTTGCGATCGACGCGCACGCGGTACGGCCCGCGGTAGTTCATCGCCAGCATGCCGGGGCTCCCTCGTCCACGACCGGGGAACCGCAGGCGGGTGCCCAAGTTCCCGGCGGCCGCGGCGGGGCGCGAGGTGACGCGCGGCGGGCGGCCGCCCTCATCCGGCGGCCGGCCCTGCCTTCCGCGCCGGGCGGCTCACGAACCGGGAGCCGGCGAGCAGGAAGCGCCAGGGCGTCTCGGCGCCGCGGGTGATGCCGATGCGCCGGTCGCTGACCACGTCGACGCCCCCGGAATCGCCCGCGGCGCGCGGCTCGAACCGGAACGGCGCCCGCGCGAGGGGTGCTCCGTCGAGCGCGTCGGTGACGCCGAGGGCCTGGCAGAGGCGGCCGGGGCCGGCGCAGAGGAGGCGCGGATCCTCCAGGCCGCGGCGCGCCCGCATGGCGGGAAGCCCCTCGGTCGGCGCGAGGGCCCGGAGCAGCACGGCGCTGCCGGGCTCGCAGACGAGGTTCAGGCACCAGTGCATCCCGTAGGATCGGTACACGTAGGCGTGGGCCGGCGGGCCGAACATGCTGGCGTTGCGCCGGGTCGGGCCGCGGAAGCTGTGGGAGGCCGGATCGGTGCTGTCGTAGGCCTCGGTCTCGACGATGATCCCGCCGGCCGCGCCGACGAACAGGCGGGCGCCGATCAGGTCGGAGGCCACCGCGGCGGCGCTGCGGGCGAAGAAGGTGTCCAGCATCGGGGCTCCGGCGCGGGCGGCCCCGCGCGATCCGCGTCGCCGGGATCCGGCGAAACGCGGGCGATTAGAAATAAATCGGACGCAACGGAAGTCTTGCTGGTACGAGGGGCCCGTGAATGGCGGGCCCAGAACCGATCCCCTCGGACCTCCAGCATGGTGCGCACAGCCTCGATCGCGACGCTCCGGTCCGCCGAGTCGGGCGCGCAACCCCGGTCGGCCCCGCGCGCCGCGCGGCTGCGCCTGAACCTCCGGCGCCTCCGGCTGGCCAGCGGCCTGATCCTGTTCGGCTACGTGCTGACCCACCTGCTGAACCACGCCCTGGGCAACGTCTCCCTCGACGCCATGGAGGACGGCCTCGACCTCGTCACGGCCGTCTGGCTCAACCCCGTCGGCCTGACGCTGCTCTACGGCGCCCTGGTGGTCCACCTGCTGCTCGGGCTCCAGGCCCTCTACGCGGCCCGCTTCTTCCACTGGCGGCCGTCCGAGACCCTGCAGCTGGTCTCGGGCCTGCTGATCCCGCCGCTGCTCATCAGCCACATCGTCGGGACCCGGGTCTCCTTCGTCACCGAGGGGCTCGACAAGGGCTACGCGCAAGAACTCTACGCCTTCTGGATCGCCTCGCCGATCCTCGGCCTGATGCAGGTCACGGTCCTGGTCGTCGCCTGGATCCACGGCTGCATGGGCCTGTATTTCTGGCTGCGGCTGAAGCCCGGCTTCGACCGCATGGCGCCCTGGCTGCTGGCGCTCGCGGTGCTGGTGCCGGTCCTGTCGCTGCTGGGCTTCGCGCAGGGCGGCCGGATGGTCATGACCCTGGCGCAGGATCCGGCGTGGCGCGCGGCGGCGCTCCAGCCGGTCCATGTCGGGCTGCCGGACCAGGTGGCGCGGCTCGCCGCCGTCCGGGACGGGCTGCTCGGGACCTACGCGGGCCTCGTGGCGGCGGTGATCGCGGCCCGCGGCGCGCGGACGCTCGCCGAGATCAAGCGCGGCACGATCCGGCTCAGCTACCCGGACGGACGGGTGGTGCGGGTACCCCGCGGCACGAGCGTCCTGGAGGCGAGCCGGCGCAACCGGATCCCCCATGCCAGCGTCTGCGGCGGCCGCGGCCGGTGCTCGACCTGCCGGATCCGGGTGACGGACGGCAGCGACGGGGCGCCGGCGCCCGGCCGCACCGAGCGGGCGGTGCTGGAGCGCATCGCGGCCGGCCCGGGGGTGCGCCTCGCCTGCCAGTTCCGGCCGGAGACCGACATGGCCGTGGTGCCGCTGCTGCCGCCGCAGCCGCGGATGCGCCAGGCCGACCTGCTCGACCGGGCGCAGTCGGGCGAGGAGCGCTTCATCGTGGCGATGTTCGTCGACCTGCGCGGCTCGACGCGGCTCGCCGAGGAGCGCCTGCCCTACGACACGGTGTTCATCATCAACCGCTTCCTCGGCGCGGTCGGCGACGCCGTGCGCGAGGCCGGCGGCTCGACCAACCAGTTCCTCGGCGACGGCCTGCTGGCCCTGTTCGGCCTGGAGACGGAGGCCGAGGCGGCCGCCCGGGAGGCCCTGAGGGCGATCGACCTCATCGCCGAGTCGGTCGACACCCTGAACGGGCTCCTGGCGGCCGACCTGGAGCACACCCTCCGGTACGGGATCGGCGTGCATGCCGGCCCGGCGATCGTCGGCGAGATGGGCGACGCCACCGACGCCCGGTTCACGGCGCTCGGCGACACCGTCAACGTCGCGGCCCGGCTCCAGGGCCTGACCAAGGTCCTCGGCTGCGTGGCGGTGGTGTCGGAGGCGGTCTACGCGGCGGCCCGCGTGGCGCCGGCGGAGATCCGGGACGTGGCGGTGGACGGCCGGTCCGAGGCCGTCCGGGTCAGCACCCTCGGAAACGCCTGACGCGAACGTCGTTGCGAGCGGAGCGAAGCAATCCAGAGTGGTACCGCGGTTCTCGGCGTCGCGCATCCCCGGGTCGCTTCGCTGCGCGCGCGATGACGGGTGATCCGAGCGGACGGCGCGCCTCAGGCCCGCTGCCGGTGCGCCGCCCCGAGGCGCGGCGCCAGGGCCAGCATCAGCGGCACCACGGCGAGCGCCGTCCCGGCCGCCGCCACGGCCGCCCAGTGCGGGCCAGCCGCGTCGCCGAGCCGCCCGTAGAGCAGCGGTGCCGCCAGCGCGCTGCCGCCGAGCGTCCAGGTGTAGAACACCGCGAAGGCCCGCTCGACCCGGCCGCCGGGCGCCAGCTCCGGGACGGTCCCGTAGAGGACCGACGAGGTGCCGTTCAGCATCACGCCGAGCAGCGGCAGCAGGATCAGCCCGGGAGCCAGCGGCAGCACGATCACCGCCAGGATCGCCAGTGCCGTCCCGGTCTCGGTGAGGATCACGGTCCGGGTCACGCCGAGGCGTTCCCCGAGGCGCCCGCAGACCGCCTTGCCGAGCGCGCCGCCGACGAAGACCAGCGACAGGGCGAGGCCCACCGTGGTCAGCGCCGCGCCCTTCTCCTGCAGCAGGAACGGCAGGTAGAGCAGGAAGGCCGGCCGCGCGGCGTTGTCGAGCATGCCGATGGCGACGAGCAGCCGGAAGCCCGTGCCGCTCCCCGACCCGGTCGCGGACGCATGGGGCGCCGGCCGCGCAGCGGCGCCGCCGCTGCGTGACGCCGGATCACGCGGCAGCAGGCGCGCGACCGCGAGCGCGACCACGATCCCGGCGCCGGCGATCACCCAGAGCGCGTGCCGCCAGCCCGTCAGGGTCAGCAGCAGGCCGACCAGGGGCGGGACCGCCGCCTTCCCGAGATCGCCGGTGAAATTGTAGGTGCCGAGCGGGCCGCGGGCGCCGGGCCCGTAGGCCCGGGCGATCACCGCGGACGCCAGGGGATGCTGGGTGCTGCTGCCGGCGCCGCCGAGCAGGAGCCCGATTCCGAGCCCGACGAGGCCGCCCGAGGCGCCGGCGATCGCGTAGCCGGCCGCGCTGAGCACAGTACCGAGCACCAGCACGGTGCGGGCACCCCAGGCCTGGGCGAGGCGGCTCGCCGGCATCTGCAGCGCTGCCAGGGCGCCGTTGTAGAGGGAGCGCAGGAATGCCAGGGCCACGTAATCGAGGCCGAACTCCGCCTGCCAGACCGGCAGCAGCACGTAGATCAGGTCCGTGTAGCCGTCGTGCAGCGCGTGGTTCACGCCGGTGGCCACCAGCGTGCGCCGGGCGTCCGGCAGGGACGCGGCCCGGGGGGATGCGGTTTCGGAAGACGCAGTTTCGGAAGACGCGGTCAGATCGGACGCGACGGACATCCAGCCATCCTTCGTGGTGCGGCATCAGGATGGCGCCCTGGCCCGGAGCTGACAAACGACTTATGCTGACGCTCGCGTGAGGAAACCTGACCCGTGCACCGTCGCCTGCCGCCCCTCAACGCCGTGAAGGCCTTCGAGGCGGCCGCGCGGCACGGGAGCTTCACCCGCGCGGCGGACGAGCTGCGGGTCACCCACGGGGCGGTCAGCCGGCACGTCCAGACGCTGGAAGGCTGGCTCGGGCTGCCGCTGTTCGAGCGCCACAACCGGCGGGTGGTCCTCACCGAGGCCGGCACGGCCTACGCCACCGAGATCGGCGCCGCCCTCGACCGCATCGCCCTGGCCACCGCCCGGCAGGCCGAGCGCGGACGGCCGCGCCTGCTGCACGTGAACGCGCTGGCGACCTTCACACTCCGCTGGCTGATCCCGCGCCTGTCGGGCTTCCAGCGGGCCAACCCGTCGATCGAGGTGCGGCTGACCACCTCGAACGTGCCCCTCGCCAGCCTGGCCGAGCCGTTCGACGTGGCGATCCGGGGCGGCCCGGACAGCCGCCCGGGCCACCGCGCGGAGCCGTTCCTGTCCGAGCGGCGCATCCCGGTCTGCAGCCCGGACCTGCTGCGCCGGCTGCCGCTCCGGGTGCCGGAGGATCTCCGGCAGCACACGCTGCTGCACGCCGCGACGCTGCCGCGGGTCTGGCCCGACTGGCTGCGCGCGGCGGGCGTCCCGGACCTGGCGCCGCGGGCCACGGTGACGCTGGAGCATTTCTACCTGACCCTCCAGGCGGCCCTCGACGGGCTCGGCGTCGCCATGGGGCCCGAGCGGCTGATCGCCGACGACGTCGCGGCCGGGCGCCTGACCCTGCCCTTCCCGGGCCCCGCCCTGCCCGCGCGGAGCTACTACACCTACATCCCCGAGCCGCGGGCGGAGGATCCGGCGGTCCGGGCCTTCTGCGGCTGGCTCGCCGAGGCGGCGCGGCATCCGTAACGCTCCGTCATCGCGAGCGCAGCGAAGCGACCCAGGGCGGCGCGCCTTCCGTCCGGATGGCACCGACTGGATTGCTTCGCTGCGCTCGCAAAGACGGCGGAGACGCGCATCAGGGATGGCGTGCCGCCTCCGTCCGGCGCATGGATCGGATCCGGACCGCCCCCGACCGCGTCGGGGTTGGCGTCAGACGCTTCTGCCGAAGGTGACCGCATGGCGCGCAAGCGTCTCCGCCCGACGATCGAGAGCCTGATCGAGTCCCTGGAGCGGCTCGGCGTCGCCCCGGAGGCGGTCGACCTCGACCGGCTGCTCGCCCAGCTCGACCTGCCCGATTACGGCGCCGAGGTCGACGACGACCGCGTCGCCCGGGCGCTCCGGGAGATGCGGGCCGCCCGGGCCTTCGCGGAGACCGGCGTCCCGGCGATCCGGAAGGCGATCCCCAATCTCCGGGCCGTGGTCACCAAGGACCACCGCATCACTTGGCTGATCCGGACCGAGATCCCGCTCCTCGACAACGGCCGCCTGGACCTGCGCCTCGACGTGGCCCCCGAGCCGGAGGCGGCCGAGATCCTCGCCCGCATGGCCGCGCGGAACGACCCGACGCACCGCCTGGAGGCCCTGCGCGATGCCGTGGCGCGCACGGCCATCCAGGCGACCCGCGCCCTGCACAAGCCGGTCGACCGGCTGCGGGCGCAGCTCCTCGTCGACCTGCGCGAGGTCGGGGCGGACGCCGCCGCCTACATCGCCCACATGGACCGCTCGCTCCGGTCCCGGGTCTTCACGTACGGCCCGAAGCTGGCCCGCGGCCTCAACGACACGCTCACCCCCGTCCGCCGCCACGCCAAGGCGGTGGCGCGCGAGGGCTCGCGCCTGCGGCGGCTGCGCGATCAGGTCGGCTTCGGCGCCTATATCGAGCGGTTCACCGCCGCCCGGCGCCTCGACCGGAAGATCGTGTTCCACATGGGGCCGACCAATTCCGGCAAGACCTACGCGGCGCTCCAGCACCTGACCGCGGCCGGGACCGGTGCCTACCTCGCGCCGCTCCGGCTGCTGGCGCTGGAGAACTACGAGACCCTGCGCGAGCGGGGCCTGCGCGCGGGCATGATCACCGGCGAGGAGGTGCTGGGCGAGGCCGACCCGACCCACACCGCCCGCACCATCGAGACCGCCGACCTGACCCGGCCGATCGACGTGGCGGTGATCGACGAGATCCAGATGCTGTCGGACCCCGACCGCGGCTGGGCCTGGACCAACGCGCTGTTCGGCGTCGCGGCGCGGACCGTGATCGTCTGCGGCTCCGACGACGCCCTGTCGTATGTCCGCCGCGCCGCCGAGGCCGCCGACGAGTCCCTGGAGGTGATCCCCTTCACCCGCAAGTCGCCGCTCCTGCTGCTGGAGGAGCCGGTGCCGCTGGAGAAGGTCGAGGCCGGGGACGCGGTCGTCGCCTTCTCGCGCCGGGCCGTGCACGAGAACCGCGAGGTCCTCGTCGCCCGCGGTCACCGTGTGGCGACGATCTACGGCGCCCTGTCGCCGGAGGTCCGCCGGGCCGAGGCCGCGCGCTTCCGCTCCGGCGAGGCCAACGTGCTGGTGACCACCGACGCGATCGGCATGGGGCTGAACCTCGGCCCGCTGAAGCGGATCGTCTTCTCGGCGGTGCGCAAGTGGGACGGGACCGCCGAGCGGGCGCTGACCCATTCCGAGATCCGGCAGATCGCCGGCCGGGCCGGCCGCTACGGCCACCAGGATGTCGGCTACGTGGCGGCGACCGACCCGTACGCCGCCGAGCCGATCCGCACCGCCCTCTCGGGCGCCCCGACGGCTCCGGCGGCCGACACGCGCTTCTTCGTCCGCCCGGATCTCGGGGCGATCCGCTCGGTGGCGGAGGAGATGCGCACCCACAGCCTGCACGAGGTGCTGACCCACTTCGCCCGGGCGACCTTCTACGCGGGCTCGCCGTTCCAGCCCTCGGCCCTGGAGGAGGTGCTGGAGGTCGCCCGGATCGTCGACCGGGCGCGGCTGCCGATCGAGGAGAAGTTCGCCTTCTCGGTCTGCCCGATCGACCGGCGCGACGAGATCGCCATGGGGCTGCTAGAGCGCTGGTGCCAAGCGCGCGCCGCCGGCCTCACGGTCCCGGCTCTGCGCGGCAACCTCTCGGGCGCGCTCGACTACCAGGAGCGGACCGTGAAGCTCGCCAGCGCCTATCTGTGGCTGTCGCGGCGCTTCCCCGAGACCTTCGTGCGCATCCGGCGAAGGCCGCCTTGTTTGGAGGTTTATCGGCGTCCAGCTTTTCGGTGATCTGATCCGGCATCGGTGCTGGCATCGGTGCTGG